>NZ_JBGTYN010000010.1:0-183001 GCF_041730275.1 Comamonas sp. SY3 | reverse complement strand
GGCCTAGGACATCACCCTTTCACGGTGAGTACCGGGGTTCGAATCCCCGTAGGGTCGCCAAGTTTGAAGCACTTGTAGCCATCATGGCTAGCATAGCTTTCTGCCAGGAGTGGTAGTTCAGTTGGTTAGAATACCGGCCTGTCACGCCGGGGGTCGCGGGTTCGAGTCCCGTCCACTCCGCCAGATTCCAAAAGCCTTCTTGTCCTGTGGCAAGAAGGCTTTTTTCATCGCTGCTGCTGCCCGTGTGCAGCGTGCAAGAAAAAGCCGATCGCCGGGTTGCCCCGCAGATCGGCTTTTTGCATCGCAAGGCCTGCGGGCCTTGGTATTACTTGGGTGCCAGGCGGATGGCGCCATCGAGGCGGATCACTTCGCCATTGAGCATATCGTTCTCGATGATGTGCTTGACCAGCTTGGCGTAGTCCTCAGGGGTACCCAGGCGGCTGGGGAAGGGCACGCCAGCGGCGAGCGCATCCTGCACCTCCTGGGGCATGCCAAAGAGCATGGGGGTGCCAAAGATGCCGGGGGCAATGGTCATGTTGCGGATGCCGCTGCGCGCCAGATCGCGGGCGATGGGCAAGGTCATGCCGACCACGCCGCCTTTGGAAGCCGCATAGGCCGCCTGGCCGATCTGGCCGTCATAGGCGGCCACGCTGGCCGTCGAGATCAGCACACCGCGCTCGCCAGTGAGCTCGGGCGCATTCTGGGCCATCGCTTCGGCGCAGAGGCGGATCATGTTGAAGCTGCCAATCAGGTTGACCGTGATGGTTTTGCTGAACAACTCCAACGAATGCGCGCCTTTTTTGCCGACGGTCTTTTCAGCCGGGGCAATGCCTGCGCAGTTGACCAGGCCAAACAGCTTGCCCAGCGATACCGCCTTGTCCACGACGGCCTGGGCCTGTTCGGCATTCGACACATCGCATTGCACAAATGCGCCGCCCAGCTGCTGGGCCAGCGCCTGGCCTTTGTCTGCCTGCATGTCGGCGATGACGACGGTGGCGCCTTCATTGGTGAGCATGCGGGCCGTGCCTTCTCCCAGGCCTGACGCGCCGCCTGTGACGATAAATACCTTCTTGGCGATTTGCATCGCTATGTCTCCCGGTTGTTGGATCGGTGCATCTTAGCCGAGCCCAGTGCGGTGAGCAGTCACAAAAAAAGCCCGCGAGCGGGCTTTTCGTGACAGCGTGCGCGGCTTACTGGAAGCCGGCGCGGTCCAGCATCTGCTGCACCTTGGCCATGTTGCTGCCCACAGCGCTGATCGGGATGGTCTCGCTCTTGAACGGCTTGTCCTGCGTCATCGCCTTCAGCGCCGGGTTGTCGGTCTGCACGTTCTTGGCTGCAGGCCACTCGTTGTTGCCGTTGGCGAAGTAGGTCTGGGCTTCCGGGCTGGCCAGGTACTCCAGGAACTTGACCGCGTTGTCCTTGTTCTTGCTGTACTTGGCGACTGCGCCACCAGCGATGTTCAGGTGGGTGCCCCAGCTGCTCTGGTTCGGGAACACGACGCTCACCTTGTTGGTGATCGCGACATCGTCGGGATTGCTCGAACGCATCAGGCGAGCGAAGTAGTAGCTGTTGGTGACGGCGATATCGCATTCACCAGCGGCAACGGCCTTGATCTGGTCGGTGTCACCGCCTTTGGGTGGGCGTGCCAGATTGTCCTTGACACCTTGCAGCCATTGCTGGGCCTTGGCCTCACCGATGTGTTCGGTGACGGCGCCAAACAGGCTCAGGTTGTAGGGGTGCGAGGCCGAGCGGATGCAGATCTTGCCCTTGTTCTTGGGGTCGGCCAGCTTTTCATAGCTGTCGACATCCTCGAGCTTGACCTTGTCCTTGTTGTAGGCGATCACACGGGCACGGGTCGACAGACCGAACCAGGTGATGCCGCCATCGGCTTCGGGCTGGGCGCGCAGGTTGGCAGGGATCACGTCCTCCAGCTTGGCCGAGCGGATCGGCAGGAACAGGTTGTCCTTCTCGCCGCGGTAGAGGCGGGCGGCGTCCACCATCAACACCACATCGGCAGGGGAGGCGGCACCTTCTGCCTTGAGGCGGGCCACAATGCCTGCGTCGTCCGAGTCCACACGGTTGATCTTGATGCCGGTCGCTTTTGTGAAGTTGTTATAGAGCGCCTCATCCGTCGCGTAGTGGCGGGCAGCGTACAAGTTGACCACTTCCTGGGCTTGTGCAGCAGCACCTGCCGTGATGGCGCAAGCCAGTGCAAGGATTTTGAAAGAATGCATAGGGCAAAACGTCTCTGTAAAGTTGGAGACGCGATCTTAATTGAAACAAGAATTGTTTCTATTTAATCCAGTGCAGGGTCTGTGCTTATTCAGCTGCCATTAAGTGATGCATTGTTCATGGCGCGCCAGCCGTGCTGGCCACCGGACAGACAAAAAAAAGCCCGGCAAGGCCGGGCTTTAAAAGGATCCAAGAAACCAGGTTTCGAAAAGATCCAAGGAGACAACTGGGTGCACCGACCATGTCAGTGCGATCTATGTATTCTAGGGTTTACCCTTGGCTTTGTCCAGGGGCTGGCCCTTTGCCAGGCTAAGTTGTGGGTATTGGGCCACAACCAGCGTCCGTTCAGCGGCGCTTGGCGGTCGCTGCGCTGACGGTACCAGCAGCCTTGACGGCGTTGTTGGTGATCGTGTTGAAGTTGGTCTCGGCCACTTCACCGGCTTGCTTCACGGCCTTTTGCACGGAGTCGTAGGCGTTGTTGGCAGCGGCAACAGCGGTCTTCATCACGGCAACGGCACTTTCGGAACCGGCTGGTGCGTTCTTGGCAGCAGTGTCGACAAAGTCATTGAACTTCGACTGGGCTTCCACGGCCTTGTTTTCGAACGCCTTGCTGAACTCCAGGCTGGTGGCAGCGGCGATTTCATACAGATGGCGGCTGTAGGCAGCAGTTTTTTCGGCCATCGGTTGCAGCAGACCGCTTTGCACGCTCAGCAGATCCTGGGCGCTCTTGGCATCGAGCACGGCCGAGGTGTTGGCCGAGACATCGGACAGCGCAGCGCGGGTAGCGGCCACATTCAGTTCCACCAGCTTTTCCACGCCTTCAAAGGCCTTGTTGGTCAGGCCCAGCAGGGTTTCCAGATTCGCCTTGTGTGCAGCCAGGATTTGGTCAGGGGTCAATGCCATGTTCATACTCCGTCTCGTTAGAAGTGGTGAAAATACCGGTCCGGACACCCATTGTGTACCGGAGGCTTGTGCATTGCTTTGAATTGCTGCACTGCACAATGACTCTATTGTTGGGCATCTGCGGGTGTTTTGCAAGCCTTTTTTTGTGCAGTGCAGCAAAAAATCTTTTGTTTTGATTTCAATCATTTACCTTTTGTTTAATTAGTTGATGGGGTAACGAATTAATCGCCTGGCAATCGGCTCAAACCTGCTTGTTCTGACGTTGTAGCCGCCGTATGTGACAGCACGATGGCAGCGTCTGTGCTGGTCTGTCTCCGACAGTGCCGCGCTGCGGTGACGGCGGGTTCGGGCACTCGAAGAACGTGTTTACGATCTCCTAGCGCCGCGACAGCGGTTTTGCGGGATGGGAGGCGTGGGGGGCGCCCAGCCGCGCAACACCGCAGCAATAGTCGCACTATTGCGGGGATTTGCAACGACGCAGACCGCCCCTAGTCGGGCACCCCTGCCCGGGCGGCCCTAGCCGGGCGCCCCTAGTCGGGCACCCGCAAAACCCCTGTCCCTACGGGTTGGAGTGAAATGGGGCGATTTCTGCGCGCTGGCCCTTGCTTGCACCCTGGTGCAAGCTGCGGACCTGCCCTTCGAACTCATCCCGATTGCACTCCAACGCGGCCGCGTAGAGATCGCAAACACGTTCTACAATGCCTGCGAACTTCGTGACCAGGATGGCCAGATGTCTTCTTCGCAGCAGCACGCCGAGCGTCCCCAGCCGCAGCCCCGGTCGGCCTATGCCGAGTTTGTGCGCATAACCACCCGTTGGGCGGATAACGATGCCTATGGGCATGTCAACAACGTCGTTTATTACAGCTGGTTCGACACGGCCGTGAACCGCTTGCTGATCGACAATGGGCTGCTCGATCTGGAAAAGAGCACCAGCATCGGCCTGGTGGTGGAGACCCAATGCCACTATTTTGCGCCAGTGTCCTATCCGCAGGATGTCGATGTTGGCGTGCGTGTCGCGCATCTGGGTAAAAGCAGTGTGCGTTATGAGCTGGCGATTTTTGTGGCCGGTGCATCGCAAAGCGCCGCTTGCGGGCATTTTGTCCATGTCTATGTGGACCGCAGCAGCCGGCGCCCGGTTGCGCTGCCAGACGCCACGCGCTTGGCGCTCGACAGACTGCGCCTGCGATAAGCCTCCGCGGGGATGCCTTGCCCTGCCTCACAGCAGGGCGGCGGTCAATCGCCTACACTTGCCGCTGTTGCGACCTTATGAAATAGGCGCTGGGTTGTGGATACGAGACACGGCGTCTGCCTGTAGCAGCCACATAGGCCGCTGCACGTGTTGGCGCGCAACCCTGTGCTGCCAACCATGATTATCCAAAGTCTGCTGGACACCGACCTGTACAAGTTCACGATGATGCAGGTGGTGCTGCACCAGTTTCCGGGAGCCCAGGTGGAATACAAGTTCCGCTGCCGCAACCCCGGCGTGCAACTGGCGCCGTATGTGGACGAGATTCGCGCCGAAATCCAGCATCTGTGCAGCCTGCGCTTTGCCGATGACGAATTGGCCTATCTGCAGTCGCTGCGCTTCATCAAAAGCGATTTCATCGATTTTCTGCGGCTCTACCAGCTCAAGGAAAAATACATCAGCGTGATGCCGCTGCCCAGCGGTGAGATCGATATCACGATCACCGGCCCCTGGCTGCACACCGTGCTGTTCGAGATCCCGGTGCTGGCCATCGTCAATGAGGTTTACTTTCGCAACACCCAGCCTGAGCCCGATTGGGCGGAGGGGCGCAGGCGCCTGGCGGGCAAGATCGAGGCCATGCGTGGGCAGGGCCTGGAGGCGCTCAAGATCGCCGACTATGGCACGCGCCGGCGTTTCAGCCATCGCTGGCAGCGCGAGGTGCTGGGCAGCCTGGTGGGTGGCCTGGGCGTGGCCACACATCCAGCGATGCCGGGCGAGCGCCGGGGCCAGCTGGCCGGCACCAGCAACACCTTGTTTGCCAAACAACTGGGCCTGACCCCGTTGGGCACGATGGCCCATGAATACCTGCAGGCCTGCCAGGCGCTGGGCCCGCGCCTGCGCGAAAGCCAGATCTATGGCTTTGACATGTGGGCCAAGGAATACCGGGGCGATCTGGGCATTGCGCTGTCCGATGTCTATGGCATGGATGCCTTCCTGCGCGATTTCGACCTGTACTTCTGCAAGCTCTTCGACGGCGCGCGGCATGACAGCGGCGACCCGTTCAGCTGGGGTGAGCGGCTGATTGCCCATTACAAGCTGCACAAGGTCGATCCGCTGAGCAAGATCTTGATCTTCAGCGATGCGCTGACGATACCGCGCACCATTGCGCTGTTCGAACGCTTCCAGGGGCGCTGCCAGCTGGCCTTCGGTGTGGGCACCAACCTGACCAATGACCTCGGCTACGAGCCGCTGCAGATCGTCATCAAGATGACCCGCTGCAATGGCCAGCCGGTCGCCAAGATATCGGACACGCCCGGCAAGAGCATGTGCGACGACGAAAAATACCTGGCCTATCTGCGCCAGGTGTTCAACCTGCCCCCCAGCCAGCACATGCCGCCGCAAGGGGTGGCACCAGCCCCCGCACGTGCGGGTTAATCGGGAGGGCGGCTGTCACCCGCAGCCGGTCCTGGCGCATGGCCGCTGACTAAAATCACCGGCTGCACCCGTCTGCCAGGCGCGCACGGCTGCATGGGGGAATAAGCACAAACACAAGGAGCAGCTTATGGCGCAGGTGGGGCAGCGGTATGGGGCGTGGGGCAGGGCGGCCGTGGGGGCTGCGGTGCTGGTACCGGGCTGGGCCAGTGCGGCCACGATCAATGGGGCTGATCTTTCTGTTTTATGGGGCATCCCTTTTGCCGGCATTCTGCTGTCGATTGCGCTGATGCCGCTGTTTTTGCCCCACTTCTGGCACCACCATTTTGGCAAGGTCGCCGCTTTTTGGGCGCTGGCCTTTTTGCTGCCGTTTGCTGCCGTCTTCGGACCGGGGTTGGCCGCTGGCAGCCTGGCCCATGCGCTGGTGGCTGAATACATTCCCTTTGTCATTTTGCTCACCGCCTTGTTCACGGTCTCGGGCGGCATCTACATCCGTGGCAACCTGCATGGCTCACCGGGCTTGAACACTGCCATCCTGGCCATTGGGGCGGTGCTGGCCAGCTTCATGGGCACCACCGGGGCGTCGATGCTGCTGATCCGGCCGCTGATCCGCGCCAACGATGCCCGCCGCAGTTGCGCGCATGTGGTCGTGTTCTTCATCTTCATCGTCTCCAACGCCGGTGGCTCGCTCACGCCGCTGGGCGATCCGCCGCTGTTCCTGGGGTTTTTGAAGGGCGTCGATTTCTTCTGGACCGTGCGCCACATCTTTGCCGAGACCCTGTTCCTGGTCGGTGCGCTGCTGGTGATCTTCTACCTGCTGGACCGCTACATGCTGCGCTTTGATGCGCAAAAGCCCCGCACCGATCCGACGCCCGACACCCACAGCCTGGGCTTTGAGGGCAAGATCAATTTTGTACTGCTGGGCGCCGTGGTGGCCCTGGTGCTGCTCAGCGGCTTCTGGAAGTCCGACCTGCAGTGGGACATTGCCGGTGTAGCCGTTGGTCTGCCATCCATCGTGCGTGATCTGGGTCTGATTGCGGTGGCCGTGCTGTCCTTCAAGCTCACCCCTGCGTCTGCGCATGCCGCCAACCAGTTCGACTGGGGCCCGATGCAGGAAGTGGCCAAGCTGTTCGCCGGCATTTTTCTGACCATCATCCCCGTCATTGCAATGCTGCAGGCTGGTGCCAACGGGCCATTTGGTGCGGTGGTGCGTGCGGTGACCCGGCCCGATGGCTCGCCGGACCCGGCGATGTACTTCTGGGCCGCCGGCCTGCTCAGCAGCTTTTTGGACAATGCGCCCACCTATTTGGTGTTCTTCAATACCGCCGGGGGCGATCCCCAGGTGCTGATGACCTCGATGGCAACCACGTTGGCCGCCATCTCGGCCGGTGCTGTTTTCATGGGTGCGAACACCTATATCGGCAACGCACCCAATATGATGGTCAAGGCCATTGCCGAAAGCCGCGGCGTGCGCATGCCCAGCTTTTTTGGCTACATGGCCTGGTCCTGCGCCATTCTTGTGCCGCTGTTTGTCGTGATGACTTTTATCTGGTTCCGCTGAATCCCGAGGAAACTGCCGATGTCCCGCCCGAAAATTCTGATTGCCCGCGCCATCTCCCCTGAAGTGGTCACTGTGCTGGAGCAGCACTTCGAGGTCCAGTCCAACCAGGACGATGTCGCCTGGTCGCCCACCGAGCTGGCCGAGCGCCTGCAGGGCATCGATGGCGTGCTGACCACCGGCTCGCAGCGCATCGATGCGGCTTTGCTGGCCGCCTGCCCGCAGTTGCAGATCTGCGCCAACATGGCCGTGGGCTACAACAACTTCGATGTGGCCGCGATGACGGCAGCTGGCGTGCAGGGCACGAATGCGCCCGATGTGCTGACCGAGACCACGGCCGATTTTGGCTTTGCGTTGATGATGGCGACTGCCCGCCGCATCACCGAAAGCGAGCATTTTCTGCGCGCCGGACAGTGGAAGGACTGGCGCTATGACCTGTTGGCCGGTGCCGAGGTACATGGCAGCACCCTGGGCATTCTGGGCATGGGCCGCATCGGCCAGGCCATTGCGCGGCGTGGTGCCCATGGCTTTGGCATGCAGGTGGTCTACCACAACCGCTCGCGCCTGAGCCCCGAGCTGGAGGCCGATTGCAAGGCCCGCTATGTGAGCAAGCAGGAGCTGCTCAGCACCGCCGACCACCTGGTGCTGGTGCTGCCCTACACCCCAGAGGCCCACCACACGATCGGTGCGGCCGAGATCGCCAGCATGAAGCCCACGGCGACGCTGACCAATATTGCGCGCGGCGGCATTGTGGACGACGCGGCGCTGGCCAAGGCCCTGGCCAACAAGACCATTGCTGCCGCCGGCCTGGATGTGTTCGAGGGCGAGCCTGCGGTGCACCCGGATTTGCTGGCACTGTCCAATGTGGTGCTGACCCCGCATATCGCCAGCGCCACGATGGGCACGCGCCGGGCCATGGCCCAGCTGGCGGCCGACAACCTGATCGCCTACCTGGGCGGCCAGGCGCCGGTCACGCCCGTCAACCACCTGGAGCACAGCCGCCGCAGCGCTGCCTGAACGCAAAATATTTCAATAAACATGGCTGTTTGTGCCCACCAGGCGGGTGCAAGCAGCTATTATTTTTGAAGTCTTCTCAAACACGGGGAACGCTTGTGAATCTGGATCTGGATCGGTCGCTGCTCAGCCTGGTGCTGCTGACCTTGGTGTTGTTGGCGGTGCTGGCCAATCTGCTGGTCATGCTGCTGCGCCGGCCCAAGGCCGATCTGGGTGAGGTCTGGCTGCAGCAGCAGGAGCGCCAGGCCCGGGACCAGCAGCAGACGGTGCAGGCGCTGGCACGCAGCGAAGGGGCGCTCAGCCACCTGTCGCAGCACCTGACTTTGCAGCTGCGCGAGCTGAACCAGGGCAGCCAGGACGTGATGGGCGAGTTCCGCGAATCGCTGGAGGCGCGCATGGCGCAAAGCCTGGCCGAATCCCGCCTGGGGCGCCAGGAACTGGCCCAGGCACTGGCCGGGTTCGAGGCCCAGCTGGCGCAGCGCCTGGCCCACCTCGATGCCGCCGTCAACCAGCGCCTGTCGGTGCTCGATACCTCGCTGACCCAGCGCGTCGATGCACTCACCCGGGCCAACCACCACAGCCTGACCACGCTCAAGACCGATGTGCAGTCGCACCTGAGCGGCATGCAGGATGGGGTGGGGCGCCAGCTGGCGCAGCTGCTGCAGGCCAACCAGCAGCAGGCCGAGCAGCTGCGCGGTACGCTCAATGAGCGGCTGGCCAGCATCCAGAGCGACAACGCCAGCAAGCTCGAAGAGATGCGCAAAACGGTGGACGAAAAACTGCATGCCACCTTGGAGCAGCGCCTGGGTGAATCCTTCAAGCTGGTCAGCGACCGGCTGGAGCAGGTGCACAAGGGCCTGGGCGAGATGCAGACCCTGGCCGGCAGCGTGGGCGACCTCAAGCGCGTGATGACCAATGTGAAATCGCGCGGCACCTGGGGCGAGCTGCAGCTGGGCATGATCATCGACAACGTGCTGACCGCCCAGCAGTACGCCAGGAACGTCAAGACCGTGCCGGGCAGCGACGAGATGGTGGAGTTCGCGATCCGCCTGCCGGGCCACAGCGACGACAGGCCGGTGTGGCTGCCCATCGATTCCAAGTACCCGGTGGAGCACTACCAGCGGCTGATGGATGCGCAGGAGAGCATGGACAAGGCAGCGATCCAGTCGGCCAGCATCGGTTTTGAAAACTCGATCCGCCTGGAGGCCAAGAAGATCTACAGCAAGTACGTCTCGCCGCCCAACACCACCGATTTTGCGGTGCTCTACCTGCCCACCGAGGGCCTGTTTGCCGAGGTGATGCGCCGGCCCGGCCTGGTCGAGGCGGTGCAAAACGATTGCCGGGTCATGGTCTCGGGGCCCGCCAACCTGGCAGCGATGCTCAACAGCCTGCAAATGGGCTTCAAGACGCTGGCCATCGAAAAGCGCAGCTCCGAGGTCTGGGCGGTGCTGGGCCAGGTCAAGACCGAGTTCAACAAGTTTGGCGAGGTGGTCGAGGCCACGCGCAAGTCGCTGGACCAGGCAGCCAAGAAGTTCGAGCAGGTCGATGTGCGCACCCGCGCGATCAAAAAGCGCCTCTCGCATGTGCATGAGACGCCTGCAGCCGGCGAGTTGGGCCCTCTGACCTCGGATACGGACGAAGGCGACAGCGCGGCAAGCCTTTCTTAGCCGACAATGCAGGCCAAGCAAGCGCCAAGTGCCCAAGGTGCTGAAGGGAACGCGTGAATCGCGAGTTGATACGGCTGATCATCGGCCAGTTTTTCGTCCATACCTGTATGACAGGCACGCGTTTGGCAGCCCCGCTGCTGGCCCTGCGCGATGGCCACACCCCCGGCGCCGTGGGGTTCTTGCTCAGTCTGTTTGCGCTGACCCAGGTGTTTCTGGCGCTGCCGGCAGGCCGCTACGCCGACCGGCATGGCTTCATGAAGCCGATGCTCGCGGCGATTGCGCTGGCCTTTGCCGGCACCGCCATCGGTGTGGCCTTTCCCCGCTTTGAAGTCCTGTGCCTGTCGGCGCTGCTGACCGGCGCGGGTTGCGGCATCTCCATTATTGCGCTGCAGCGCCACGCCGGCCGCGTCGCGCATGAGGCCAGCGAATTGCGCCAGATCTTCAGCTGGCTGTCATTGGGCCCGGCGATTGCCAATTTTCTGGGCCCGATGGTGACGGGCCTGATCATCGACCACTCCACCGGCCAGGCGGGCAACAACCTGTCCTACCGCATCGCGTTTGCGGTGCTGGCGCTGTTCTCGGCGGTCGCCTGGTGGTGCGTGCGCAGCGCGCAGGAGATGGAGCCGGCGCCGCCCAAGAGCGATGGCCAGCCGCACCATGCCTGGGATTTGCTGCGCGAGCAGTCCTTCCGGCGCCTGCTGATCGTCAACTGGCTGGTCGCCTCCTGCTGGGATGTACACACCTTTGTCGTGCCGTTGCTGGGCCATGACCGGGGGCTGTCGGCCTCCGAGATCGGCGCCGTGCTCGGCGTGTTCGCGCTGGCGGCCTTTGTGATCCGGGTGCTGCTGCCTGCCATCTCGCGCCATCTGCGTGAGATGACGGTGGTGATGGCCGCGATGGTGCTGACCGCCGCCATCTTCGCGGTCTATCCACTGATGCCCAATGCCTGGGCGATGGCCTTTTGTTCGGCCTTGCTGGGCATCGGCCTGGGCAGCGTGCAGCCGATGGCCATGAGCATGCTGCACCAGATCACTCCGGAAGAGCGCCATGGCGAGGCGGTGGGCTTGCGGCTGATGCTGATCAACGGCTCCAGCGTCTGCATGCCGCTGATGTTCGGTGCGGCGGGGGCGGCCATCGGTGTCGGCGGGGTCTTCTGGGTGATGGGCGCGCTGGTAGGTGCGGGCTCGCGCATGGCCTGGGTGCTGGGGAAAACGCCGCTGCCGACTTTCAAGGTCATCGACAGCAGTCCTGCTGCGGGGCCCGCCGCCCATGCGCTGGGCGAGAAGCCGGTGGCTATGCCGCCACGCGAGCCCTGATCGGCGGGCCCGACTTGCATTTGGCTCTGGCCCGAGCGGCTAAACTGCAGGGCTTGAATGGGGGATGCAAGCATGATGGATGGATTGGTTTCCGGGCGCATACTGGGCCAGCCGGTCGAGCGCACCAGTAAAACCGGCAAGCCCTACGCGCTGGCCAAGGTGCGTGCCAATGCCGGTGCAGGCGATGGCGAGATGCTGATTGTCAACGTCATCGCTTTCGACGATGCCCCGGTCGCCGCATTGCTGGGCCTGGGCGATGGCGACAGCATCTGCCTGTCGGGCAGCCTGACGCCCAAGGTCTGGGTGGACCGCGATGGCGTCGCCCGTCCCAGTGTCGATATGGTGGCCCACCAGGTGCTGACCGCCTACGCGGTGGCGCGCAAGCGCGGTGTGGCGGGCGACACGGACCTGGATCCTGCGGGCTGATCCCGTCCGGATGGCTGGCTGGCACGTACAATCTGCCGCAGCATGACTCCATCTTCTCCCGTATCTTCCCCAGCTGCCTCGCGCGGTCTGTTCATCAGCTTTGAAGGCATTGACGGCGCTGGCAAATCCTCGCATATCCAGGGCCTGCACGACGCCTTTTTGGCCGCCGGCCGCCGGGTGGTGAGCACGCGGGAGCCCGGGGGCACGCCGCTGGCCGAGAAGCTGCGCGCGCTGTTCCTGCAGGAGCCCATGGATGCCCTGACCGAGGCCTTGCTGGTATTTGCCGGCCGGCGCGACCACCTGCAGCAGGTGATTGAGCCCGCGCTGGCCCGTGGCGACGTGGTGTTGTGCGACCGCTTTACCGATGCCACCTTTGCCTACCAGGGCGCAGGGCGTGGCTTTGACCTGCAGGTGCTGTCGGTGCTGGAGCACATGGTGCAGGCCCGGCCTGAGCTGGGCGAGGGCGCACTGCGCCAGCCCGACCTGACGATATGGTTTGACCTGCCCACCGAGGTGGCCGCCGAGCGCCTGGCAGGCGCGCGTGCCCCGGACCGTTTTGAGGCCGAACCCCAGCAGTTTTTTGCCCGCGTGGCCGCCGGTTATGCCGAGCGCGCGCTGGCGCAACCCGGCAGGTTTGCACGCATCGATTCGCACCAGCCCAAGCCGGCGGTGTGGCAGGCGGTGCGCCAGGCCGTCGAGGCCCGGGGCTGGCTGAGCGCCAGCCGGGAGGAGGGCTGAGATGGCCACCGCCAAGAACACCGCTGCGGCTGAGGCTGTCTCCGCCGCCCCCGCTCCTCTGGCACCTTGGATCGCCCAGCAGCGCGACCTGCTGCTGGCCCAGCGCGGCCATGCCTGGTTGCTGCAAGGCCCCTCGGGTCTGGGCCAGTTTTCGCTTGCAATGGCCATGGTACGTGCCTGGCTCTGCGATGCGCCGACGCCGCAAGGGGCCTGCGGCCACTGCGCCAGCTGCCATGCCATTGATGTGCATGCCCATACCGACCTGTGTGTGCTGATGCCCGAGACCGAGATGCTGGCGCTGGGCTGGCCGTTGCCGGAAAAAGCCCAGGCGGACATTGACGACAAGAAGCGCAAGCCCAGCCAGGAAATCCGGGTGGATGCCATGCGCGATGCGGTGGAATTCACCCAGCGCACCTCCGGCCGGGGCAAGGGCAAGGCGGTCCTGGTGTACCCGGCAGAAAAGATGAATGCCGTCACCGCCAACGCGCTGCTCAAAACCTTGGAAGAGCCGCCAGGCGATGCCCGCTTTGTGCTGGCGACCGAGGCTGCGCACCAGCTGCTGCCGACGATACGCAGCCGCTGTCTGGCGCACACCATGCAGTGGCCTGATACGGCGTCGGCGCGCAACTGGCTGGTCGCGCAGGATGTGCCGGCCGACCAGGTCGATGCGCTGCTGCAGGCTGCGGGTGGCCGCCCTGATGATGCACTGGCACAGATGGAGGCCGGCCGCTCGCCCCAGGTCTGGAAGAAGCTGCCCAAGGACCTGGCCAATGGCCAGCCCGGCGCGCTGTCCAGCCTGTCCGCGCCGGAGGTGGTCGATGCCTTGCAAAAGCTCTGCCATGATTTGCTGATGCTGCGTGTGGGGGCTACGCCACGGTTTTTTGAGGCGGCTGATCTTCCGGCCCCTCCGACACTGGCCGTATTGGCGCGCTGGAGCAAGGCGTTGACGCAGTCGATGCGCACGGCGTCACACCCTTTCAACCAGGGGCTGATGCTGGAGGCACTGGTGGCGCAGGCGGCCAGCGTGCTGCAGTCCCGCCGCTGAGCGGGGCCCGCCAGCGGTGTAACAGCGCCGCTTTCTGTCCGCTCTTTGCGCTGGCATAGGGGATGAGCTTGCAAAATTTGGTTATCCTTGCAATCTATGAACAGTCCCACTCCCGCAACAGGCACAGCCAGCGCGCGCCCCAGTGTGCTGCAACTGGCCATCAAGGAAAAAGCCGCGCTGTACGCCGCCTACATCCCCTTGTTCAAGGAAGGCGGCATCTTCGTACCGACGCCCAAGGACTATGCGCTGGGCGATGATGTCTACCTGTTGCTGACCTTGCCGCAGGACCCGCAGCGCTACCCCATTGCCGGCAAGGTCGGCTGGGTGACCCCGGCAGGCGCCAGCGGCAACCGCACCCAGGGCATCGGGGTACGCTTTCCCAAGGACCCCAAAACCGACGAATTGCGTTACAAGATTGAACAGATCTTGGGCACCGCCTTGCAGGCCGACCGCGCGACGCAGACGATCTAAGCACGCAGCTTCGACCCTGTCCCACCCGCATTTCTTAGCCGGGCTGACAGGGTTTTACGGTGGCAGCCACCGGCCACGGGGCCGGAGCGCGGACAATGGCAGCAGTTGTTTGTATTTGGACTGCGGCGCTCCGTTCGTCTGCAGCGTTGACGATTGATGTTCACCGACTCCCACTGCCACCTCAATTTTCCCGAGCTCGCCCAGGACCTGCCGGCCATCCGTGCCAAGATGGACGAGGCCCGGGTGACCCGCGCGCTGTGCATCAGCTGCACGATGGAAGAGTTTCCCGACGTGCATGCGCTGGCGATGCGCTATGACAACTTCTGGTGCAGCGTGGGTGTGCACCCCGATACCGAAGGGCTGGCCGAGCCCAGCGTGCAGGACCTGGTCGAGCGCGCGGCGTTGCCCCGGGTGGTGGCGATTGGGGAGACCGGCCTGGATTACTACGGCATGGAAGACCGCAAGGGTGGCCGCACGATTGCCGATCTGGAGTGGCAGCGTGAGCGCTTTCGCACCCATATCCGTGCGGCCCAGCAGGTGCGCAAGCCTTTGGTGATCCACACCCGCAGCGCTTCGGACGACACCTTGCGTCTGCTGCGTGAAGAGGGCGAAACCGGTGGCGCTGATGCTGCAGGGGGCGTGTTCCACTGCTTCACCGAGAGCATGGAGGTGGCGCGCGCAGCGCTGGATCTGGGCTTCTATATCTCGTTCTCCGGCATCATCACCTTCAAGAAGGCCCAGGATCTGCGCGACGTCGCGGCCTTTGTGCCGGAGGACCGCCTGCTGATCGAGACCGACAGCCCTTATCTGGCCCCGGTTCCGTTTCGCGGCAAGACCAATATCCCTGCCTACGTGCCCCATGTGGCCGCGCAGATTGCCGAGGTGCGCGGCATCAGCGTGGAAGCGGTGGCCGAGGCCACCAACCGCAATTTCGACCGATTGTTCAGCGGAGTGCTGTCATGAAGCCCAAGTCTCGTTCCCTGTCTGCGCTGCGTGCGGCCTGTGCCGCAGCCTTGTCGCTCGCCTGCGCGGTCGCGCAAGCGGGCTCCTACGACGATTTCTTCACCCGCATCATCCGCGACGATGCCAAGGGCATCGAGGCGCTGGTGCAGCGCGGCTTTGACCCCAACACCGTGAGCGAGAAGGGCGAGACGGGGCTGACCCAGGCGTTCAAGCTCGATTCCTACCGCGCAGCCAAGGGCATGATTGCGCTGCCGGCAACCAACGTGAACCTGGCCAATGCCAAGGGCGAAACACCGCTGATGATGGCCGCCATCAAGGGCCAGGTCGATCTGGCCAAGGCCTTGATTGCCCGGGGTGCCGATGTGAACCGCGAGGGCTGGACGCCGCTGCACTATGCCGTATCGGCTCCCAGTGAAGACGGCTCCGACCTGCAGATGGTGGCGCTGCTGCTGGAGCACCATGCCTATATCGATGCCGCATCACCCAATGGCACCACGCCGTTGATGATGGCGGCGCAGTATGGCACGCGCAGCGCCGTGCAACTGCTGATCAAGGAGGGGGCCGACCCCAAGCTGAAAAACCAGCAAGGTCTGACCGCCAGCGACTTTGCCACCCGTGCCGACCGCTCGGAAGTGGTGACCTGGCTGACCCAGGCCGGCGCCGCTGCACCAGGCTCGGGTGCGCGCGCAGGCGCAGCAGCGGCGGGCAGCCAGGCCGCGCCCCAGCCGCAGCCTGGCGGCTATGTGCCGCAAAAGCCCGCGTTCCCGCAGGAAGGCCGGCGCAAGATCCAGAGCAACTGGTAAGGGGGCGGGCGGCGCTGCCCGCGCTGCCCCCGCTGCGTTTGCACCCGCTGTTGGCAGGGGCTTGACATTCACACCATGGCAATCTTTAAAGTGGCTGCCATGGATAGAAAGACAACCGCCATGACTGCCCCCACCATCTCCTCTGCTACCCCACTGCTGCAACTGCCGATCGAGGGCATGACCTGCGCCTCCTGCGTCGGCCGTGTCGAGCGTGCGCTCCAGGCCGTACCTGGCGTGCTGAGCGCCCATGTCAACCTGGCCACCGAGCAGGCCAGCCTGCAACTGGGCGACCAGGCCCCCGCCGCCCAACTGCTGGAACAGGCCGTGGCAGCGGTGCACAAAGCGGGCTACAAGGTGCCTGCGCATGCGCTGGAGCTGGAGATCGAGGGCATGACCTGTGCTTCGTGCGTGGGCCGCGTCGAGCGGGCGTTGAAGGCTGTGTCCGGCGTGCAGACCGCAGCCGTGAACCTGGCCACCGAGCGCGCGATGGTGCAGCTGACGGCGGGCGTGCAGGCTGAGCAACTGCTGGCCGCCGTGGCCAAGGCCGGCTATACCGCCCGCAGCCTGCCGCAGGTGGCAGACGCTGGCGGGGCAGCCGATGCCCATGATGCGCAAACCCAGCGCCAGCAGCAGGCACAGCAAGGCCTGTGGCGTGATCTGTGGATCGCAGCCCTGCTGGCTGCGCCGGTATTTGTGTTGGAAATGGGCGGCCATATGCTGCCGGGCTTCCACCACTGGGTGAGCCAATGGCTGCCGCAGCAGAGCAACTGGCTGCTGCAATGGGTGCTCACCAGCCTGGTGCTGGCAGGGCCGGGCCGCCGCTTTTACCGCCTGGGGCTGCCCGCGCTCGTGCGCGCTGCGCCGGATATGAATTCGCTGGTGGCGGTGGGAACCTTGTCGGCCTACCTCTACTCGCTGGTGGCCACCTTTGCGCCTGGCGTCCTGCCGGCCGGCACCGTGCATGTCTATTTCGAGGCGGCAGCGGTGATCGTGGTGCTGATTCTGCTGGGCCGCTGGATGGAGGCGCGCGCCAAAGGCAACACCTCGGCGGCGATCAAGCGCCTGGTGCAGCTGCAAGCCAAGACGGCCTGGGTGCTGCGTGATGGCGATTGGCAGTCACTGGCCATTGACGCGGTGCAGCCCGGGGACACGGTGCAGGTGCGTCCTGGCGAGCGCATTCCGGTCGATGGCCGGGTGACCGGGGGCGAGAGCTATGTCGATGAATCGATGATCAGCGGCGAGCCCGTGCCGGTGCACAAGACCCATGGCGCCCAGGTGGTGGGCGGCACCATCAACCAAAAGGGCGCGTTGACGCTGGAGGCCACCGAGGTGGGTGGCAACACCGTGCTGGCGCAGATCATCCGCATGGTCGAGCAGGCCCAGGGCGGCAAGCTGCCGATCCAGGCGGTGGTGGACAAGGTGACCATGTGGTTTGTGCCCGCCGTGATGGCCGCCGCCTTGCTGACCTTTGTGCTCTGGCTGCTGCTGGGCCCGTCGCCGGCGCTGAGTCTGGCTCTCGTCAATGCGGTGGCCGTGCTGATCATTGCCTGCCCCTGTGCAATGGGCCTGGCCACGCCGACCTCGATCATGGTGGCCACCGGCCGCGCCGCCCAACTGGGCGTGCTGTTCCGCAAGGGCGAAGCCTTGCAGCTGCTGAAAGACGCCCGGGTGGTGGCTGTCGACAAGACCGGCACCCTGACCGAAGGCCGGCCCGCGCTGACCGACCTGGTGCTGGCCCCCGGCTTTGAGCGCGCCGCCGTGCTGGCGGCAGTGGCAGCCGTCGAGAGCCAGTCCGAGCACCCGATTGCGCAGGCCATTGTGCAGGCCGCGCAGGCTGAAGGCCTGCAACTGCCACCGCTGTCCGGCTTTGAATCGGTGACCGGATTTGGCGTGCGTGCCCAAGTGGGTAGCGCGCGGGTGGAAGTCGGCGCAGACCGCATGATGCAGCAGCTGGGCGCCGGTGTGGCGGTGTTTGCCGACGAGGCGGCCCGCCTGGGCGCCGAAGGCAAGACGCCGTTGTATGCGGCCATCGATGGCCAGTTGGCGGCCATGATTGCCGTGGCCGACCCGATCAAGCCGACGACACGGGCCGCCATTGAGGGCCTGCATGCGATGGGGCTGAAGGTGGCGATGATCACCGGCGACAACCGCCGCACCGGCGAGGCGATTGCCCAGCAGCTGGGCATTGACGAGGTGGTGGCCGAGGTGTTGCCCGATGGCAAGGTCGAGGCCGTCAAACGCCTGCGGACCGCACATGGTGCGCTGGCCTATGTGGGCGATGGCATCAACGATGCGCCCGCGCTGGCCGAGGCCGATGTGGGTATTGCCGTGGGCTCGGGCACCGATATCGCGATCGAGTCGGCCGATGTGGTGCTGATGGGCGGCGACCTGCGCGGCGTCGTGACCGCCATCGGGCTCTCGCGCGCCGCCATGCGCAATATCCACCAGAACCTGTTCTGGGCCTTTGCCTACAACGTGGCGCTGATCCCGGTCGCCGCAGGCCTGCTGTACCCGATCAATGGCACCCTGCTGTCGCCGGTGTTTGCCGCGGGGGCGATGGCGCTGTCGAGTGTGTTTGTGCTGGCCAATGCGTTGCGGCTGCGCCGTTTTAGCGTCTAGACAATGCGGCTGGACATGAAAAAGCCCTGCAGGCTCCCAGCCTGCAGGGCTTTTGTTCAAGCGGAAGGGCTTAGACCTGGTCGGCCGACAGGCCTGCCGTCTGGCTGAAGCCTCCGTCCACATAGGTGATCTCGGCAGTCACGCCCGAGGCCAGATCGCTCAGCAGGAAGGCGGCGACATTGCCCACATCTTCGATGGTCACGTTGCGGCGCAGCGGGGAGGCATCAGCCACACGGCCCAGCAGCTTGCCGAAGTCCTTGATGCCCGAAGCGGCCAAGGTCTTGATCGGGCCGGCGGAGATGCCGTTGGCGCGGATCGCGCGGCCGTCTTCGGTGCGGCCCACGGCCTCGGCCAGGTAGCGCACGGAGGCTTCGAGCGACGCCTTGGCCAGGCCCATGGTGTTGTAGTTCGGGATGGAGCGCAGGGCACCCAGGTAGGACAGGGTCAGCAGCGACGACTTGTCGTTCAGGTAGGGCAGGGCGGCCTTGGCCAGCGCCGGGAAGCTGTAGGCGCTGATGTCATGCGCAATGCGGAAGCCTTCGCGCGACAGGCCCTCCAGGAAGTTGCCGGCAATCGCTTCGCGCGGTGCAAAGCCGATCGAGTGCACAAAGCCGTCGAACTTGCCCCAGGTGCCCGCCAGGTCGGCAAACATCTTCTCGATCTGGGCGTCATCGGCCACATCGCAGTCGAACACCAGCGTGGAGTCGAACTCGGCAGCGAATTCGCTGATACGGTCCTTGAAGCGTTCACCCACGTAGCTGAAAGCCAGCTCGGCGCCTTGCTGGTGGCAGGCCTTGGCGATGCCGTAAGCGATGGAGCGGTTGGACAGCACGCCCGTGATCAGCAGTTTCTTGCCGGTCAGAAATCCCATTGTTCTTCTCCTGATGAGTTCCAGGCCATGAGGCATGGCCAAAAAAGACCTGGCACCGGGGCAGAGCGTTTCTCGGGGGTAAACGCTTGCACAGGTGGCCAGCTAGGGCAGAATTGTCGCATGCGATTCTGCCTTCCGCTGATTTTGTGGGCTGCTGCGGCAGCACCTGCCTGGGCCAACCATGCCTACGCCCTCTGGGGCGAGCCGCGCTACGGGGCGGATTTCAAGCATTTTGCCTATGCCAATCCTGATGCGCCCAAGGGCGGAGAGTTGCGGCTGGTCAGCGCGTTGCGCTACTCCACGTTTGACAAGTACAACCCCTTCACGATCAAAGGTTCGCCCCCGGCCTATCTGACCGAGATGCTGTTTGACAGCCTGCTGATCGCCAGCCTGGACGAGACGACGACCGGCTACGGGCTGCTGGCCGAGGACATCGATGTGGCAGCCGATGGCCTGTCCGCCACGTTCAAGATGCGCAAGGCGGCGCGCTTTCACGACGGCAAACCGGTGCTGGCGCAGGACGTGAAGCACAGCTACGAGGCGCTGATCAGCCAGTACACTGCGCCCGGCTACAAGACCTTGCTGGCCGATGTGGAAGGCTGCGATGTCATCGATGACCGCACGGTGCGCTTTCGCTTCAAGAAGCCCAACCGCGATCTGCCGCTGACCGTGGGCAGCCTGCCGGTCTTCAGCCGCGACTGGGGCCTGGGCGCCGATGGCAAGCCCAAGCGCTTTGACCAGATCGTGACCGATATGCCGATCGGCAGCGGCCCCTACAAGATCGGCCCGGTGGTGTTTGGCCGGGACATCACCTATGTGCGCGACCCCGGCTACTGGGCCAAGGACCTGCCGGTGCGCGTGGGCAGCGCCAATTTTGACCGGATCACGATCAAGATCTACAAGGACAACACCGCCAAGCTGGAGGCGCTCAAGGCCGGTGAATTCGATGTGATGCGCTTTTTCAGCGCCGGTGACTGGGCGCGGCGCCTGTATGGCAAGCGCTTTGACCGGGGTGAGCTGCGCAAGGGGGAATTTGCCAACAAGCTGCCGTCCGGTTTTCAGAGCTATTTTCTGAACCTGCGCCGCCCGGTGCTGCAGGATGTGCGCGTGCGCGAGGCGCTGGGCCTGGCCTTTGACTACGAGTGGATGCAACGCCAGCTGTTCTACGGTGCCTACGAGCGCGTGCATGGCCTGTTTGGCAATACCGTGTGTGAGACCCACGGCAGCCCGAGCGACGCCGAGCTGGCCCTGCTCAAGCCTTTTGAGAAGGACCTGCCCGCCGGCACCTTGGGCCCGATACAAAGCCCACCACGTACCGACCAGGGCAGCAGCCTGCGCGACAACCTGCGCAAGGCGCAGGCGCTGTTGGCCGAAGCCGGCTGGAAGGTGGACGCCAACGGCGTGCTGCGCAATGCCAACGGCGAGGCGCTGGAGCTGGAGTTTCTGGACAGCAACGAAGGCGGCTTGCGCACCGTATCGACCTGGATGCGCAATCTGGAAAAGCTCGGCATCAAGCTGCGGCTGCGGGTGGCCGATTATGCGCTCTACCAGCAGCGGGTCGACAAGTTCGACTATGACCTGATATCGGTCAACATCCCGGGCACCAATATCCCAGGCCAGGAATATGCCGAACTGTTCGGCAGCGCGGCGGCGGACCAGGAAAGCTCGGGCAACTTCATTGGCCTTAAAAGCCCGGCCGTCGACGCGATGATTGCCAAGATGGCCAGCGCCAAGAGCGAGCAGGAGCTGCTGCCTGCCTGCCATGCGCTGGAGCGCATCATCGTGGCGGGCCACTACCTCATCCCGCAGTGGTATGCGGCGAGCCACCGGGTGGTGTATGACGCCTGGCGCCTGGTGGAGCCGCCGCAGGTGCCCGCCTATGTGCCGGGCGAGACCTGGGTGATGTACTACTGGTGGGCGCGCATGCCGCCGATCACTGCTGACACGGCCAAGCCATGAGCCGGTCTGAGGCAGGGCCCAGCCGTTATATGATCCCTCTCACCGCCCCGGCGCGCCTGCCGCGCTGCCCAGGCCTTTTCTGCCACAGTGCCACGGCGCTTGCCCGCCCGTGCTGACATTGGAGCCCGCACCGCATGTTTGCCTACATCCTCAAACGTCTGCTGCTGATGATTCCCACGTTGTTCGGGGTCCTGCTGCTGACCTTTGTGGTGATCCAGTTCGTGCCGGGCGGCCCGGTCGAGCAGTACCTGGCGGAGGCCAAGGCCGGTAACCGGGGGGCTGAAGGCGCAAGCATGGGCTACCGGGGCGCGCAGGGCATTGACCCCAAACGGCTCGAAGAAATCAAGGCCTTGTACGGCTTCGACAAGCCGCCCGTCGAGCGCTTTGTGCAGATGCTGGGCCAGTTCGCGCGCTTTGATCTGGGCAACAGCTTTTTCCAGAACAAGAGCGTCTGGCAGCTGATCAAGGACAAGCTGCCGGTCTCCATCAGCCTGGGGCTGTGGACCTTTTTCATCAGCTACCTGATTGCGGTGCCGCTGGGCATTGCCAAGGCGGTGCGCGCGGGCAGCCGTTTCGACATGGTCACCACGGTGATCGTGCTGGTGGGCTATGCGATACCCGGTTTTGTGCTGGGCGTGGCGCTGCTGGTGATCTTTGGCGGTCAACTGCAGTGGTTTCCGCTGCGCGGCCTCACCTCATCGGGCTGGGAAGAGATGGGCTGGGCCGCCAGGCTGGTGGACTATCTCTGGCACATCACCTTGCCGGTGACCGCCATGGTGGCTGGCAGCTTTGCGGTGACGGCCATGCTCACGAAGAACGCCTTTCTTGAAGAAATCCGCAAGCAGTATGTGATCACCGCCAAGGCCAAGGGCCTGAGCGAGCGCCAGGTGCTGTGGCGCCATGTGTTCCGCAATGCCTTGCTGCCCATTGTCACCGGCTTTCCGGCGGCCTTCATCGGGGCTTTCTTCACCGGTTCGCTGTTGATCGAAACCTTGTTCTCGCTCGATGGTCTGGGCCTGCTCAGCTACGAGAGTGTGCTGCGGCGCGACTACCCGGTGGTGCTGGGCACCCTGTACCTGTTTACCTTGATCGGTCTGCTCACCAAGCTGGTGAGCGACCTGTGCTATGTCTGGGTGGATCCGCGTGTCAAGTTTGACTGAGGCGCGCATGCCCGCATTGGCCCACCCGACAGCAGCGGGATACTGTGGTGCTTCAGTGCTTGCGCCGCAGGTACAGGCGCCGCAGCAGCACGGCCACCACCACGATGTTGAGCAGCAGCACCACCGCCCCTTGCCAGTGGCGGTGCGCCAGCAGGTGCTGTATTTCCAAGGGAATGTACAGCCCCGAGGACAGCGCGCCCAGCCATTCGCCCCAGGCCTTGTCATGCCACAGGCCCCAGGCCTCCAGCCAGCGCAGCGCGATATAGGCCGCGCCCAGCAGCACCAGCGTATGGATGGAGGTGGCATTGACCTTGTCCACCCAGCCGATCAGTACGGCCGGGTAGCGGGCGTTGGGCGAGAGGCCGAAGTGCCCGATCAGCTCCAGCGCCAGACGGTGCAGATCGTGGTGCAGCAGGCTCAGCAGCCCCAACAGGCCCAGCAGCGCGGCAAGGCCTTTGAGCGCTTCAAAAATGGCAATGCTTTTGAGCGCGGTGCGCAAGGCTGGGGGGCTGGTGCTGGCTGGCATGGCGCAGAGCATGGCCGATGGCGCGCCGTTTGGCTGTCGGCCAACAGCGACAACGCGGCTGCCAGTGCCATCGCCGCCACAGTCGCTACCGTCGCCCCCCAAGGCCCCAGGCCCCCCTATTCAGTGACAGGAGGGGGACGGTGCCCACACCGCCTCTGCAGACCATGACGATGACCGAGCCTGTTTCCCCACTCCCGCCGGGCCGCTCGCCCGCTGCCCGCGCCTGGCGCCGTTTCAAGTCCAACAAGCTGGGCTTTTACAGCCTGCTGCTGTTTGTGGTGCTGGTGGTGCTCAGCCTGTTTGCCGAGCTGATCAGCAACGACAAGCCGCTCGTCGTGCGCTACGAGGGGCAGACCTATTTTCCGCTCGCCAAGGACTACCCCGAGACCACGTTTGGCGGCGATTTCCACACCGCCACCGACTACCTGGACCCCTTCATCCAGCAGCAACTGGGCAAGGAGGGCAACTGGGCGCTCTTTCCGCTCAACCGTTATGGCCCCAACACCATCAACTACTTTGCCAAGTCACCCACGCCGTCGGCACCATCGGCCGACAACTGGCTGGGCACCGATGACCGGGGGCGTGACCTGCTGGCCCAGCTGATCTATGGCTTTCGGGTCAGCGTGCTGTTTGGCCTGGCGCTGACGGCAGTGGGCACGGTGATCGGCGTGCTGACAGGTGCCATACAGGGCTTTTTCGGCGGCAAGGTGGACCTGATGTTCCAGCGCTTTACCGAGATATGGGGCGCCATGCCGGTGCTGTACCTGCTGATCATCTTCAGTGCCGTGCTGGCCCCCAGCGCTGCGCTGCTGCTGGTGCTGCTGGCCTTGTTCGGCTGGATGGCGCTGTCCGACTATGTGCGGGTGGAGTTTCTGCGCAACCGCCAGATGGACTATGTGAAATCGGCGCGGGCGCTGGGCGTTCCCAGCTGGAAAATCATGTGGCGCCACATTCTGCCCAACAGCATGACGCCGGTGGTCACGTTCCTGCCGTTCCAGATGAGCGCCTCGATTCTGACCTTGACCTCGCTGGATTTCCTGGGCCTGGGTGTGCCGCCCGGCACGCCGAGTCTGGGCGAGTTGCTGAGCCAGGGCAAGAACAGCATCGACGCCTGGTGGATATCGCTGGCCACCTTTGCGGTGCTGGTGGGCACCTTGCTGCTGCTGACCTTTATGGGCGATGCGCTGCGGGATGCGCTGGACCCGCGCAAGCAGCTCAATGCGCCCCGTGCGGGCGCAGCGCCGGTGGCAGTGCCGGCCCAGCCAGCCGCACCAGCCGGCGCAGATGCCAAGGAGGCCCGCCATGCTTGAGCCAACACAAGCCCCGGTGGCGGTGCCCGCGCCGCTGTTGCAGGTCAACCACCTCCATGTGGGCTTCGGCGGCCAGGATGTGGTCAAGGACCTGAGTTTTTGCATCCAGGCTGGCGAGAAGCTGGCGCTGGTCGGAGAATCCGGCTCGGGCAAGACGATCACAGCGCTGTCGCTGCTGCGCCTGGTGGGTGAGGCCCAGCTGCGCGGCGAAGCGCTGATGGGCGGGCGCAATCTGCTGCAGATTTCCGAGCGCGAGATTCAAGCGGTGCGGGGCGACGAGATTGCGGTGATCTTTCAGGAGCCGATGACGGCGCTGAACCCGCTGATGACCATGGGCGCGCAGATTGCCGAGGTGCTGCAGCTCAAGCAGGGGCTGGGCGACAAGGCGGCCTGGGAGCAGGCCGTGCAGCTGCTGGCCACCACCGGCATTGCCGAGCCGCAGCGCCGCGCCGGCAGCTATCCGCACCAGCTCAGCGGTGGCCAGCGCCAGCGCGCGATGATTGCGATGGCGCTGGCCTGCCGGCCCAAGCTGCTGATCGCCGATGAACCCACCACCGCGCTCGATGTGAGCCTGCGCGGCCAGATCCTGGAGCTGTTGAGTGACTTGCAACGCCAGACCGGCATGGCCGTGCTGATGATCACCCATGACCTGCCGCTGGTGCGCCATTTCGCCGACCGGGTGGCCGTGATGGAGAAGGGCCGGTTGGTCGAGCAGGGCGCCGTGGCCGAGGTGTTTGCCGCGCCCCAGCATGCCTACACCCAAAAGCTGCTGGCCAGCACGCCCCAGCGCCAGGTCGTGGCGCGCCAGCCCGAGGCGCCGGCGGTGCTGCAGGCACGTGACCTGCATGTGGCCTATGCGACGCCGCTGCCGGGCTTTGCCGGTTGGTTCCGCAAGGGCCGGTTTGAGGCGGTGCGCGGCGCCAGTCTTCGCCTGCCCCGGGGCCAGACCCTGGGCGTGATTGGCGAATCGGGCTCGGGCAAATCCACCCTGGCTCAGGCGATCCTGGGTCTGCTGCCCAGCGAGGGTGAGCTGCGCATTGGCGAACAGGCCTGGCAGTTGCCGGCCCAGCGCAACAGTGGCGCCAACCAGCAACTGCGCCGCCAGGTGCAGGTGGTGTTCCAGGACCCGTTCTCGTCGTTGTCGCCACGCATGACGGTGCAGGAGATTGTGGGCGAAGGCCTGCAACTGGCGCAGCCTCACCTGGCCGCTGCCGAGCTGCAGCAGCAGGTGCGGGCGCTCCTGCAGGAGGTGGGCATGACCGAGGCCCAGTTCCCGGGCCTGCTCGACCGCTATCCGCATGAGTTCTCGGGTGGCCAGCGCCAGCGCCTGGCCATTGCCCGCGCGCTGATCGTAGACCCTGACATTCTGGTGCTGGACGAGCCTACCAGCGCGCTGGATGTCACCATCCAGCAGCAGGTGCTGGCCTTGCTGCAGCGCCTGCAGCGTGAACGCGGCCTGAGCTATGTGCTGATCACGCACGATGTGGCGGTGATTCGCGCCATGGCGCATGAGGTGCTGGTGATGAAGGATGGCGAAGTGGTCGAGAGCGGCGACGTCATGCAGGTGCTGGACGCACCCCGCCAGCCCTACACACAGCGGCTGATGGCGGCGAGCCTGGAGCTGGGCTGAACCGGCCCGAACGACACAGATTGACGTATCTGCAGGCGGCTCAAGGCGCCTGTGGTATTCCTTGGAAATCCATGACAGAACTACTGCAAGTGACCGGTTTGGGCAAGCGCTTTGGCGGCGTGCAGGCCGTGGCGGACGTGGGCTTTACGCTGCGCCGCGGCGAGGTGCTGGCGCTGATAGGCCCCAATGGCGCGGGCAAGACGACCACCTTCAACATGCTGGGCGGGCAGCTGGTGCCTGATGCCGGCAGCATGCTGCTCAATGGCACCGCCCTGGGCGGCAAGCGGCCCCGTGAGATCTGGCGCCTCGGAGTAGGGCGCACCTTCCAGATTGCCGAGACCTTCGCCTCACTGACGGTGGCCGAGAATGTGCAGATGGCCTTGCTGTCTGCTGCGGGCCGCAGCTTTGGCCTGTGGCAGAAGGCTGCCGGCTTTCAGCGTGACGAAGCACTGGCGTTGCTGGCGCTGGTGGGCATGCAGGACCAGGCTGACCGCGCCTGCAATGCGCTGGCCTATGGCGATGTGAAGCGGGTGGAGCTGGCGCTGGCGATGGCCCACAAGCCGGTGCTGCTGCTGATGGACGAGCCCACGGCCGGCATGGCGCAGGCCGAACGCCTGCAGCTGATGGCGCTGACCCGGCAACTGGCCCGCGAGCGCGACATGGCCGTGCTGTTTACCGAGCACAGCATGGATGTCGTCTTTGCCTATGCCGACCGCATCATTGTGCTGGCGCGGGGCCGGCTGATTGCCGAGGGACAACCTGAGGACGTGCGGCGCAACCCCGAGGTGCAAGCGGTGTACCTGGGCAAGGGCAGCACTTACGACAGTGACGGCATGCGCCAGGAGCCCGCCTTATGAACACGCAGACCCCCGATGCAACGGCTGAATTGCTGTTGCAGGTGAGCCAGCTCAACGCCTGGTACGGCGAGGCGCATATCCTGTTTGATGTGGGCCTGGAGGTGCGGCGTGGCGAGGTCGTGGCCCTGATGGGCCGCAATGGTGCGGGCAAGTCCACCACGCTCAAGGCCATCATGGGCCTGGTGGAGCGGCGCAAGGGCAGCGTACAGTTCATGGGCCAGAACATTGCGCAGGCCGACTCTTGGCGTATAGCGCGCCTGGGGCTGGGCTATGTGCCCGAAGAGCGCCGCATCTTCAGCGGTCTGACGGTGCTGGAAAACCTGGAGGTGGGCCGCCAGCCTGCCCGCCGCTGGGCCGATGGCAGCCAGGCCAGTGCGTGGACGGTCGACGAGTTGCTGGCGTTCTTTCCCAATCTGGCGGCCATGCCGCAGCGGCCAGGAGGGCAGATGAGTGGCGGCGAGCAGCAGATGCTCACCGTTGCCCGTACGCTCATGGGCAATCCCTACATGGTGCTGCTCGACGAGCCCTCCGAGGGCGTGGCGCCTGTCATCGTCGAGCAGATGGCACAGATGATCCTGCAGCTCAAGCAGCGCGGCGTGAGCATTCTGCTGTGTGAGCAAAACCTGCACTTTGCACGTCTGGTGAGCGACCGGGCCTATGTGCTGGAGAAAGGGACGATCCAGTTTGCCGGCAGCATGCAGGTGCTGATCGATGAGGAACGTGCTGGCGCCAAGCGGATCGGCGTCTGAAATGCCAACCGGCAAAGCAAAGCCTGCACGCGGCACGTGCAGGCTTGGGTGCCCCGCAGCGATTGAAGGGGGCTGCGGCCTGGAGCCGTTAACACAACCCAGCAAACCGAAGGTTTGCGATTGAAGCGGGGCGCCCCGACAACGCGTCAAGTCACAGGCAGTGCAGCAGTACGAACAGGCTTGGTGCGGCCGGCGAGGCAACGATGTGTCAAGGCTTGTGTTGGCGGCGCTTACCAGTGGCCCGTGGGATTGACGCCGTCCTGCATCACCCAATGGATGCGTGAGGTCTCCACGCCCATCAGTGCGGCCTGGTGCACCAGCATGTCGGTGGTCTTGCCGTCGAGCACGGGCTTGCGCGAGAGCAGCTTGAAGGAGTCGGTGGTGTCGCCCATCAGCATGGCCCAGCGGTACTCGGGATCGATCGCGACCACATGGTAGCCCTCGTGGAAAGGGCCCATGAACGAGGCTTTCATCGCGCCAAAGTGGGGCGCGCCGACAAAGCGGGCAATGCCATGGCCTTCCACCCAGCGGTGGGTGCCGGCATGAAAGCCCCGGGTGGTGATGCCCAGGCTGCCGTCGCTCAGCAGTTCGTATTCGACGCGTGAACGTGTCAGCGGCTTGCCCAGACCGCGTTCGATGCGGGCGATCTCATACCAGTCGCCGACAAAGCGCTCAACATCAAAGTCGGCCACCGGCTCAATCAGGTCGACCGGCACGACTTTGCGGGAGGGCTTGCTGGTCCACCAGTAAACGGCCAACGCTGCAACACCCGCTGCTACGGGGAGCCAGAGGGAGCGCTGCTGCGGTCGTTGTTGATGATCGAGCTCGTGCATAAGCAAATATTCCTTGTTTTGTTTTATGAATCCTAACCAGATAGCCGTAATTTACAAGCTGGTAGAGCGGGCCAAATGTAAGCAAAGCGCCTGATTTGCGGGCTCCGCTTGCGGCGTGTATGCCTAATTTCGCACCCAGCCATCGGAATTAGCAGGTATTTTTATCTGCTCGCCTGGCATCTGTGGCCTAATGTCGGTTTTGTTTATCGCGAGGTCCCAGGATGGGCAACAAAATCGTTACGGAAGCTGACCGCAAGTTCACCCCCCAACCGGCCCTGCCTAACGGCAAGAGCCTGCCTACCGCTGGCCGTGGCCAACAGGTCAGCCGTGCCCGTGGCACCGCTACCCGTTCCAAGAAGAACCCAGGCAAGCGTACGCACAAGGGCGGTTGATACCGCATACCGGTTTTGCCCCGTCCGCATGCCGCGCTTGCCACGATCAGGCGCGGCATGCGGATGGTGCCTTTTCGGTAAGAAAGAGCCCGCTTTGGCGGGCTTTTTTGCGTCTGTGCAAAGGGACTTCAGCGCTGCAGGCGGCGGCGCAGCTCCAGCACCTCTTCCATCAGGTCGACAGTCAATGCGGCCAATTGCGGGTCGGCGTCATAGGTGTGCTCCAGCATCGCAACGCGGCGCGCGCGAACGATGCAGGTGGCGGCAAAGCGCCAGCTGGTGACCGCATCGGGGTTGCGCGTGCCCGTGCTGGGCGTCAGCACGCCATCGACGACACGGGCCTGCACCCAGTCCAGATTGCGTTGGCAGGCCTGCGCCAGGCTGGCGGCATCCAGGCTGTCGTCGTCGATGATCTGCACAGTGGTGGTGTGTACGGTGGTGGTGTGGGGCATGGTTACGCTCCTTGGCGAGGCTGGAACTGGGGAAAGGCCTGGGCAAAGGCGGTATAGGCGGCGCGTTCCTCCTCGGTGGTTGCTGGCGGGATGTGCAGCTGCAGCTCCAGGTACAGGTCGCCAGGTGTGGCAGCGGGCAGGCCCTTGCCCTTGATGCGCAGCTTGCGCCCGGCCGACCAGCCCGCCGGAATGCGCACCTCCAGCGTGCCTGCGGGGGTGTGCACCTCGGCGCTACCGCCCAGTGCCGCTTCCCAGGGGCTGACGGCCATCGGCATATAGACATCCTTGCCTTCGGCGCGCCAGCGCTTGTCAGCGCGAAAGTGCACTTCCAGCAGCAGATCGCCCGCCGGGCCACCCTGGTACCCGGGTCCGCCCTGACCGGCCAGACGAATCATCTGCCCTTCACGCACGCCGGCGGGGATCTTCACCTGCAGCTGGCGTTCCTGGCTGCGCACCTCGCCCTCGTCGGTGATCTCCTGGCCGTGCAGGGTCAGCATGCGCTCGCTGCCGCGGTAGCTGTCCGTCAGGTCCAGCTCGATGCTGGCATGCTGGTCTTCGCCCCGCATGGCGGCACGCGGCCCGCCCGCACGGCCGCCGCGTTGCCCCCGTGCAGCGTCGCCAAACATCTGGCGAAAGAAATCGCTGTAATCCGCATCCCCGCCCATGCTTTGGCGGCGAAACTGGAAATCACCGCTGTCAAAGCCCTCGGCACCCCGGAAGGGGTTGCCCGCGCCGGACGCAAAACCGCGCGGAGCGTCGAGCATCGCGTCGTACTCAGCGCGCTTTTCCGCATCCGACAGCACGGCATTGGCCTCGTTGACTGCGGCCATGCGCTGCTGGGCGTCTTTTTCCTTGCTCAGGTCCGGGTGGTATTTGCGCGCCAGCTTGCGAAATGCCTTTTTGATCTCGTCTGCGCTGGCCTTTTTATCCACGCCCAGAACCTCGTAGTAGTTTTTGGAATCCATGCCTGCTCCCGAAGATGTGGCAGTTTGCCGTTGTACCGGCAACTGCCCATTGGTCAATCACTTTCTAGAACTTAGTTGCTTTTGACGCTGATGCAAGTCAGAGAAGCGCGTATTCACAAAGACGTTGGGCCCGTCGGATACCGCAATGGTGGTAAAAATACGCCTTTGTTTGCGGGATGGGCTTGGTATGACCGACGCTGCGAATGCGCGCTGGCTGGTGGTGTGTTTATGCGCGCAGTGGTGTGGTACCTGCAGCCAGTACCAGCCGGTGTTCGATGCGCTGGCCAAGGCGTGGCCCGGAATGGACTTTGTCTGGCTCGACGTGGAGGACGAGGAAGAGGCCTTGGGCGAGTTGGACATCACCACGTTTCCCACCGTCCTGCTGGGCCGGGGCTCCGACGCGCTGTTTCTGGGCCCGGTCCTGCCCCAGGCCGGTGTGCTCCAGCGCATGCTCGAGCGCTTTTCGCAGGGCGATGCGCCCGCATTGCCCGGCGGCGATGAGGCCCACGCGCTGCTGCACCGAACCCTGGCCATTGTGCAGGCCCGCAGCGCGCAGGCTTGATCGCCACTGCGCCTAAAAGCTACCCTGCCTCATTGCATCGATACTGGTTTGCCCCTATAATTGATGTCTACACGACCAACTGGGCGGTGCCAACCGCCCATTTTTTTTGGTCGCATGTTTTTCAGCTCGATGCTGCGGAATGTGTAACATTCCGTGGTTCTCGGGTTTTTTGTATTTGCGGGATAAATAGCACACGTGAGCTTGCAAGAAACCACCCTACAAACGGTGAGCGGCCTGGGCTACGACTTGGTGGAGATCGAACGCTCTGCCAGCGGCCTTTTGCGCATCACCATCGACCTGCCTTGGAGTGCGGATGACGTCCGCCCGGAAGGCGTGCCAGAACAGTTTGTCACGGTGGAGGATTGCGAGAAAGTCACCCGCCAGCTGCAGTTTGCGCTGGAAGTCGATGGCGTGGAGTACAAGCGCCTCGAAGTGTCCTCGCCCGGTATCGACCGCCCATTGCGCCATGAGCAGGATTTCATCCGCTTCACCGGCGCGGTGGTGGACCTGACGCTGAAGGAGTCCATCGGTGCCGCTGCCGAAGGCACGACCATCAGCGCCAATCGCAAGAAGTTTCGCGGCACGCTCGAGCGTACCGAGGCCGGTGGCTGGCAGATCGTCTGGAGCGATGCGCCACCCGTCAAGCCTGGTGCCCGCGTGAGCAAGAAGCGCCCGCCCGCACCGCTGCAAAGCCTGGGCTTTACGCTCGATGAATTGCGTGAAGCGCGTCTGGCCCCCATCGTGAGCTTCAAGGGCAGGGCGGCGGCAGAGGCCGCCGACGATACCCAGGCCTGATTGGCCCCGCACATGGTGGCGCTGCTGATGCTGCCTTCTGGTTAAAGATTGAAATAGGAGAGTCGTCGCATGAATCGCGAATTGTTGATGCTGGTGGATGCCATCGCGCGCGAAAAGAACGTAGAGCGCGATGTGGTGTTTGGCGCCGTGGAATCTGCCCTGGCCCAGGCCACGAAAAAGCTGTATCCCGGCGAAGTGGATGTGCGTGTGGCTATCGATCTCGATACCGGCGATTACGACACTTTCCGCCGCTGGCTGGTGGTGCCCGATGATGCGGGCCTGCAAAACCCAGACGCCGAAGAAATGCTGATGGACGCGGTCGACCGCAAGGAAGATGTGCAGGTCGGCGATTACATCGAAGAGCAGATCGAATCCGTGCCTATCGGCCGTATCGGTGCGATGGCGGCCAAGCAGGTCATTTTGCAAAAGATCCGTGATGCCGAGCGCGAAATGCTGCTCAACGACTTCATGGCGCGCGGCGACAAGATCTTCAACGGCACCGTCAAGCGCATGGACAAGGGCGACATCATCGTCGAGTCCGGCCGCGTCGAAGGCCGCCTGAAGCGCGGTGAAATGATTCCGAAGGAAAATCTGCGCAATGGTGACCGTGTCCGCGCCATGATCATGGATGTGGACCTGACCCTGCGCGGCGCGCCGATCCTGCTGTCGCGCTCTGCGCCCGAGTTCATGGTCGAGCTGTTCCGCAACGAAGTGCCCGAAATTGAGCAAGGCCTGCTGGAGATCAAGAGCTGCGCCCGTGACCCGGGCAGCCGCGCCAAGATTGCCGTGCTGAGCCACGACAAGCGCATTGACCCGATCGGCACCTGCGTGGGTGTACGCGGCAGCCGCGTGAACGTGGTGACCAATGAGCTCGCCGGCGAGCGCGTGGACATCGTGCTGTGGTCCGAGGATCCCGCCCAGTTCGTCATCGGTGCACTGGCTCCGGCCAATGTGTCCTCGATCGTCGTGGACGAAGAAAAGCACGCCATGGATGTGGTGGTGGACGAGGAAAACCTCGCGATCGCCATCGGCCGGGGCGGTCAGAATGTGCGTCTTGCCTCCGATCTGACGGGGTGGAAGATCAACATCATGGACGCGGCCGAGTCGGCCCAGAAGCAGGAAGAGGAAACCAGCACTTCCCGCAAGCTGTTCATGGAAAAGCTGGATGTGGATGAGGAAATCGCTGACATCCTGATCGAAGAAGGTTTCTCCAGCTTGGAAGAAGTGGCCTATGTGCCACTGCAGGAAATGCTGGAAATCGAGAGCTTCGATGAAGAGACCGTCAATGAGCTGCGCACCCGTGCCAAGGATGCGCTGCTGACGATGGAAATCGTCCACGAAGAGAGTGTTGCCCGTGTTTCCCAAGAGTTGCGTGATCTGGAAGGGATGACGCCTGAGTTGGTAGCCCAGCTGGAAGCTGGTGGAATCCACACGCGTGACGACCTGGCCGATTTGGCCATTGATGAATTGACCGAGCTGACCGGACAGTCTGCCGATGACGCAAAAGCCTTGATCATGAAGGCCCGCGAACATTGGTTTGATGGACAGGAATAAGGTCAGGAGGCACGGAACAAGATATGTCGAGTAATACTGTCGCCGAGTTCGCTGTTGAACTCAAGAAATCACCGGATACATTGCTGGAACAATTGCAAGCTGCAGGTGTGTCCAAGCAAAATGCATCCGATGCACTGACCGAATCGGACAAACAAGCGCTGTTGTCCCATCTGCAGGCCGCCCACGGCGCTGCCGACCGCAAGAAGATCACATTGACCAAGAAATCTACCAGCGAGATCAAACAAGCCGACGCCACCGGCAGGGCACGCACCATCCAGGTGGAAGTGCGCAAGAAGCGTACCTTCGTCAAACGTGACGAAGTTGCCGAGCCCGATTCCGAAGAAGCGCTCAAGCACGCCGAAGCCAAGCAAAAGGAAGCCGAACACAAGGCTGAGCTGGTCAAGCGCGAAGAGGAAGCCCGCCGCGAAGCTGAGCTGATCAGCAAGCAGGAAGCGGACCTGGTGCAGCAGCGTGCCGATCGCGCCGAACGCGAAGACCGCGAGCGCAAGGAGCGCGAGGCCGAGGAGCGCGCCGCTGCCTATGTGGCCAAGACGCAGGAGCGCAAGGCCCAGGAAGCTGCCGAGCAGGAAGAAGCGGCCCGCCGCCATGCCCAGGAGCTGGCTGCCCGCAACGAAGCGCAGGCTGAAGCCAAGAAAAAGGCTGAAGACGAATCCAAGGCCCGCGAGGCGGAGGAAACCGCGCGCGCTGTCGATCTGGACGAGCGCCGCCGCAAGGCCCTGGCCGAAGCGGAAGCCATTCGCGCGATGATGAACGCGCCCAAGAAGGTGCTGGTGGCCAAGAAGCCTTCGGAAGAGAAGAAGGATGTCAAGGCCGCTGATGCCAAGAAGGGCACCTTGCACAAGCCTGCCACCACCGGGACTGGCGCTGCCAAGCCTGCCGCTGGCGCAGCGCCTGGCAACAAGGAAGTCAAGTCGGCCAAGCTGTCGTCGAGCTGGAGCAACCAGAACGACAGCAATGGCAAGAAGAAAGAGCTCAAGACCCGTGGAGATTCCTCGGGTGGCGTGGCTGGCCGTGGCAACAACTGGCGCTCCGGCCCCCGTGGCCGCCGTGGCAACGATCGCAACGACAACCGTGGCGCGCAATCGGCTGCGCCGGTTGAAGCGCGCGTGCTCGACGTCTATGTGCCCGAGACCATTACCGTGTCCGAGCTGGCCCACAAGATGGCCATCAAGGCCTCCGAGGTGATCAAGTCGCTGATGAAGATGGGCCAGATGGTCACCATCAACCAGCCGCTGGACCAGGACACCGCGATGATCGTCGTGGAAGAAATGGGCCACAAGGCGCACATTGCTGCGCTGGATGATCCGGAAGCGTTCACCGCCGAAGAGGAATCCCAGGCCGAATCCGAAGCGCTGCCACGCGCTCCGGTGGTGACCGTGATGGGTCACGTCGACCACGGCAAGACTTCGCTGCTGGACTACATCCGCCGCAGCAAGGTGGCTGCGGGCGAAGCCGGCGGCATTACGCAGCACATTGGTGCCTACCACGTGGAAACGCCACGCGGCATGATCACCTTCCTGGACACCCCCGGTCACGAGGCCTTCACGGCCATGCGTGCCCGTGGTGCACAGTCGACCGACATCGTGATTCTGGTGGCCGCTGCCGACGACGGCGTGATGCCCCAGACCAAGGAAGCCATCAAGCACGCCAAGGCGGCTGGTGTTCCTATCGTGGTGGCTATCACCAAGGCGGACAAGCCCGATGCCAACCCCGAACGCGTCAAGCAGGAGCTGGTGGTCGAGCAAGTGGTGCCTGAAGAGTACGGTGGTGACTCGCCCTTCGTGGCCGTGTCGTCCAAGACCGGCCAAGGCATTGACGAGCTGCTCGAACAAGTGCTGCTGCAGGCCGAAGTGCTGGAACTCAAGGCACCGGTGGAAGCCAATGCCAAGGGTCTGGTGATCGAAGCCCAGCTGGACAAGGGCCGCGGCCCAGTGGCCACGGTGCTGGTGCAGTCCGGTACCCTGAAGGTCGGCGATATCGTGCTGGCAGGTCAAACCTATGGCCGCGTGCGCGCCATGGTCGACGAAGACGGCAAGGTCGCCAAGGAAGCGGGCCCATCGCTGCCCGTCGAAATCCAGGGTCTGTCGGATGTGCCGCAAGCCGGTGATGACTTCATGGTGCTGCCCGATGAGCGCCGCGCCCGTGAAATCGCCACCTACCGTGCAGGCAAGTTCCGCAACACCAAGCTGGCCAAGCAGCAGGCTGCCAAGCTGGAGAACATGTTCGCCGAAATGGGTGCAGGCAACGTGCAATCGCTGCCGATCATCATCAAGGCCGACACCCAGGGTTCGCAGGAAGCATTGGCTGCCTCCTTGCTCAAGCTGTCGACCGACGAAGTCAAGGTGCAGATGGTCTACACCGGCGTGGGTGGTATCAGCGAGTCGGATGTGAATCTGGCGCTGGCCTCCAAGGCGATCGTGATTGGTTTCAACGTGCGTGCCGATGCGCAGGCGCGCAAGACCGCCGAGAGCAACGATGTCGATATCCGCTACTACAACATCATTTACGACGCTGTCGATGAGTTGAAGGCGGCCATGTCCGGCATGCTGGCTCCCGAGCAACGCGAAGAGATCATCGGTATGGCCGAGATCCGCACCGTGTTCGTGGCTTCGAAGATCGGTACCGTGGCAGGTTCGTACATCACCCAGGGTCACGTTACCCGCAATGCACACTTCCGTCTGCTGCGCGACAACGTGGTCATCTACACGGGTGAGATCGACTCGCTGCGCCGTATGAAGGACGACGTCAAGGAAGTCAAGGAAGGCTTCGAGTGCGGTATCAAGCTCAAGAACTACAACGACATCAAAGAAGGTGATATGTTGGAAGTCTTTGAGATCAAGGAAATCGCTCGTACGCTGTAATTTCCGATGGCAACTCGCAAGAAAACTGCTGCGCCCAACCGCAACTACAAAGTCTCCGACCAGATCCAGCGCGATCTGTCGGAGCTGATCGCCCGTGAGTTGAAGGACCCACGTGTGGGCATGGTGACCCTGCAAGCCGTTGAGGTGACGCCGGACTATGCCCACGCCAAGGTCTATTTCAGCTTGCTGATCGGTGACCCTGACCAGACCCAGGACGCATTGAACCAGGCTGCTGGCTTTTTGCGCAACGGCCTGTTCAAGCGCCTGCACATCCACACCGTGCCGACCTTGCACTTCATCTACGACCGCACCACCGAGCGTGCAGCCGACATGAATGCCTTGATCGCCAAGGCGGTGGCATCGCGCGGTCCCGAGGAAGGCTGACCCGATGAATGCCTCTCGCACACGGGTGCAGCGGCGCCCTGTGCACGGGGTGTTTCTGCTTGATAAACCCATTGGCCTGTCCAGCAACGACGCTTTGCAAAAAGTGAAGTGGCTGCTGCGCGCCGAAAAAGCGGGCCATACCGGCACGCTCGACCCTTTGGCAACCGGTGTGCTGCCGCTGTGTTTTGGCGCGGCCACCAAGTTCAGCCAATTGCAGCTCGATGCCCCCAAGACCTATGAGGCCCTGGTGCACCTGGGCGCCACCACCACCACCGGCGATGCCGAGGGAGAAGTGCTGCAGACCTGGGAGGTGGACACACAGGCGCTGACCTCCGAAAACCTGGCTGCTGTGGCGGCCCGGTTCACCGGACCCATCAGCCAGGTGCCGCCGATGTACAGCGCGCTCAAGCGCGATGGCAAGGCCCTCTACGAATACGCCCGTGCCGGCATCACGCTTGAGCGTGAGCCGCGCTCCGTGACCATCTTGCATCTGACGCTCTCCCGCGTTGAAGAAGAGCAGGCGTATGTCGCGCTCAAGATGACGGTGCGCTGCAGCAAGGGCACCTATGTGCGTACGCTGGCCGAGGATATTGGCCAGGCGCTTGGCTATGGCGCGCATCTGCGCAGCCTGCGCCGCATAGAGACCGGCGGGATCGATCTGTCCCGCTGCATCAGCCTGCAAACCCTGGAAGCGACGCCCGACGCCGAGCGCCTGCAGACCGTGTTGCCCGTCGACACGTTGCTTGCAGCGCACACCCGTGTCACGCTCGATGGTGATAATGCAGGCAGATTTTTGTCCGGCTTGCGCCGGCGGGGTGAATGGGCCGATGCCGATGCAGTGGCCGTTTATGGAGAAGAGCCTCCTGCGCTTTTGGGTGTGGCACACATCCGGGCGCGCGAGCTTATTCCCGACCGCCTCCTGAGCCCCGTCGAGATTCAACAAATTTTGGAAGGAACGCCGCGCCCACAAGCCAGCGGCATTTTGGAAACATCATGAGCAAACAAATCCGCAATATTGCGATCATCGCCCACGTTGACCATGGCAAGACGACCATGGTGGACCAGCTGCTGCGCCAGTCTGGTACCTTCGCCGAACACGAAAAAGTCGTGGACACCGTGATGGACAACCACGCCATCGAGCGTGAGCGCGGCATTACCATCCTGGCCAAGAACTGCGCCGTGTCCTGGAACGGCACCCACATCAACATTCTCGACACCCCCGGTCACGCGGACTTCGGTGGTGAAGTGGAACGCGCGCTGTCCATGGTGGACGGTGTGGTGCTGCTGATCGACGCGCAAGAAGGCCCCATGCCCCAAACGCGTTTCGTGACCAAGAAGGCACTGGCCCTGGGCCTCAAGCCCATCGTCGTGGTGAACAAGGTCGACAAGCCCGGTGCCAACCCCGACAAGGTCGTCAACGCTGCGTTCGACCTGTTCGACAAGCTGGGCGCGACCGATGAACAGCTGGACTTCCCCGTGGTGTACGCCTCGGGCATCAACGGCTGGTCGTCGAAGGAAGAAGGCGAGCCAGGCGCGCAATGGGGTCCCGACATGTCGGCCCTGTTCGAAACCATTCTGGAACACGTGCCATCGGTGCAAGGCGATGCCACTGCACCGCTGCAGATGCAAGTCTCCGCACTGGACTACTCCACCTTCGTGGGCCGTATCGGCGTGGGCCGTATCACCCAGGGCACGCTCAAGCCCGGTCAGCAAGTGGCCGTGATGGCCGGCCTGGACGGCAAGAGCTACACCGGCAAGATCAACCAGGTCCACACCTTCCAAGGTATTGACCGCGTGCAGGCAACCGAAGCCGGTCCTTCCGAAATCGTGCTGATCAGCGGTATCGAAAACATCGGTATCGGTGAAACCGTGACCGACCCGGCCAATCCACAGCCTCTGCCGATGCTGAAGATTGACGAGCCTACGCTGACGATGAACTTCTGCGTGAACACCTCGCCACTGGCAGGTCGTGAAGGCAAGTACGTGACCAGCCGCCAGATCTGGGACCGCCTGCAAAAGGAACTGCGCTCCAACGTGGCCCTGCGCGTCAAGGAAACCGACGAAGACGGTATCTTTGAAGTGGCTGGCCGTGGTGAACTGCACCTGACCATTCTGCTGGAAGAAATGCGCCGCGAAGGCTATGAGCTGGCCGTGTCCAAGCCACGCGTCGTGATGCAGATGATCGACGGCGTCAAGCACGAGCCTATCGAGCTGGTGACGGCCGACATCGAAGAAGGCCACCAAGGCGGCGTGATGCAAGCGCTGGGCGAGCGCAAGGGCGAGCTGGTGAACATGGAACCCGATGGCCGCGGCCGCGTCCGTCTGGAATACCGCATTCCGGCCCGTGGCCTGATCGGTTTCACCAACGAATTCCTGAACCTGACCCGTGGTTCCGGCCTGATCGCCAACATCTTCGACAGCTACGAGCCGCACAAGGGCGAAATCGGCGGCCGCAAGAATGGCGTGCTGATCTCGATGGACGACGGTGAAATCTTCACCTACGCGCTGGGCAAGCTGGACGACCGTGGCCGCATGTTCGTCAAGCCCAACGACCCCGTGTACGAAGGGATGATCGTCGGTATCCACAGCCGTGACAACGACCTGGTCGTGAACGCCACCCGTACCAAGCAGCTGACCAACTTCCGCGTGAGCGGCAAGGAAGACGCGATCAAGATCACGCCTCCTATCGAGCTGTCGCTGGAATACGGTGTCGAGTTCATCGAAGAAGACGAACTGCTGGAAATCACCCCCACCAGCCTGCGCGTGCGCAAGCGCCACCTGAAGGAACACGACCGCAAGCGCGCATCGCGCGAAAACGCATAACCTGCGTTGCGACGTGATCCAACACCAGCAAAGGCCGCATCTGCGGCCTTTTTTGCGTATTGGAGGCGTCAGCCCGTAGGCTGGAGCTTGAGCAGCAGTTCCTTCAAACGCTGCGCCGTGGCCACCGGCTGGCGCTGGTTTAACGCCAGCGCAATGCCGATCTGCGGCAGGTGCTGGGTGTCGGTCAGTTCGCGGAAGACGACGCCTGGCGTGGCGGCCTTGGCGACGACGGCGGGCACCAAGGCGACGCCCAGGCCCGCGCCCACCAGGCTTACCAAGGTCTGTGCCTGCACGGCATGCTGCTTGATCTTCGGCATGAAGCCAGCGTTCTGGCAGGCCAGCACCACCAGCGCATGCAGGCCTGGCACCTCGCTGGGGCGGTAGTTCACAAAGGGTTGGTCGGCCAGGTCGATCAGCTGCAGGCTCTCCTTGATCTGCAGCGGGTTGCCAGCGGGCAGCGCGGCAATCAGGCGGTCGGGCTCTACCGGGGTGATGGACAGCTCGGTGGCCTGGGTCACCGGGTAGCGCAGCAGGCCGGCATCAAAATCGCCGCTGGCGACCTGGGCGCAAATCTCACGCGTGGTCGATTCCGTCAGCACCAGGTCAATGGCAGGGTAGGCGGCCCGGAAGGCCTGCACCAGTTTGGGAATCAGCGAGAACGTGGCCGAGCCGATAAAGCCGATGTGCAGGCGCCCCAGCTCGCCGCTGGCAGTGGCCTGTGATACCGCCTGCACCTGGCGCGCATGGTAGAGCGCGAGCTTGGCGCTCTCCAGCGCAGCCCGGCCCGCGCCCGACAGCACGGTGCCGCGCCGGTCACGCTCGAACAGCTGCACGCCCAGGTCGTCTTCAAGCTTGCGGATCGACTGCGACAGCGGCGGCTGCGACATATGCAGCTGCTCGGCCGCCTGGCGGTAGTTCAGGGTGTGCGCCAGGGTGACAAAGTGGCGCAGTTGGCGCAAGTCCATTGATATCTCCTGTGTATCAGTACCTGTCAATTGCGACATAGACACAGTTGTGAAACATATCAAATAATGCCATTCATCGCTATCACCACAAAGACGGAGACAAGCCTTGAGTGCATTGACAGGCCTGCGGGTGCTGGACCTATCCAGCGTGATTTTCGGGCCGCTGGCCAGCCAGGTGCTGGCCGATTACGGCGCCGAGGTGATCAAGATCGAGCCGCCCGGCGGCGACTCCACGCGCTACACCGGGCCGGCTGCCGAGGCCGGCATGTCGGCGCTGTTCATGGGCTCCAACCGCAGCAAGAAAAGCGTGGTGCTGGACCTGAAGGCGCCCGAGGCCCAGGAGGCGCTGCATGCGCTGCTCAAGACCACCGATGTCTTCATGCACAGCATGCGCCCGCAAAAACTGGCCAAGCTGGGGCTGGACCCGGTGCGGCTGCGCAGCCAGTACCCGCGCCTGGTCTACGTGGGCCTGCATGGCTTTGGTGAAGATGGCCCCTATGCCGGCCTGCCCGCCTATGACGATGTGATCCAGGGCATGAGTGGCCTAGCCGACTTGATGGAGCGCCAGACTGGCGAGGCCCGCTACCTGCCGACCATTGCCGCTGACAAGACCTGTGGCCTGGTGGCAGCGCATGCGGTGATGGCGGCCCTGTTCCAGCGTGAACGCACGGGCGAGGGCAGCTTTGTCGAGGTGCCGATGTACGAGACCATGGTGGGCTTCAACCTGGTCGAGCATTTCTACGGCATGCATTTTGAGCCGGCACTCAGCGGCGCCGGCTACCCGCGCGTGATGGCGCCCTGGCGCAAGCCCTATAAAACCCTGGATGGCCATGTCTGCATGATGCCCTACACCGATGGCCACTGGCGCCGCTTCTTCGCCGCCGTGGGCCAGCCAGAGCTGGCGCAGGACGAGCGCTTTGCCACCCAGGCCCAGCGCACGCGCCATATCGCGACCTTGCTGGAAATTATGAGCAGCTATGTCGCGCAAAAGGACACCGCCTACTGGCTGCAGACCTGCGAGGCGCTGGAGATCCCCGCCGCCCCCGTCGCGCGCATGGACGACCTGCCGCGCGACCCGCACCTGCAGGCCACCGGCTTTTTTGTCGAAAAGCACGATCCCGCCATGGGCACGGTGCGTTTTCCGCGCTCCTCGGTGCGCATCGATGGGGCGCAGGCGCCCATCGGCATGCCACCGCGCCTGGGTGAGCACACGCAGCAACTGCTGCGCGAAGCCGGGTGGGGCGATGCCCGCATTGCCGCCTTGCAGCCCCCCGTGGCTGATGAACCGCTGAAAGAAAAAACGCCATGACCGCCCCTAACTGGATTTCTTCCACCGAGAACCGCGCCGCCACGCTGGCCGGCACCGCACGCATGGGCCAGGGCTTTGTCTGGCAGGACCTGCAGGTCGGCCAGCAGCTGCGCACCTTTCGCCGCACGGTGACGGAGACCGACCTGGTCAACTTCATCAACACCACCGGCATGCTTGAAGCCATCTTTATCGAGGACGGCTACGACGGCGGCGCGATCCGGGGCCGGCCGGTACCCGGTGCGCTCACCTACACCTTGATCGAAGGCTTCATCCTGCAAAGCATGATCCAGGGTACGGGCCTGGCCATGCTGGAGTTGCACCAGAAGATTCTGGGCCCGGTGGTGGTGGGCGACACGATCGAGGCGCTGGTGGAGGTAACCGGTATCCAGCCCACCAGCAAAGGTGGCCGGGCGGTGGTGACCTCGCGCATCGAGGTCTACAACCAGCGCCAGGAGCAGGTGATGGTCTACACCGCCGTGCGCCTGCTGGCCGGGCGCTAGCGCGGCATTGCGGTAGGTGGCCACCACGGCCTGCGTCAGATGAGAGAACCAATACAGGAGACAAAGATGCAATATGGTTTTGTACGCCGTTCGGCCCTGCTCGCGTTGGCGCTGGTGGCTGTTGGCGGGGCTGCGCAGGCGCAGGATCCCTGGCCCAGCAAGCCGATCACCTTGGTCGTGCCGTTTCCGCCGGGCGGGCCTACGGACATGGTGGCGCGGGTGCTGGCACAGCAGGTGGGCCAGCAGCTGGGGCAGACGGTGATCGTCGACAACCGGCCTGGCGCCAACGGCAATATCGGCAATGCGCTGGTGGCCAAGGCTGCCGCCGATGGCTATACGGTGCTCTACAACACCTCGTCGATTGCGCTCAGCCCATCGCTGTACAAAAAACTCAGCTACGACGTGGCCAGGGACCTGCGCCCTGTCGCGTTGACGGCCGTGGTGCCGCTGGGCCTGGTGGTCAACCCCAAGGTGCCCGCCCACACGGTGCAGGAGTTGGTGAAGTACGCGCAGGACAACAAGGGCAAGCTCTCCTACGGCTCGGCCGGCAATGGCAATGTCACCCACCTGGCCGCCTTTCAGGTGGTGCAGCACTATGGCATCGATGCCAGCCATGTGCCCTACAAGGGCAGTGCGCCGGCCGATGTGGACCTGGTCGCGGGCCAGATCGAGTTCATGACCGACACCATCAATTCGGTGGCGCCCTTCATCAAGGACGGCAAGCTCAGGCTGCTGGCGGTGAGCACGGCCCAGCGCATTCCGAATTTCCCCAACGCCCCCACGTTGGCCGAAAGCGGCATGACCGGCTTTGAGGCCGGTGCCTGGCAGGGTGTGATGGTGCCTGCCAAGACGCCCGATGCGGTGGTGCAGCGCCTGAACGCCGAACTGCTGAAGGCATTGAAGGACCCGGGCGTGCTGGAGAAGCTGCGCGTGCAGGGCACCGAGCCGCTGGGCTCTACCCCGCAGGCCTATGGCGACTACATCCAGAGCGAGATCAAGCGCTGGGCCGGCGTGGTCAAGAGCACGGGCGTGTCCCTGGATTGAACGAAAGCGAAGACGATGACGATTCTCAACGGACTGGCGCTGACGCGCATCCCGCCCGAGGGTGAGGCGCTGCGCGCCGAGGTGCGTGCCTTTTTGCAAGAGGCGGTCAAAGACATGCCCGCCCATATCCGCGCCAAGTCATGGAGCGGTTATGACCCCGCCTTCAGCCGCAAGCTGGGCGAGAAGGGCTGGCTGGGCATGACCTTTCCCAAGGCCTATGGCGGCCACGCGCAGGGCGCGTTTGCGCGCTATGTGGTGGTCGAGGAGCTGCTGAATTTCGGCGCCCCGGTCGGTTCGCACTGGATTGCCGAGCGCCAGAGCGCGCCGCTCATTCTGAAATACGGCACCGAGGCGCAAAAGCAGCGCTATGTACCGCCGGTGGCGCGGGGCGAGAGTTTTTTCTGCATCGGCATGAGCGAGCCCAATGCCGGCTCCGACCTGGCCAGCGTGCGCACCCGCGCCGTGCCCCATGAGGGGGGCTGGCTATTGAACGGCCAGAAGATCTGGACGACGAACGCCCAGCACTGCCAGTACATGATTGCGCTGGTGCGCACCTCGGGCGAGGCGGCTGACCGCCACAAAGGTCTGTCGCAGTTGATCGTGGACCTGAGCCTGCCGGGCGTCACCGTGCGGCCCATTGAGGACATGTCAGGTGATAGCCATTTCTGCGAGGTCTTCTTTGACAACGTGCAGCTCGCTCCCGATGCACTGGTGGGCGCCGAAGGGCAGGGCTGGGAGCAGGTCACCGCCGAGCTGGCCTATGAGCGCAGCGGCCCGGAGCGCCTGTTCTCGTCGGTGGTGCTGTTGGACCAGTGGCTGGCCTTTTTGCGCAGTCAGGCGGCGCCACGCGCCGAATCGCTGAAGCTGGCCGGCCAGATCCTGACGCGCCTGGCACCGCTGCGCGCGCTGTCGGTGGCGGTGCAAGAGAAGCTGGTGCAGGGCCAGAGCCCCATCGTCGAGGCCGCGCTGGTCAAGGACCAGGGCACCGTGCTGGAGCAGTACATTCCGGCCGCGATTGCCGATGACCTGATGGCGCTGGATGGCGAGGCCGTGCCGCATGAACTGCTGCTGACCCTGAACTACCTCACACTCGTCTCGCCCTGCTACACGCTGCGCGGCGGCACCCGCAGCATTTTGCGCGGCATGATCGCGCGCGGCCTGGGCCTGCGTTGAGCGCAAGGAGAAAAACATGGACCATTTGATTAACGAGGCCTTGCGCGATCTGCTGAGCGGCCAATGCACGCCCGCCGTGGTGCGCGCCATCGAGAGCGAAGCGGCAGCAAGTGCTGGGGCATCACCGGCTGCTGCGGCCCTGTGGCAGCAGATTGAAGATACCGGCTTTGCCGACCTGCTGCTGCCCGAGGCCGCTGGCGGTGCAGGCCTGGCCTTGCGCGATGCCTTTGGCGTATGGGATGTGCTGGGCCAGCATGCGATGCCGCTGCCGCTGGCAGACACCATGCTGGCGCGGGCCTGGCTGGCAACCGCCGGTGTGCCATTGCCGCAGGGCGCCATTGCATTGGCGCCGCAGCTGGCAGTGGCCGCCGGTGGCGTGCGGGCCACCGGTGTGCGCGGCGCCCGCGTGGCGCAATGGGTGCTGGGCCAGCAGGGCGCCGATCTGCTGCTGCTGCCGGTGGCTGCGGCGCAGGCCAGTGCCAGCATTTTTGTGCTGGATGCGGATCTGCTCTGGCCCGAAGCAGCACTGGCCTCTGCCCCGCGCGTGCCGGCCTTCGCCTCCTTGCTGGTCGCGCAGGCGGGGCTGGTCTCGGCCTTGCTGGCGGGCAGCCTGCTGACGGTGTTGGAGAGCAGCCTGAACTTTGCCAACGAACGCCAGCAGTTCGGCCGCCCGATTGGCAAGTTCCAGGCGATCCAGCATGAGCTGGCGGTGATGGCCGAGCATGTGAGCGCCGCGCGCATGGCCGCACAGATCGCCTGCGAGGCCGATGGCGTGGTGGCAGACCCGCTCAAGGTGGCGGTGGGCAAGGCGCGCAGCAGCGAGGCGGCTGTCGAGGTGGCCTCGCTCGCACACTCGGTCCACGGCGCCATCGGCTTTACCACCGAGTTTGACCTGCAGCTCTACACCCGCCGCCTGCACCTGTGGCGCCAGACGGCCGGCAGCGAAAGCTATTGGCAGCTGCAGGCGGGCCAAGCGCTGTTGGCTGCCGATGGCATGGCGCTCGATGTGATCCGCCAGATCACGGACAGCAGCGCGCCGGTAGCCTGATTTGGCACCTGATTGACCGCAGCCAGCGCCGTTTTTCGGCTATGGTGGCGGTTGTTTTCAGAAGAACAAGGAGTCAAGTCTTATGTCGGTCTACACCGAAGATGTGCAAAGCGAAGTGCGTGGTCAGCTGGGCTTTATCACGCTCAACCGGCCCAAGGCGCTGAATGCGCTGTCGCTGGCGATGGTGCGCGAGCTGCGTGATGTGCTGCTGCGCTGGCAGCAGGACGACAAGGTGCTGGCCGTCGCCATCCGGGGCAGCAACAAGGAGGGCGCGTTTGGTGCCTTCTGCGCTGGTGGCGATATCCGCTTTCTGCATGCCGCCGGCATGGCAGGCAACCCCGAGCTGGAGGATTTCTTCACCGAGGAGTATGCGCTCAACCACCTGATCCATCATTTCGGCAAGCCCTATATCGCCTTCATGGATGGCATCGTGATGGGTGGCGGCATGGGCATCAGCCAGGGCGGCAGCCTGCGCATCGTCACCGAGCGCACGAAGATGGCGATGCCCGAGACGGCCATTGGCCTGTTCCCCGATGTGGGCGGCGGCTACTTCCTGTCCCGCTGCCCCGGCCATGTGGGCGAGTACCTGGGCCTGACCGGCCAGATGATCGGCGCGGCCGATGCACTGGCCTACCGGCTGGCCGATGGCTACCTGCCCAGCGCGCAGCAGCAGGCGCTGTGGGACGGGCTGGCCAGCGGCAGCTTTGCCAACGGCGACGCGGTGCAGGCCTTTGTCAAAGCCGGCCTGGCACCTGCACCAGAGCGTGCAGCTAATCCCGATGCAGAGATCAACCAGTACTTTGGCCTGGCCGATGTGCCGGCCATCATCGCCGCGCTGGAGGCCGGCAACAGCGACTTTGCCCGCGCCACCGCCGAGACCTTGCGCAAGCGCTCACCGCTGATGCTGTTTGTCGTGCTCGAGCAGATCCGCCGCGCTCGCGGCATGCGCCTGGCTGACGACCTGCGCATGGAGCGCGACATGGTGCGCCACTGCTTCTATCTGCGGCCCGACCGCAAGAGCGAGACGCTCGAAGGCATCCGCGCACTGGCGGTGGACAAGGACCACGCCCCCCAGTGGAGCCCCGCCCGCATCGAAGACGTGAACCTGCAGGAAGTGGCGCAGATGTTTGCCAGCCCCTGGCCTGTGGAGGCGCACCCGCTGCTGGCGCTGAACTGAGCGACAGGACAGCGCAAGCGGCTACGTGGATGCGTAGGCGCTTGCCGCTCATCAATAGCGGGTGGGAGCCGGTGTGCTATACCTTGACGTCTGATCGTCAAGCTATCCATGAAAGGCAACAGCATGAAGCATGCAGACTCCCGGACCTCCTCGCTGCGCGTTGAGGCGAACATTGGTGAAGGCTTTTGGCGCAAGGGCCCCCAAGACAGCCTGCCGCCACCCGATATGACGGGCGCCTATATGCGCAACCGGCCGGTGCTGGGGGCGCCGGTTGCGGGGCGCAAGGCCTGGATCATCGGCAGCGGCATCGCCGGCCTGGCCGCAGCTTTCTACCTGATCCGTGACGGCGGCATGGCTGGCGAAGACATCACCATTCTGGATACCCTGGATGTGGCGGGTGGCTCGCTCGATGGTGCGGGCAATGCCGAGCAGGGCTATATCGTGCGCGGTGGCCGCGAGATGAACTGGAACTACGACAACTTCTGGGACCTGTTCCAGGACGTGCCGGCGCTGGAGCTGCCCGAGGGCTACAGCGTGCTCGACGAGTACCGCTACGTCAATGACAACGACCCCAACTGGTCCAAGGCCCGGCTGATGCACCAGCAAGGCAAGATCCGCGATTTCTCCACCCTGGGCCTGACCAAGGCGCACCAGTGGGAGATCGTCAAGCTGCTGCTCAAGCGCAAGGAGGAGCTGGACGACATCAGCATCGAATCCTATTTCAGCAAGAGCTTTCTGGAGACCAATTTCTGGTACCTGTGGCGTTCGATGTTCGCGTTCGAGAACTGGCAAAGCCTGCTGGAGATGAAGCTCTACATGCACCGCTTTCTCGATGCCATCGATGGGCTGACCGACATGTCGGCGCTGGTGTTCCCCAAGTACAACCAGTACGACAGCTTCGTCGTACCGCTGACGCGCATGCTCAAGGACAAGGGCGTGAAGGTGCAGTTCAACACCCGCGCCTATGACCTGGACATGCGCGAAGAAGCGGGCAGCCGCACGGTCACCGCGATCCGCTGCCGATCGGCGGGCCAGGAGGTACAGATTGACGTCGGTCCCCACGATGTCGTGTTTGCGCTGACCGGCTCGATGACCGAGGGCACGGCATATGGTGATCTGGATACGGTGCCGGTGCTGGCGCGAGGCAATGAGGAGCCGGGCGATGACAGCGACTGGACCTTGTGGAAGCGCCTGGCAGCCAAGTCGCCGGTGTTTGGCCGGCCCGAAAAGTTCTATGGCGATGTGAAGGGCTCGATGTGGGAGTCGGCCACGTTGACCTGCAAACCCTCGCCATTGATCGACAAGCTCAAGGAACTGTCGGTCAACGATCCCTACTCGGGCAAGACGGTGACCGGCGGCGTCATCACCTTCACCGATTCGAACTGGGTGATGAGCTTTACCTGCAACCGCCAGCCGCATTTCCCCGACCAGCCCGGCGACGTGCTGGTGCTGTGGGTCTACGCACTGCTGATGGACAAGAAGGGCAACCATGTGCCCAAGACCATGCCTGAATGCACGGGCCGCGAGATTCTGACCGAGCTGTGCTACCACCTCGGTATTGCCGACCAGATCGATGCGGTGGCGGCCAATACCAAGGTGCGCCTGGCATTGATGCCCTACATCACCGCGCAGTTCATGCCGCGCGCCGCCGGCGACCGGCCCCATGTGGTGCCCGAGGGCTGCACCAACCTGGCCTTGCTGGGCCAGTTTGTCGAGACCAGCAATGATGTCATCTTCACGATGGAGAGCTCGGTGCGCACGGCGCGCATCGGCGTCTACACCCTGCTGGGCCTGCCCAAGCAGGTGCCCGACATCAGCCCCACGCAGTACGACATCCGCAACATCATCAAGGGTGCGCGGGCGCTGAATGGCAACCAGCCCTTTGTCGGTGAACGTTTGCTGCACCGCGTGCTGGGCAAGACCTATTTCGCCCACATTCTGCCGCCGTTACCCGACAACGACGAGACCCTGCGCGAGCGTGCTGAATCGGAGCTGGCGCAGCTGCTGGGCAAGGGCGGCCAGGCTTTCGGCAAGCTGTCCGCCTGGCTGGAGCGCTACAGCAGCAATCTGCGCGATAAATCCAAATAATTGGCGTGCGGGGCGGCATGCCCCCATGCAAAGAGGTGGCCGCAGGGCCACCTCTTGTTGTATGCGCTGACGGTCAGGGCCGCTGGCCGATCAAGGCGTGGCGAGCTTCCACACACCGCCGCCCATGCCGTCGCCACGCTTGTCGCCCGCCTGGCTGTCCTTGGCGAAGTAGTACAGCGGCCAGCCCTTGTAGGCCCACTGCTGGGTGTTGTCCGTGCGGGTGATGATGCTGAAATCACCAATCGGCTTGGCGCCTGGGGCCACGCCCAGTGGCGGCCAGTTGGTGGCGCACTGCTGGTAGCAGGTGGATGCACCGCTGCCAGCAGTGTCCTTGGTGAAGGTGTAGAGCGTGCGGCCATCGGGGCCGACGAGCACGCCATCGGCGGAACGCACCGGGGTGCTGGTGGCGGCTTCCTTGTGGTCCTTGTGGTGCATCGAGCCACAGGCGGTCAAAAGGACGGCCGACAGCGGAATGGCCAGTACTGCGAGCTTGGAGAACATAGACAGCATCCAGGTTGGTTGATGGTGCCGACCAATATAGTGCGCGCTGATGTAGTGCCGTGTCAGACGGGCGCGCTATATCGCAGCCCTCAGCGCCCGGCTTCAGCGCTGGCGGCAGCCAGTTTCAGCATGCGGTCAAAGGTGGCGGCCAGGGTGTCGCGGCGGTTTTGGCGGTAGTCCTCATCCGGGTCTAGCTCGTCGATGCTGCCGTCCCACTCGCGCAAATAGATAAGCTTCCACTGCTGCAGCTCCTGCAGATCAGGCCAGCGCGGCGCCATGCCGTTTTCTGCCATCACGCACAGCAGCTCGATGCGGCAGGGAACGATATCGCCATCCCATTCATCGGCCTGCATGCTGTCCGGCGATGCCATCGCTTCCCGGATCTCTGCAATCAGCTGGCTGGTGGTGCCGCCGAGCCAGTCCAGTGCTGCGTCGTTGTCAAAATTGCCGTGTGACCAAGTTCCCATGCGGACCTCGCTACAAGAGATAGAGAGCAAAAAACAGGGCCACTCGTGATGGTGGCCCCATGGCAGTTACGCGGAAGTTGTCGCCGATCAGCGGTTGTGCACCTTCATCGCGCGCTCGACCTCGCGCTTGCCTTCGCGGTCCTTGATCACGTCGCGCTTGTCGTGCTCGGCCTTGCCCTTGGCCAGTGCAATATCGCATTTGGCCAGGCCGTTCTTCCAGTGCAGGTTGATGGGGACCAAGGTGTAGCCCTTTTGCTCGACCTTGCCGATCAGGCGCTTGATCTCGTCCTTTTTCATCAAGAGCTTCTTGATGCGCGCGGCATCCGGGCTCACATGGGTCGAGGCGGTCTTGAGCGGGTTGATCTGGCAGCCCATCAGAAAGAGCTCGCCGTTCTTGACGAGCACGTAGCCATCGGTCAGCTGGGCCTTGCCCTCGCGCAGTGCCTTGACTTCCCAGCCATGCAGCACCATGCCCGCTTCGAAACGTTCCTCAAAGAAATAGTTGAATGCAGCCTTCTTGTTATCGGCTATGCGGCTGTTGGTGTTGTTCGTCTTCGACATAATTGCAATATTAGGGGCAAAACGGCTTTCCCAAGCCCTTAGGGCTGCTGGATGCAGCGCTTTTTGTTCTGGTCTATGATTTTATGAATGTTTTGGGCGGCGGCCGGTTTGCTGCTGCAGCCCGCTCTCCTGTCTGCATGAAAACTGTCAACAAGTCCGTCCTGATCTGGTACAGCCCCCAGGAGATGTTCGATCTCGTGGCCGATGTGCCACGCTACCCAGATTTTCTGCCCTGGTGTGACCACGCGCATGTGCTGGAGCAGCACGCCGATGGCGTCACCGCCGAGGTAGGCATTGCGTTGGCGGGTATCAAAAAGTCCTTTGTCACCCGCAACACCTACGAGCCGGGCAAGCGCCTGCAGATGGCGCTGGTCAAAGGGCCGTTCTCGCAACTGCAGGGTGATTGGCGCTTTGAGCCGGTGGGCGACGGCAGCCAGCGCGCCTGCAAGGTATCGCTGAGCCTGAGCTACGGCTTTGACAGCATGGCGCTGGCCGCCGTGGTCGGCCCCATTTTCGACAAGATCGCCGCGACGATGATGGACGCGTTCATCCAGCGTGCCGAGAAAATCTATGGCTGATGCAGACACGGCGGCAGCAGCACCCGCTGGGGCGGCTGCAGGCCTGATGCAGGTCGAAGTGGTCTGGGCCGAGAATGGTGAACCCCACAGCGTGCAACTGCGGCTGCCCGCCGGTGCCAGCCTGGCCCAGGCCCTGGCTGCTGCCAGCGCACAAACCGGCCAGGTGTTTGCCGATACGCAGGACGCTGGCATCTGGGGCCGGCTGCGCTCCCGCAGCCAGCTTCTGGCAGATGGCGACCGGGTGGAGCTGTACCAGCCACTCAAGGTCGATCCGAAAAAGGCCCGCCGTGAGCGCTTTGCCAAGCAGGGCGCCCGCGGTACAGGCCTGTTTGCCCGGCGCAGGCCGCAGTCCAAAGCCGGCTATGGCGCTTGACCGCCGCGCGCCTTGAATGGAAAAAAGCCAAGCATCTGCTTGGCTTTTTGGCGGGTGGCGCGGGTGATCAGCAGTTGTTGAAGATGGCCTCATCGGTGCGCTTGATCTCGGAGGCGCGCTGTTCGGCATTCTGGAACACCATCTCTCCCTTTTCATTCGGTGCACGGACGGCCTTGCCGGTGTCATACATCGCCTTGGCCTGCTGCGCACGTTTGCAGTTGTCCGCCCTGGCCGCCGCTTGCTTGGCCTTCTCAGCAGCTTCGGCATCGGCCTTGGCCTTGGCGTCTGCGGCTTTTTTCGCCTCCAGCTCCTTGTCCTTGCCGGCGGCTGCCTTGGCAGCAGGGGCGGCCGCTACGGCCGCTGGTGCCGCTGCCGCATCGCTGGCTTCGCCCTCTTGCGGGGCAGGGCTGGCATCGCGCAGCGCGGGGCCTGTGCCCGAAGATTGCACACCCTTGAGCGCGCCATAACCCTTGGGGCGCTTGACAATGTTCTTCTCCGGCACCTCCAGCCCCGGTGGTCGGTCGCTGAAGACCTTGCGGCCATCTTTGTCGATCCACTGCCACTGGGCCATGGCGGGCGCGCCAATGCCAATGGCTACCGAGAGCAAGAGCAGCTTGATGAGTTTCATAGAAGGCGAGTGTAGCGTGCCGATTGTCGGTGCCGCACGAAGTTGTTGGTTGGAGATAACAACCTGCGTTGGAGGGGCTGTCATACCGCCGCCCTGCAAGCTGCTTACAAAAGACGGTAGAATCCTTTTTTTGGAGCCTTCACAATGCGCCTGATCGGAAAAGCGCTCACCTTCGACGATGTGTTGCTGGTGCCCGCATACTCCCAAGTCCTGCCCAAGGACGTCTCTCTCGCCACCCAATTCACCCGCAATATCCGCCTGAACCTGCCCCTGGTGTCTGCCGCCATGGACACGGTCACGGAAGCCAGACTGGCGATTGCCATCGCCCAGGAGGGCGGTATTGGTGTGATCCACAAGAACATGACCGCCGAGCAGCAGGCTGCCGAGGTCTCCAAGGTCAAGCGCCATGAATCGGGCGTTGTGCACGACCCGGTGGTCATCACGCCGGAGCACACGGTGCTGCAGATCATGCAGCTGTCCGACGAACGCGGCATTTCCGGCTTCCCGGTCTGCGACGGCGGCAAGGTGGTGGGCATCGTGACCAGCCGCGATCTGCGCTTCGAGACCCGCTACGACGTCAAGGCGCGCGACATCATGACGCCGCGCGAGAAGCTGGTGACCGTCAACGAAAAGGACGACACCACGCCCGCCGCTGCCAAAGCCTTGCTCAACAAGCACAAGCTCGAGCGCATTCTGGTGGTGAACGATGCCTTTGAACTCAAGGGTCTGATCACCGTCAAGGACATCACCAAGCAAACCACCTTCCCCAATGCCGCCCGTGACCGCGCGGGCCGTCTGCGCGTGGCTGCAGCCGTGGGCGTGGGCGCTGGTACCGAAGAGCGCGTGGACCTGCTGGTCAAGGCCGGTGTCGACGCCCTGGTGGTGGATACGGCCCACGGCCACAGCCGTGGTGTGATCGAGCGCGTGCGCTGGGTCAAGCAAAACTACCCGCAAGTCGATGTGATCGGCGGCAACATCGCCACCGGCGCCGCAGCGCTGGCACTGGTCGAGGCGGGCGCGGATGCCGTCAAGGTCGGTATCGGCCCCGGCTCCATCTGCACCACCCGTATCGTGGCCGGTGTGGGCGTGCCCCAGATCATGGCTGTCGACAGCGTGGCCCAGGCGCTGCAAGGCACCGGCGTGCCCTTGATCGCTGACGGCGGCATCCGCTTCTCCGGCGATATCTCCAAGGCTCTGGCTGCTGGCGCATCCACCATCATGATGGGCGGCATGTTTGCCGGTACTGAAGAAGCCCCTGGCGAAGTGATCCTCTACCAAGGCCGCTCGTACAAGAGCTACCGTGGCATGGGCTCGATCGGTGCGATGCAGCAAGGCTCGGCCGACCGCTACTTCCAGGAATCGAGCACCGGCAACCCCAATGCCGACAAGCTGGTGCCCGAGGGCATTGAAGGCCGCGTGCCTTACAAGGGCTCAATGGTAGCCATCGTCTACCAGATGGCAGGCGGCGTGCGTGCGTCGATGGGCTACTGCGGTTGCGCATCGATTGCAGAGATGAACGAGAAGGCCGAGTTTGTGGAAATCACCGCAGCCGGTATCCGTGAATCGCATGTGCACGACGTGCAGATCACCAAAGAAGCGCCGAACTACCGCGCTGACTGATGGTCCAGAGAATGGCTGCCGCTGGCAGCCATTTTTTCGAACCCTGCGAAGGAATGCCGATGAAGCTTGCCGAAGCCCTGTTGCTCCGCGCCGACCACAAGAAAAAGCTGCTCTCCTTGCGTGAACGCATTGCGCGCAATGCCATCGTGCAGGAGGGCGAGCAGCCCAAGGAGCGGGTCGAAGACCTGCTGGCCGAGGCCACCTCGACCTTGCTGGCGCAGCAGCAGCTGGTGCGCGCCATCAACACCGCCAACGAGACGGCCCGTTTGGCCGATGGGCGTCTGCTGGCCGACATCCTGGCCGAGCGCGATACCCTGGTGGCCCAGCATTCGCTGCTGGTTGCCACCATCGCCGCCACCCACAAGGATGTGGACCGCTACAGCCAGCGCGAGATCAAATGGCTGCCGCAGATCAACGTGGCCAGCTTGCAAAAGCAGGCCGATGACCTGTCGCGCCGCATCCGCGAGACCAATGTGGTGCTGCAATCGGCCAATTGGCAGGTCGAGGTGGCGGCCTAACCGTTCAAGGATTCAACAAGGGATGATCAGCTAGTTTTTGGAGCGCCACGGGCGAGTGCAAAGACCCCGGCCGGGAGCCAGGGGGTTGAAAACATACTGGGTCCCTCTGGATGCGCGGAGGACAGCGCAAACGTGCTCAATACACGGCTTACCCATCAGCCCGTCACCCCGCACCCGGTACTTTTGACAGCGTATACCTCACTACCTTGCACTGACGCGGCGCTCCTCCCTCGTGTAACACCAGCCCGTGCTGCGCTGTCGCGCCACAAGAGGCCACAGCCAAAACCCCTTCAATTCTGGTCTGTTGGCATAAAACTGGTCTGAATGATAGAATCTGGTCTGAATTGATGTTCAGGCCAGATTTTTGTCACCTACTTCCATGCACAGCGTCGGTATCTACGAAGCCAAAACCCGTTTTTCAGCGCTGGTCGAGTTGGTCGAGCAGGGCGAGGAAGTGCGCATCACGCGCCACGGCAAAGAAGTGGTGCGCATGCTGCCGATGCGGCGCAAGCCGGTGATCACCGACGAGCAGATCGCCCGTGAGCTGGCGCAGATCGAGGCCTTGCAGGCCAGCATTGCGCCGCCGCCCGAGGCAGATTCGGTGCCCCAGTTGCGCCGCCGCGGCAGGAGCGCTGCATGAGCGCCGCCTTCAGCGCCTTTGTGCTCGATGCCTCGGTCACTGCAGCCTGGCTGCTGCCCGAGGCGGCGAGCAGCCATACCCAGCGCCTCTACGCCCGCATTCGCCGCCATGAGGTGGACCCGCAAGCGCCCAACCTGTGGTTCTGGGAATGCAGCAACCTGGTGGCCACCGGCGCCAACAGCGGCCGTATCCCGCTGGGCAGCGTCGAAGGCCTCTGGGGCGTGCTCGACGCCATACGCCACAGGGTGGAGCTGCATGAGCTGGCTCCTGCCCAGCACAAGGCCGTGCTCGATGTGGCGCTGGCCACTGGCCTGCCGGTCTACGATGCCGCCTATCTGTGGCTCGCGCAGTCGCTGCGCCTGCCATTGGCCAGTTTTGATGCCGCGCAGGTGGCAGCGGCCCGGCAATGCGGAATCACCGTGCTGGCCGCCGACGATTTTTGACCCATCACCCCCGTTTTTTCTCCATCCAAACCCAACGATCCTGCTATGCAACACGACAAGATCCTCATCCTTGACTTTGGCTCCCAAGTCACCCAACTGATCGCCCGCCGCGTGCGCGAAGCCCATGTCTACTGCGAAGTGCATCCCTGCGATGTGAGCAGCGAATGGGTGCGCGAGTTTGCCGCTGACGGCAAGCTCAAGGGCGTGATCCTGTCCGGCAGCCACGCCAGCGTCTACGAAGTGGACGACCGCGCGCCGGATGCCGTTTTCGAGCTGGGCATTCCCGTGCTGGGCATCTGCTACGGCATGCAGACCATGGCCACCCAACTGGGCGGCAAGGTTGAAGGCTCCAACAGCCGCGAGTTTGGCTACGCCGAAGTGCGCGCCCATGGCCACACCGAACTGCTCAAGGGCATCGAGGACTTCGTCACCCCCGAAGGCCACGGCATGCTCAAGGTCTGGATGAGCCACGGCGACAAGGTCACCGAACTGCCCCCAGGCTTCAAGGTGATGGCGTCCACGCCATCCTGCCCGATCGCCGGCATGGCCGACGAAGCGCGCCGCTACTACGCGGTGCAGTTCCACCCTGAGGTAACGCACACCGTGCAAGGCCAGGCCTTGCTCAACCGTTTTGTGCTCGACATCTGCGCCACCCAGGCCGACTGGATCATGGGTGACTACATCGAAGAAGCGGTTGCCAAGATCCGCGAGCAAGTCGGTGACGAAGAGGTGATTCTGGGCCTGTCCGGCGGCGTGGATTCGTCCGTCGCTGCCGCGCTGATCCACCGCGCGATTGGCGACCAGCTGACCTGCGTGTTTGTGGACCACGGCCTGCTGCGCCTCAACGAAGGCGACATGGTCATGGAGATGTTCGAAGGCAAGCTCCACGCCAAGGTCATCCGCGTGGATGCCTCGGACCTGTTCCTGGGCAAGCTCGCTGGGGTGAGCGATCCCGAAGCCAAGCGCAAGATCATCGGCGGCCTGTTTGTCGACGTGTTCAAGGCCGAGGCCGCCAAGCTCAAGGCTGGCGACGGCGGCCACAAGGGCGCCACCTTCCTGGCCCAGGGCACCATCTACCCCGACGTGATCGAGTCGGGCGGTGCCAAGAGCAAGAAGGCCGTCACCATCAAGAGCCACCACAACGTGGGCGGCCTGCCAGAGCAACTGGGCCTGAAGCTGCTCGAGCCGCTGCGTGACCTGTTCAAGGACGAAGTGCGCGAGTTGGGCGTGGCCCTGGGCCTGCCCCGTGGCATGGTCTACCGCCATCCGTTCCCCGGACCGGGCCTGGGTGTGCGTATCCTCGGTGAAGTGAAAAAGGAATACGCCGACCTGCTGCGCCGCGCCGACGCCATCTTCATCGAAGAGCTGAACAACTGGGTGGACGACGCCACCGGCAAGACCTGGTACGACCTGACCAGCCAGGCCTTCACCGTCTTCCTGCCGGTCAAGAGCGTGGGCGTCATGGGCGATGGCCGCACCTACGACTACGTCGTGGCGCTGCGCGCCGTGCAGACCAGTGACTTCATGACCGCCGACTGGGCGGAACTGCCTTACGGTCTGCTCAAGCGTGTCTCGAACCGGATCATCAATGAAGTGCGCGGGATCAATCGCGTTACTTATGATGTGTCGAGCAAGCCGCCTGCGACGATCGAGTGGGAGTGAATTTAGGTCCTTCAAGGACTATCGCCAGCTATCGACAAGGCCGCTGTAACGTGTTGATTTAAAAAGAAATACGTCGCGGTAACTATCGATGGCTATCGCCGACCAGCAAAAACGGTTGACGGTAGAGCTGACGGTAAGAATTGATGCGCAATTAAGACACTCTCGTTCACTATTGAGACTTTTACCGTCTTTGACGGTAAAAGCCTTCTCGGGAAAGCTTGTTTCATGCGGCTTTCCGGGCATCAGCGGGTCTCCTGGTCCCTGACGGTAAAAGCCGTCAAAAAAACAGGAGAAAACCTCGATGCTGACCGACACAGCGCTGCGCAATCTGAAGCCTAAGTCCTTGACTTATAAGGTTTCTGACCGGGATGGGATGTACGTGACGGTATCGCCCGCAAATACCGTCACCTTCCGATACGACTACCGTCTCAACGGCCGCCGCGAGACCTTGACCATCGGCCGCTACGGGCCAGCTGGTATTTCGCTGGCAATGGCGCGCGAACTGCTCCTGGAGGCGCGCAAAGCCGTTCTCCAGGGCATCTCGCCCGCGCTGGAAAAGCAACGCGACAAGCGCCGGGTTCGCGCCATCAAGACCTTCGGCGCGGCGATGGAGACGTTCCTCGCCCATACGAGGTGGGCCGACAGCACCCGCGCCGCGCGCATGCACATCATCGACCGGGACATCCTGCCGGTCTTCCAGAATCGCCTGCTGACCGAAATCCAAGCCGAAGACCTGCGGATCTTGTGCAACAAGGTCAAGGAGCGCGGGGCGCCGGCCACCGCGGTGCAGATCCGGGACATCGTGAAGCAGGTCTACGTCTACGCGATCGCCCACGGCGAAAAGGTGGTCAACCCGGCCGACAGCGTGGGACCGTCCTCGATCGCCACCTTCGTGCCGAAGGATCGTGCCCTGTCGCCGCTGGAAATCCGGCTGACGGTGCAGCAACTGGAGACGGTGGCGACCTATCCGACCATCAAGCTGGCGTTGCGCCTGATCCTGCTGACGCTGGTGCGCAAGAGCGAACTGATCCAGGCCACCTGGGATGAGGTCGATTTCGAGAACGCGACGTGGACGATTCCGAAGCAGCGGATGAAGGGGCGCAATCCGCATGTGGTCTATCTGTCACGCCAGGCGCTCGACATCTTCGTCACGCTGCACGCGTGCGCCGCAGGCTCCAGCTTCGTCTTTCCTTCTCGCTATGATCCACGGCGGTGCATGTCCAATGCGACCTTGAATCGCATCACGATGCTCGTGGCAGAAGGCGCTAAGGCCAAGGGTCTGCCGCTGCAGCCATTCACCGTCCACGACCTGCGCCGCACTGGCTCGACGCTGCTGAACGAAATCGGCTTCAACCGCGACTGGATCGAGAAGTGCTTGGCGCACGAGGAGGGGCGTTCCTCGCGCTCGGTCTACAACAAGGCCGAATACGCCGTGCAGCGGCGCCACATGCTGCAAGAGTGGGCCCACTTGGTCGATGCCTGGGGCGGTGGGCAGACCTACGTGCCGAAGCTGATGCCAGAGAACGTGACCGTGCCAGCGTTGAGCGCGATCGCGTAGGAGGGCCGCATCATGGTTTGCCTTGAATCGGTCTTTGCCGGGCTGCGTCAGGTTTATTGTTTTGAGAAAACGATCACTCAGAGTGATCGAAAACCTGGAAATTTGAACTTCCTGATGGCCGAGCCGCGCGGTATGCGGGTCAATCCTGCCGAGATAAGGTTGTCACTTGACAACCTTATGGCTTGTGCTGATACTGGAGGCTACTGATGGTTCGCCCCTCTCATCCCAAGAAAGAGGTCGAGGAAGCCCTCAGACACGCCGAAGGGCAGGGCTGGCGCGTCGAAGTCGGCGGCAGTCATGCCTGGGGGCGAATTTACTGCCCGTATAACGATGAGGAATGCCGCTGCGGCGAGTTCTGCATCACCAGTGTCTGGAGCACGCCGAAGAACCCCGGCAACCACGCCCGCGCCTTGCGGCGCGTCGTGGACAACTGCACCACGCACCGCCAGCAGCGCGAGGCTGACGACGGTGCCCAGGAGTAGCGCGATGGAATACACGTTCACCTTGAAATACCAGCTTGCGGACGAGGACCGCGACGCCGATGCGCTGGTCGAGCGTCTGGGCGAAGCCGGTTGCGACGATGCCCTGGTCGGTATCGGGCAACCGGGGCGGCTGGCGCTGGAGTTCACCCGCGAGGCGGCCGATGCGGACGAGGCGGTGCGCAGCGCGCTCGCCGACGTGCGCCATGCTGCACCGTCAGCCCGGCTGATCGAAGTGGCGCCGGATCTGGTCGGGCTGACCGACGTGGCCGACATCGTGGGCGTGTCGCGGCAGAACATGCGCAAGCTGATGCTGGCCCATCCGGGCAGCTTTCCGGCGCCCGTGCACGAGGGCAGCGCGTCGATCTGGCACCTGGCAGATGTGCTGGCCTGGTTGCAGGCCAAGGGCAGCTATGCGCTGGCCAAGGATGTGTTTGACGTGGCTCGGGTGGCCTTGCAGGTCAATGTGGCGAAGGAGGGGCGGCGGTTACCGCGCTCGGCGTCCAAGGCACTGGAAGCTCTGGTTGGATGAGGCCGTTGCCCAGCCTCATGTCTTGCTCGAACTCGCTCGGACTGGGCGGGTTTTTCGCTGGTGGACATCTGGCCTGGTGGTGCGGCCGCGAGGTGCCTGCTTTCGCTCTTCGACCCACGCCTCGACTTCGGCCAGGTCCCACACCACGCAGCGCGCCGTCAGGTTGAAGCGGCGTGGGAATTCGCCGCGGCGTTCCATTTCGTAGATCGTCGTTTCGGCCAGGGGGACGATCTGCCGCAGTTCCTGGCGGCGGATGGTGCGCCGGAAGGGAAGGGCGCTGCGCTTCGGAAACTGCGGCAGTGCCTCATAACCTTCCGTGCCCGGCAAGGGGAGGGCCTGGCCGGCGTCGATGTCGGCGGTATTGGATGTTTGCGATAGTTGTTCCACCCTGGACTCCATGAGTACGCTGCATGGAGATATGGTGAATTTCAGTACCTATCGGCACAACCTGCTGTGGCGCAGAAGGGCATAGTACGTCTACACCTTCGCGCATCAGCAGGCACCCGCTCAGGGCAAAGGCAGGAGCTCCGGGAACAGGAGCGACACCATCGGCTGGAGTTCTCGCGCGGGCTCGAACGGGGCTGGGTCAGTGTCGTATTCCGTGCGAAGCTCGCCGTACCGCTTCTGCCAAAGCCCGTGCTGTCCCTCGGCCTTCATTGATTCGAGTCGCCCATACTTGCGCACCGCGTGCATGAACCATTTGAGGTGGTCCTTCTCGCTGTTGGCGACACGATGCGCCACTTCGACCAGATGCTTGTGCTTCTGGCCCCACGGACGGTTGTTCTTCGCCGAATAGAGACAGGTCAGCAGCGGCCTGTCAAATTCACCAAGGTACTGTGGCAGTTCGACATCGAACTGCTTGAAGCGCCTGCGGAACGTGGACCATTGTGTGGAGGCCTCTGGGCCATAGTAGCCGGTAGCCCCCATCCAGGCCTCGAAGTCGTTGCGCAGCAATTGCTTCTCGGATTCGACCTCTGCCTCAAGTTGTCGCTTCGCTGTCTCGTAGTCGAAGTGGTATGCCTGTTGGGTCTTCGGGTCAAGCCGCAGTTCGTGGAAGGGCACGACACGGCGATATAGGCCTGAATGGCCACCACCCTTGACAGGCTGTGCCCAGATGCAGTCCAGCAGGAACTCCTTCGCTTCGAGCGACGCTTCAACCGTCTTGGCGTTGACGACGAAGGCGTTCAGGTTGTTGTTGTAGAAGACATCGTCATCGGTCATGCGCCGGTGCTCGGTGTCGAACTCGGCGAACAGCCAGACCAGCAGCCCGCCTTCCTGCATGTAGAAGTCGCGCCGCGCGGCGATGACATCCAGATGCGTCGTGGACAGCTGGATTTCGAAGGCGATGGGCAGCCCGTTGTATACGGCTCTGACATCCGGTCGCCGGCGGCTGCCGGTCAGCGGGCCCTTCCAGGTGGGCTCTTGGGCAATGTCTTCGAACCGGCCATCCACCGCCAGGCACTGGCAGAGCCAGTCCTTCATCCGGCGGTGTAGCCTGCTTTCCTTGGCGCCGTTGTACTTGCGGGCGTTGATCTCATCCTGGCTCAACTCGCCCTTGGTCTGCGCGGGGCAGCTTCCATCCTCGTGCTGGTGCCGGAAGAAGAACTTTGGTTTGTCCTTGGCGCGGCAGATGTGGACCGCGACGCCGCACAGCGAGCACCGGTAGAGCGGATCGCTTTTGCGCATCTGAGTGCGAACCGCCATGCGCAGCTGCATGAGCTTCTCGTAGTCGGTGCCCATCACGACCGACACAGGCAGATGCCTGCCCGTTTCGGTATCCATCACCTCCTTGACCTCGGGCTTGTCGAGCGCAAGCGGCTCGCCTGGAATGGGCCGCTCCTGCGCCCGCCGCCGGGCAGGCCGCAGGCGGGCGTCGCTCTCATGCTGAAACGGGGAGATTCCTTCTTCCATGCCTATCCCCGAGCCATGCTTGCAGGCGCTGTGCGTGTGGCCGACTCCGCCGGCACCAGGAAGTCGTGAGTCCTTCTCGGCCGCATGCGCCGTGGCCTGAGCGCATCCAGTGTCTTGGACTCCGCCATCAGCAGGTCGTAGAAGTCTTCCGCCCGCACCGCCTTCTCGTCGTCCGCCCTGATACGCACCAGGGGCAGTCCGGCGAGCCTGAAAAGCATGTTCTTCAGCTCGTCGCGCTCGGCCGCTTCCTCGGTGTCGTGGTGCATGGAGTCCAGCTCGATGCCGGCAACCGGGTCTTCGTCGGCGGTGCACAGCAGGACATCCACCTGCGCCAGCCACGCGTATTGGCGGACCCGCGCCGGAACGGTCGCCTCAAGCTTGTCGATGTCGATGAAGTTCTTCAACGGCATGTTGGGATAGGCCTGCAGCGACGGGAAGAATTGGCGGACTGCGCGCAGGAACTCGCGCTCCTGCTGGCTGGCACAGGCGTTGCGGCGGAAGTCGAAGGCGTCGACCGCAGCCCAGGTGCCGAAGGTGAAGGCGCTGACGACAGCAATCCGCTTCATCTCTGTCGCGGCCACCCGCTGGCCACCTGGCATCGAGGGCGGCGACCACTGCACGGCCTTCGGCCTGACATCCTCCTTGGTGACCAGCGGCGGCACCGGCGTGACCGTCGCCGGCTCTACCTCGCGGATGGCATCGTCGATGCGCAAGTTGATGGCGACCAGGAGGTCGTTCTCCACGAGCACTAACTGACCGGAGCGCACCATGCGGTAGAGCCGGGCCAGGACGGCGGGCGGCAGGCGTTCTTCCTGGAACGCCGTGCGCAGCAGCGGCGGGAACACCCGCTGGGTCAAGGCGGTGACCACCGGCTCGAACGGGTGCTGCTGGCGGTAGGCCTCCAAGGCGGTCAGGAAGCCGTCAATGTCGCGGGCTTCGAGGAGCACGCGCAGGTTCTCGGCTGCCGGCGTCATTGCGCAGCTCCTTCGCGCTCGTAGCGCACGAGCAGCGCGTGTGCGAACGCCCACGGCCAGGTCTTCACCCCCGGTACTTCGGGCAGCAGGCCCTTGGTCGAAATGAGGTGCGGCGACACCGCCACGTACAGCCGCATGCCCAGGGCCTCCGCGGACATGCGCAGCTCCTGGGCATCGTTGGCATACACTAGGTACGGCAGTTCGTCCTTCATGGGCAGCGCCCCGGCCGCGACCATCTTGTGCACCTGCAGCGCGCTGGCGAACTCATCGATGGCCTTGTGCACGTCGGCCGCAGTCTGCGTGTCGAGGTCCTTCGGCTTGACGTAGCGGACAGCATCCACGCGCGGTAGCAGGCTGTACAGCAGCTTGTCGTTCGTGACGAGTGCCATCTCGGCCAGCGTTGGCCAGGCGAACACCTTGTTCGGCTCTTCGACTTTCAGATCCTCCAGCATCTGCATCACGAAGCCCACTGGCAGGGCGGCCTTCATCGGCAGCGGCTCGGCGCCGAACTTCTCGATGTAGCCCTCCCAGGTCAGGCCAGCCTCATTCAGCATGCGCAGCAGCCGGTGCAGATCGACACGCCAGGTCTCCAGCGGCCCGCCCAGATAGTCGACGCGCTTGGTCATGTCGTGGTGGCGGAAGCCGCCGTCGTGGAGGCGACGGGCGAGCTTGTAGCGACGCAGCAGCCGCTCGCAGTCCGGGATGCCGAGCTGCCGGTTGACGCGCCCCGGCACGAATTCGTTGGGCTTCAACGTTTCCAGCGCCCACACATAGCGCTCGCCATTGACGAACCAGGCCCCCACACCCTCTTGCGGGATGTGCACATCGATGGAAGCCGGCTTGCGCGCGGTCTGGTCGTCGCGCAGCGACAGCTCCAACTGGTGCCAGCAGGTCAGCTCGTCGCCACGGGCGATTTCGTAGCCGCTGTGCGGGTCGTCTTCATCCGGCTCCCGCAGCAGCACCAGTTCCGAATTCACGACATCGCCAGCAGCCACGGCGTTGACGTCGCCGGCCCGGTCATGGGAGTTGGCGCACAGGTAGAGCGTGGCGTAGCCGTCCAGCACGGCCTTGCCGGTCTCTTCCAGGTGCCGGCGCAGCTTCTCCAGCGCGGCCGGCGCTTCGGCGAGCCAGTCCTGGTCATCGTCGGACACTGGTCCAACGCCAGCTACCGTCCACAGCTCGTTGCGGCCCGGGGCAGCACCTTCACCTTGCTTGGGCGCCGGAACCGTGAAGCGCAGCGAGCGACCCGTGAAGTTCATCGCCAGCACGCCCAGTGGCAACTGGCCACTGGCATGCAGTTTGTCTGCCCAGACGCGCAGCTCTACGGCGAGCTCGCTCCAGGACGCGAACTCGGACCGCCGCATCTGGGGGCCGCTCTCGATGACCTCGAAGCGCAGGCGCGCAACTGCCGCCTCGTCATCGGTGTGCCAACTGGCGTGGCCGTTCAGCCGGGCGGCAGCATGCAGGGCGTTCACGTGCTTGAGCGCGATGCGCCGCTCTTGCAGCGCCTTGCGCAAACGCTTGGCGAGCGTCTTGTGATCCTCGCGTGGGTCGATGCGCAGCGACTGGACAACCTCGAGCGCCTGGTCGAAGGTGAAGCGTGGTGCCTGGGCCTGGAGAAAGGTCCAGAGAGCACCGGCGCGTGCTTCGTCGGTCAGCGGCGCCGCCGAAGCAGCAGAGGGGGAAGGGAATGCGGCCGTGGCGGCCGAAGAACCCGAAGTGGGCGTTGCCATGGATTGAGCTCCGTCATGGAAAGCACAATGAAGAACGGCACGCGTTGTTCGGCTTTCCGGGACTCAAACCAAGCCGGGAAAATGAAGGGGGTACTTCACGCTGGTTTTGCCAGGCCGGACAGGTGTCCGGTGCGTGCACTGACGGGAGCAACTCACCCACGGTTCGGCTGAACCGCGATTGAATCGTAACCAGATTTACGCAGAGACGTCAAGTTGCTATGGCGGTAGGTCCCGTCAAGGCCCTTCTCGACTCCAAGAGGTTGCCCTTTGAAATCTGGGCGTTTCCGGCCAGGAAACATGGCCGGTCGTGCTGTCGTGCGCATAGCGCATCGTGCCCCCTGTGGGGTCTCGCCCGTGACGGGCTTCCATCGCTCCCTCGCTCCGCTCGGCTGATGCCTCCGGCCCGGCGTTCAGCTTGGGGCCTGCGCGCTTCGCTTGCCAATACCGGGGCGGGTATGGCTGGGGGTGGGGTGTGGCGGCTTGCTGTTCCCTTCATCGTGTCACGGCGTGCTCGCTGTGCAAGGGCGGCGCGTGCCTTGCACGCTGGCGGCCTGCGGCCGTCGTTGACCCTTGACTGCTTGCGCTGCGCAGTGCCCCGGAAGGGCTGGGCAATTCCGCCCGGCAACCTTTCAGGAGTTCACCATGAACCACGCACTCATCACCGACGAGCAGCGCGTCGTGCTGCTGGCCAACGGCCGCGAATCGCTGGAGAACCCGGACTTCGATCCGGCGCCTGTGGTCAAGCTGTTCACGCCTGACGCTGGCGCGACCTGGCTGCTGACCGAGATTGATCCCGATGACCACGACCATGCCTTTGGTCTTTGTGACCTGGGCCTGGGGATGCCGAAAATCGGCTGGGTCAGCCTGGGCGAACTGGCGACGGTGCGCGGCGGGCTGGGCTTGCCGATCGAGCGCGACTTGTCGTTTCGCGCCGAGAAGCGATTGAGCGCCTATGCGCGCGATGCGCGGCTGGCCGGACGTGTCGTTGTCTGACTCGGCCTTGGGGCGTCGTCGGACGCCCCTTCACACGCGCCCGCGCCGCGTGATAACTGCGCGCAGGCTTGGCGCCCCTGAATACTGCCGACCCGGCAGCGCCGGATCGGCTGGCCAGCCAGCATTGAGCGACACGCCGGGCTCATCCTAGCAAAAAGGCTGCCCACCCACGCCACGGCACCGAGACACCCGTGACCGCGAGCACGATCACGATGGCCACCTTGCGTACATCGCGCGCAACCAGGGCAAGCAGTCGGGCGCGGTCGTCTTTGAATTCGCAGTACGGCGCAGCCGCCCATCGAGCCCATCGACCGAACAAGCTGCTTTCTTCTGGAGGATCTTTGATACGGGACATCATCATTCCTCTCTCACCCTCGAACGAGTCCTTGACTTGGGCTTTGCGGAGGCACTGGCCGTCTTGGTCGATGCGTCCGCAGAAGCGGCAGGGCTCTTGGCAGTCTTCGGCGCTTTCGCAGCGGCCTTCACTTCGGCCTTCTTGAGATCCTCCAGGTAGTTGTCATAGTCCGTGATGTCGTCCTGCGCGCCGATGTCGATCAAGCGATCCCGGAAGCGTCCATAGAGAACCGTCTGCACTTTGTCCGCTCGCCTCAGCTTTTCGATGCCCACGTTGGGGTTGAGCAGCAGTACGTAGTGGAAGTCACCGGTAGGCCCCTTCTTTGCCTCGATGAACCCCAGATCGCGCAGCGCGCGCATACGACGGCGCCAGGTATCAACCGCACGCTCACCATCGAAGCCCGCTTCAGCGGCGAAGGTGGCCGGGGCCTCAATCGTGAGAAAAGGGTGGTCAGGTGCGCGAATCCACAGGCACAGCAGCGTGTGCCCCGCAGGCTGTCCCTTGGATTGAGCGTCGATGGCCTGTATCGCCAGTGGCAGTGTGCGGGGGATCGTTGAGTAGCCATCATTCAGTTTGCGGTGCCAGAGCAGCGCATCCGGGTGGCCGGGGAACTGGATGTCCATCTGCTGCTTGGCGCGCTCGGCCATGTTGAGCCGCCGGTTCGCGATTGCTTCTGCGTTGCCATGTCAGTCCTTTGAGTATTTTTGATGGACCTATTGGACGCTCGAATCCGCGCAACTTCAATGATTGAATACGCTGAACATCACACGGTTCGGTTTGAGTCTATCGCCATCAAGTACCTATCAAATAAGCTGAATCACGTAATTTGATAGATTGAGATTGCATGATTCCGCAGAAATTTCTCAGAAAAACACTTATAAATCAACGTGTTATTTAGAAGTTTCGGTGCTCCTCGTCCTCCTGTTTATCCCTGTGCTCTCTGTGCTCTCCGTTCTCCCGGGTAATGGTTGTAGGAAAAGGGGCTCAAAGCTGCCTGCGACGGCTCGGTCAGACGGCACCTGCAATCACTGATCCGCTACCCCGTGGGCACGGGTTCGTCGTGACTCTGTTGCTCATTCCACGCTGAAACCTGGGCGTCCCCGGCCACCTGAGAGATGGCCGGTCGCGCTGTCGTGCTGCGCATCGAACCCCCTACGGGGTTTCGCCCCTGCCGGGCTTCCATCGTTCCCTCGCTCCGCTCGGCTGGCGCCTCCGGCCCGGCTTCCAGCTTCGGGCCTGCGCGCTTCGCTTGCCGTGCAGTCGGCGTGCTGCAGGGCCGTTGCCTTGTCCAGCCGTCTCCCCTGACTTCATCACCTTGTCCGCGACTGTAGCCCGCGGCCGTGGGCCGTCAAGGCGCGCAGGGCCGTGTCCTCGCTGCGCTGCGGGCCGCACCAACCCTGCGCTTGTTTCCTTGACGGCCCCCGTCCACGGGCTCCCTTCCGTCGCGGGCGATGAACTCAGGAAAGACGGTGGCAACAGGGCCAACCGGGTTCCTCGTGCCGACCGCACCGAACAGCCGAAAGGCTGGGCTCCGAATCTTGGAATCCGGTGTGCGGTTTTCTTCAACAGCCTTTTTGTTCAGGAGAACGACATGCTTGCAACCCGTTTCGCCTCCCACTCCCCGACGCTGCGCAGCGACTACCCGCTGTCGGATGACCAGATTCGCAGGGTGGCCCCGTCCATCTTCGCGGATGCCCCGCATGAGAGCCGTTCCGAGCGGTACGCCTACATCCCCACGGCTGCGGTTCTGACCGAACTGCGCAAGGAGGGGTTTCAGCCCTTCATGGTGACGCAGACCCGCGTGCGCGATGAAGGCAAGCGCGAGCACACCAAACACATGCTGCGTCTGCGCCACGCCAGCCAGATCAACGGCGCGGAAGCTAACGAGATTGTGCTGCTGAACTCGCACGATGGCACGAGCAGCTATCAGATGCTGGCGGGCCAGTTCAGGTTCGTTTGCAGCAATGGCCTTGTTTGTGGTGACACGGTGGCCGATGTGCGCGTGCCCCACAAAGGCGACGTGGCCGGACTGGTGATCGAAGGCGCGTATCAGGTACTGAGCGGCTTTGACCGCGTGCGCGATTCCCGCGATGCCATGCGCGCAATCACCTTGGACGATGGTGAATCCGAAGTGTTCGCCCGCGCCGCGCTGGCACTCAAGTACGACGACCCGAACAAGCCCGCGCCCGTCACGGAATCGCAAATCCTGATGCCGCGCCGGTTTGAAGACCGCCGCCCCGACCTGTGGAGTGTGTTCAACCGCACGCAGGAGAACTTGACCAAGGGCGGATTGCATGGCCGCAGCAGCAATGGACGCCGCCAGAGCACCCGGCCCGTGCAGGGCATTGATTCCGACATTCGACTGAACCGCGCCCTGTGGCTGCTGGCCGATGGCATGCGCGCCCTCAAAGCTTAGCCGTTCCCCCGCCGGAGGGGCGGTTTCCCCTCCATTCCCTTGCTTCACTCGATTGGAGATTCACCATGAACGCCGTTACCTACATCGAAACCCAAGCCCTCGACACCCGCGCCAATGTGCTGCAAGCCGCCGACCCGAGCAAGCACATGATTCTGGTTCCGCTCTCGCGGTTGGTGCTGCGTCCCACGGGCCGCAACGTGCGCAAGGCTGTCCCGCGCATGTCCATCCCTGAACTGGCCGCGTCCATTCAGCGCGTGGGCCTGCTGCAAAACCTGATCGTGATTCCCGCCGCCGATGGCCTGCATTACGAGGTGGTGGCCGGTGGGCGCAGGCTGGCCGCATTGAAGTTGCTGGCGAAAAAGCACCGCATCGCCAAGGATTGGGACGTGCCTTGCCTGCAGGTGGCCGATGGCACCGCACGCACGGCGAGCCTCACCGAGAACGTGCAGCGCGAAGCCATGCACCCGGCCGACCAGTTTGAAGCCTTCGCGGCGCTGGTGGCCGAAGGCCGACCGATTGAGGACATTGCAGCGGATTTCTCCGTCACGCCGCTGGTGGTGCAGCGCCGTTTGAAGCTGGCGAACGTCTCGCCGCGCCTGATGGCGGACTACCGGGCCGACGCCGTGAGCCTTGACCAACTGATGGCCCTTTCCATCACCGACGACCACGCCGCGCAGGAAAGCGCGTTTTACGATGCGCCGCAATGGCAACGTCAGCCGTCCGCGCTGCGCGAACGCCTCACCGAGCGCGAGATTGACGCTTACCACCATCCTCTGGTGCGCTTCGTCGGACTGGACAGCTACGAAGCCGCAGGCGGCGGCATCCGCCGCGACCTGTTCGCGGAAGGTGATACGGGCGTGTACCTGACCGACGCCGCGCTGCTGGAACGGCTGGCACAAGACAAGCTGGCGGGCATCGCCGCCGAAGTGAAGGCCGAGGGCTGGGCTTGGGCCGATGCCACGCCGGGCGTGACCCACGCTGACCTGCACGCCTTCCAGCGTGCTCCGAGAGAGCGGCGCGAACCCAACAAGCGCGAAGCGCAGCGCATCGAGAAGCTGCAAGCCAAGATGCAGGAGGTCGCCGAAGCGGTGGATGCCGCGGTGGACGCCGAGGACGAGGACAAGGCCGACGCGCTGCAAGAGGAAGGCGAGCGGCTGGGCGAGCAGTTGCAGGCGCTGGAGGATGGCTTGCAGGGATATGCCGCGAACGTGAAGGCCGCAGCCGGGGCCATCGTCACCATTGACCGCAACGGCGAGGCCGTGATTCATCGCGGGCTGCTGCGCGAGGCCGAGGCCAAGGCGCTGCGCACGCTCGAAAAGCTGCGCCTAGGGTTCAGTGGCGCGGATGCTGCCAGCGATGACGAAGGCGAGGAAGACGAAGCGCCCAAGGCCGCAGCGATTTCCGACCGGCTGGCCCAGCGCCTGAGCGCCCATCGCACCGCTGCGCTGCAAATCGAAGTGGCCCAGCATCCGCAAGTCGCACTGGCCGCGCTGATGCATGGCATGGTGCAGACCGTCTTGCGAGGCCGCTACTACGGCCACGATCTACCGCTGGGCGTGCGCCTCACGGTGCAGGACCGGCTGGAAGGCATGGCCCCGGACTGGCCGGAATCGCCTGCCGCCGTGGCACTGCGCGAATTGCAAGAGGCATGGAGCGGCAAGCTACCCGAGGACAGTGCCGAACTGTTCGCCGCGCTGCTGGCGATGGAGCAAGGCGAGTTGGTCAAGTTGCTGGCGGTGTGCGTGGCCTCGACGGTTGATGTGGTGACACCGCGCGCCACGGCGCAGCAACCCGGTGCGGAACTGGCGCAGGCCGTGGGCCTCGATATGGCCGCATGGTGGAAGCCGACCGCCGAAGGGTATTTCAAGCACGTTCCGAAGGTGGTGGTTCTGCAAGCCGTGGGCGAATTTGCGCCCGAGAGCGTCAATCGGCTGGCGAAGCTCAAGAAGGCCGACATTGCCAGCGAGGCCGAGCGGCTGGTGAACGGCAAGGGTTGGATGCCTGCCATCTTCAAGACGGAAGACGGGCCCGAGAAAGGCCCGCAGGACGGTGCGGAGGAAGTCGCCACCGAGGCGGATGAACCCACTGAAGTGTTGGCCGCTTGACCCGCGCTGAAGGCGCGCGCCCCGGCCTCGACCGGGGCGCTTCGCTGTCAGGAGCACCCCCCATGACCCGCACCACCACCAGCCGCCCGCGCATGGCGGCGATCTACTCCCCCGGCACGGTACGCGCTCGCCGCTGGCACGGCGATGGCGACGTGCGCGGCTACCGCCCGCCCTCGGGCTGGACGGCCCGCGCAGACCTCACCGATATTCACCCCATCACGGGCCGCGCTTTGGTGCGCGCCATGTGGTGGATCATCGAGACGAAGGAATAACCGTCGTCAACACCGCGCCCAGGCCGTTCCGCCCTGGGCGCGGTGAACTTCAAAAAATCCGGGCGCGGCGGTGGCCGCGCCCGGTGTTGAAGGCCAATAGTCCAATCAGAACGCCGCAGCCTTCGCAATGGCTCAGTGCGGCATTGAGATTTCGGCTGGCCCCCTCATATTGCTTGCTTCATGTTTGTAAAACAGTGTCTTCAGGAGGGAATCTAGATGAAGCTTGCTGATATTTTGAAGGACCTTGACGCAGAGAAAGATCCGGACGAAATTTTGATTGAAGTCACGTCGGAAATTTTGAAGCGCTGCGGCCTGCAAATCACATTGGAAAGCCGATGGGAACATTCTGGGCATAAAGACTGGATGTACCGTGTTGACCCGGAAAATCCAAGCATTCCCTTGAAACGTCACATCCACATTGCAAGGAGCAAGCACACCAGCTCAAAAGGTATGCAGGCCTCATGGAATGACGATGGTTCTCGTCACGACAGGGGGTCTTTCAACACCTCTGTCGGTGACACGGCGCGCGTTAGGGAGATTGCGAGAAGCGTTCTGAGTCTCCCGCCAAATGTCACGCTCGAAAGCGCTGACCATCCCGGAGTTGCTGGATCTTGGGTTGACGAAGTGCGGTTTTCCACGGATGGGAAGGTTGCCTACGTTTCCATTCGCGCGCTTTAAGAATGACAGCGTGAGGTGAGCGTGTCGGCGAGTTGCGCCGCCGGGCTTTCGGGCTGCGCCCCGTGCCGACTCCGGCGTCACGGCCATCCGGCTTCAATCCCTCACGCCTTCGCGCCTGCGGCGCTGCGCGCTGCGCTTGCCTCCAGGGGATGGGCGCAAGGCCCATCCCCGCCGCGCAGGCTTGGCGCCCCTCGATACCACCGAACCGGCTGTGCCGGATCGGGCCGGCCAGTGCCTCGCCGCAATGGACGGGTTGGCGAACACGCTGGAGCTTGCTGCGGCAGGTTGTGCGAATCGGTGCCGTCCTCAACGCTGGAGGTTCTCACCCATCACGTCACGAAGGACGGTTCACGGACAGCCCGCCCGGCCTCGCTATGGAGCTTCCACGCCACGCCTCAAGACCGGCGCCGCTCGGTGCGGCCGGGGCGTTTTCGCTTGTCGTCGGGTGGTTGACCTGGCCCGCGTCAGTGGGCGAGCCGGTGCAGCCTTTGTGCGGGGATGCCGAGCCGGCCCTGCCTCCGTTCGGTGCGGTTCGGCCCAAGGCGTCCTTGTGTTGTTGTGAATCCTGGCGGTGGCGCGGCTGCGCCTCGGGCTTCATGGCTGCAACCGTCCAGCGAAAACAATTTCCCCTCTGCTGCGCAGATTCCTCGCGGGCCAAATTGTTTTCTCCTCCCGGTGCTCCACTGCGTTGCGCCCGCAAGCGGTGCAGCCCGCCCGTCCCCCGCCGGCCGGATCACAACAAGGACGCGATGGGCGCGAACCTTGTTCCACCAAAAGGAGATCCATCATGGCCAACATCGGCACCTTCACCGCAGACAAAGACGGCTTCACCGGCACGCTTCGCACCCTGACGCTCAACGTCAAGGTCAAGCTGGTGCCCAACGACAAGGGCGACAACGAGAAGGCCCCGGACTTCCGCCTGCAGGCGGCCAGTCACGACATCGGCGCGGCGTGGAAGAAGACCAGCGAAGCTGGGCGGGAGTACATCTCTGTGACCCTGGATGATCCTTCGTTTCCGGCAACGGTCTATGCCCGGCTAATCGAAGGCGAGAACGGCACGCACGACTTGATCTGGTCGCGCAGCAAGCCCCAGGCGGCCTGACGGCCGCCAGCGCCCCGTCCACCGCGGCGGGGCGCAGTGCTGCCTTCGCGGCACTTCAAGGAGGCGACACCATCGCCTGGGTTGCGCCGTGTCGAGTTGCTTCCTGGGCGTTGCAGCCTTCGGTTGCAAGAATGGCCGGGCGTGTCGGTGCCTTGCACCGCCGGGCTTTGCGGGCTGCGCCCCGTGCCGACTTCGCCGTCACGGCCATCCGGCTTCAATCCCTCACGCCTTCGCGCCTACGGCGCTGCGCGCTTCGCTTGCTTCCCGGGGAAAGCCCTGCGGCCTATCCCCGCCGCGCGATGCTTGGCGCCCCTGCAGTCCCCGAACCGGCGGCGCCGGATCGGCCACGCCAGCGACGTCGCACGCTATGGCGTGTCACTCTTCTTCGTCACAGTCTCCAACTGCTGGCGCACCTGCGCCAGCAGTTGATCGACCTGCTGCAGGTCGTCGCCGGCATAGGCCAGCGTCAGCAGCGTGAGCGGGTGGATCTCCATGACCTCGCACAGCTCGGCGAGCTTGTTCAGGGTCGGACTTTTGAGGTCGCGCTCCAGCGTACTCATGTAGGTGCGGCTGGACACGTCGGAGAACGCCTCCTGGCTCAATCCACGCGCTTTCCTGATGGTCTTTAGTGCCTCCGACAATGTATGTTTCGCTGCCAACCTTGGATCTCCCCAAAATCCAAGATGACAGTCGATTGCGCCCTATAGGACTACAACCTATAGTGTTCATTCATGTAAACCTACCGCTTTTGTGCTTTTACGGAAATCCGTATCTGCGGTTTTGGACGGAAGCGCAAAGCCGCTTGCGTGCCTTTCCTCAAACCCGCCGATACGGTTCTGCGCTTTCACTCTTCGGCGGTTTTGTACGAATGAGGGGGTATCTATGAACCGGCTCATCACCGAGGACGAGCGCAAGCAACTGCTGGAACACGGCCGGGTCCGGGCCGCTGGCTTGGCCAATGACCCGTTGCCCGTGGTGCGGTTGTTCACGCCAGATGCGCACGCCACCTGGCTGCTGACTTCGCTCGATCCCGTCGATGGCGACACGGCCTACGGCCTGATCGACCTGGGAATCAGCATGCCCGAGTTGGGGACGGTGAAACTTTCCGACCTGGCTTCCATCGTCGGGCCACGCCAGCAACCCGTCATGCGGGATCGGTATTTCCGGGCGGTGCGCCCGTTGTCGGAGTACCTGCGGCTGGCTAAGGAGAACGGTTCCGTCCTCGATTGAGCCGTTCGCGCCACGGTCTAGCCGGGCGCATTGAGACTATTTCGGTCTTGCTTCAGACCTGTCAGGTCTTAGTTCGCACTGTTGCACCAAACCGGTGCCATCCTGACGCAAACAGTCATGATGCCGGCCGTGCCATCGGGCACGGTGGGTATCGCAGGAGGCCGCATTTCCTCGCGCGCCACCGTCGCATTCAGACGATCCACGCAATCCATCGGATGCTTTTCGTCTTGACACGCAAGTTACTAATCTACCAGCTTATTCACGATTGGATGCTAGTTCGATGCGGTGACGTTTGCGTGTGAAACCGGTGACGGCCGTCCTGCTCTACGGGAGTTTGCGTCATGGCCGAACCGCACCACCTCGCGCACTGGTATCCGACTGCCGCCTACCTCTACGTGCTGTGCCTGGATACGCTGGCACTGGCCTGGGAGTATCTGCGCCGCCATCCCGATTACCGGCTTGACTGGCTCCACCGTGCGCGCCGCCTCGATGCTGCGCATCGCTGGGGCTTGCGTCTGCTGGAAGACCCGGCCCTGGATGCGCGTGACGCGCATCCGGCCTGGCTGCCTGGCCATGAAGCCGTGGTGCAGCTCCACCCGGATGCCGATCCGCCGCCTGACGCTGCGGCCTTCGCCTTCTGGTGCATCCCCGGTCACAAGCAGCTGCTGCATGACGGCAAGGGCCTGGCGCTGATCGCGCGCAGTTCAGGCCATTGCCTGCGCTATGCGCTGGCGCCTGGCCTGGAGGACGGCATGGCCGTGGCTTACGCCCACCGCGGTCACGGCACCACGCATGTGCCCGACACGCCTGCGCCAATGGCGCGGCCCAGGCCACCGCCTGCGGCGCTGCTGGAGCTGCACACCCTGCAGGCGCTCGATGCGACCCTGGCGGGTGCGTCCTTACGCGACGTAGCTGAAGGCTTGTTCGGCGCGGATGCCGCAGCTGGTTGGTACAGCGACGGCGGCCTGCGCTCCAAGGTGCGCCGCCTGGTGCGGCGCGGCGATGCGCTGATGCGCGGCGGCTATCGCCGCCTAGCACAACTGCCGCCGCTTGAGAAGGGTCGTTTTGAAGAGAGCGCAAAACGACCCTGAGCACGAGGGCTTCGTTTTCTGAGACTGCCTCCATCCGGTTGCGCTGTGTGGCCGGAGCCCTGCAACCGATGGAGGTTCTCACCATGCGTCCTGCTCCCTTGCGGCCTGCCGCTACTGTCTCGACCGCTGCCGCGCAACCGCAGCGTTATCTCACCAACGACGAGGCTGCCGATTACCTGCGGCTGTCGCCGCGCACGCTGGAAAAGCAGCGCGTGCTGGGTGGCGGCCCCAAGTTTCGCAAGTTCGGCCGCCGCGTCATGTACGCCGTGGCCGACCTCGATGCCTGGGCTGCGGATCGCAGCTTCGAGAGCACGTCCGATCCCGAATACGCCGAGCAGCACTCGGCGGACAGCCGTGCGCGCTGATCGCTGGAGTGCGGGTGGCCTTCGCCATGTCCAGCCCATCCGGGGCAGTCAGGCAGGAGCGCGAACAGCTCGATCTGTTCCGCGCCTTGCCGGGCAACATGGCGCCGCGCGACAGCCAGGACCTGATGGCCTTTCCGTTCTTCTCGCTGGCAAAGTCGCGGCGCACGGCGCCCATCGACTTCCAGGCCAGCGGCGTGACGATCCGCGTGGAGGGCACGCAGGAGCACGGCATCGCCACGATTTGGGACGCGGACGTGCTGATCTGGGCGGCTTCGCAGATCGTGGAAGCCCGCGACGCGGGCTTGCGCCCGTCGCGGCTGATGCAGGCCACGCCCTACGAGATCCTGCGCTTCATCGGGCGCGGTACGTCGCTGCGAGACTACCAGCGCCTCAAGGCGGCGCTGGATCGCCTGCAATCCACGACGGTGGCCACGTCGATCCGCGAGACGACTGGGCGGCGCCTGCATCGCTTCTCGTGGATCAACGAGTGGAAGGAGCTGGCCGATGCCAAGGGCACGCCCTTGGGGCTGGAGCTGATCCTGCCGGACTGGTTCTATGCGGGCGTGCTCGATGCCGCGCTGGTGCTGACCATCGATCCGGCGTATTTCCAGCTGACGGGCGGGATCGAGCGGTGGCTGTACCGTCTGGTGCGCAAGCACGGCGGGCGACAGCCGGGCGGCTGGCAATTCGACTTCCGGCACCTGCACCGCAAGTCGGGCAGCACGGCCAAGCCCTACGACTTCGCCTGCGACCTGCGCGCCCTGGTGGCGCGGCAGTCGCTACCGGGCTACGTCCTGGGCATCGAGCGGCTGGATGGCGCCGAGCTGCTGACGTTCCGGCCAGGGCGTCCCGTGCCGTCCGCGGCACGGGGATAAACGGTGCGCGCCCTGTGGACGGACTCGTGCTATCAGGCGTGCCCGGTGTCGTGCTATCAGGCGTGGGACTATCGTGCTATCAGGCGTGTCCATCGGCCGCAAAGCCAATGCTGGCGCGGGTTTCGGCCTCCCTTAACTTCCCTAACTTAAAACATCTAACTGATAGTAGAAGCGCCGCGCCACGGTGGACAACCACCACGCTGCCCGAAATCCAGCTGCAACAGCCAGGCTTTCCAACGCGGAGGGCCAGGCCATGATCGTCGCGCTGCTGAACCAAAAAGGCGGCGTGGGCAAGACCACGCTCGCCACCCACATCGCCGGCGAGCTGGCGATGCGCGGGCAGTCGGTCATCCTGCTGGATGCCGATCCACAGGGCTCCGCGCTGGACTGGACACAGCGCCGCAGCCAGCAAGGTTTGCCAAGGCTGTTCAGCGCCGTGGGCCTCGCACGCGAAACGCTGCATCAGGAAGCACCAGAACTCGCCAGGCGGGCCGATCATGTCGTCATCGACGGCCCGCCGCGCATCGCCGCCTTGGCGCGCTCCGCGCTGCTGGCGGCCGAGCGCGTGCTGATCCCGGTTCAGCCCAGCCCCTACGACCTGTGGGCTTCTGCCGAGATGGTGGCGCTGATCCGCGAGGCGCAGGTGTTCCGGCCAGCGCTGCGCGCGGCCTTCGTCATCAATCGGCGCGTCAGCACCACCGTAATCGGACGCGAGGCACGTGGCGCGCTGGCCGAGCAGCCGCTGCCTGCGCTGCGCGCGGAAATGCATCAGCGCATCGTGTTCGCCGACAGCGTGGCCGCTGGCCGGCTTGCACGCGAGACGGCGCCGGACAGCGCCGCCGCGCGCGAAATCGCTGCGCTGGTCGATGAACTGCTGCGGTGGCCGTCATGAGCAGTCCCGCCAGCAAGCGCACGGCAAAGCGCGTCGGTATCGGCGCGCGTCCGCCCGCGAATCCGCACGCTGAGGCGTGGATTCGCCAGGGCAGCGCCGATGACCTCCAGAAAGGCGACCTCTACACAGCTCGCCTGACCCTCGACATCACGCCCGCCATGCGGGCGCGCATCAAGGTATCGGCCTTCACGCTAGGCGTGACGGTGGCCGATCTGCTGCGCGCGCTGCTGGAGCGCGAATTCCCGGAGAAGTCCTCATGAACACGTCCGCCTCAACGACTTCGACTGCATCGGCACCGCCGTCCATCCCGCCTGTCGGCGTGGCCGACGGCGTGCCGCTGACGCGCGTTGCGCTCGCATACATCGACCAACGCTTCGACCTCTACCTGCGCTTCGGTGATCCTGCTCACATCATCCGGTTGGATCGCTGGCGCCGCTGCGCGGTGTTCACTCCGAATGCGGTTCTCTGCCGCATCCGTTGGCAGGCCAACGACTACGGCACGATCCGCTGGCAGCTCATGGTGATGCAGGCGTGCATGTCGATGGATGGCGCGCAGCGCATCCCCGGCGTGCAGCCAGGCGCGCGCCTGTTGCTGCACGCCGAGGGTGAGCAGTCGGTGCGTGCGGTGCTGGCACGCATCGACGCCATCGAGGCGCTGGGCATCGTGCCTGCTGGCGCTTCGCCCGCGTACTGGCGCACGCTGGGCAACCGGCTCGCGGCGCGCCTGCAGTTGCCCGAATACAGCGCCGAGCGGCACGCCGCCTGGCTGGCCGGGAGAGCGCTGTCATGACCACGATTTCTGTTTCCACTGCTGTCACGCATCCTCGCTCGCGCCTGCGCGCTCGCATCGTGCTGGCGGGCCTGTCCGTCTGCGGCCTCGCTGCGCTGGCCTGGGCGTCCTTCGTGCATCCACTGCCGCGCCTGACCTACAACCCGTCCGACAGCGTGGCGGTCGGTTGGTATCGCGTCGATCCGCTCGACCATCGCACCAGCTCGCCGCCACATCCTTTGTCCGTGGGCAGCATCGTGCTGGTGCCGCTGCCTGCCGAGGCTGCCGCGCTCGCTGCGCAGCGCGGCTACCTGCCGACGCGCATCCCGTTGCTCAAGCGCGTGGGCGCGGTGGCGCCGCAGGAGGTGTGTATCGCCGACGGCAGAGTCCTTATCGACGGCGTGCCTTCGGCCGCCGTGCTGTCTGCCGATCGCTGGGGCCGGCCGCTGCCATCCTGGCAGCAGTGCCACCGCCTTCGGCCTGGCGAGCTGTTCCTGCTCAGTGTCACCAATCCGGCGTCGTTCGACAGCCGGTATTTCGGGCCGGTCAGCGCAGCCGCCGTGATCGGCGTTGCGCGTCCGGTCTGGTTGGAGTCGCGCCCATGACGGCCGCCGATTCGCTGCGCATCGTCGTGCTATTGGGCGTGTCGTTCGGGCTGCTGTCGCGGTGTCGTCGTGCGTGCAGTGCGAGCGCATCCGCGCGGCACTTCGCGCTGCCTCCGGCGCAGCCGTCCCACGTGCAGGCGTCTTGCCTCGAACACGGCTGGCCTGCGGCCATCGCCGTGTTCGCCGGTGCGCTGGCTGCTGGTGCAGCCTTGCCACCGGGCCGCAGTTGCCGGGAGCGGATGCGAGAGGCAAATGCGGAAGGCAAGACAAAAGGGTGCGGCACCTGTCGGCCCGCAAAGCCAGTCTGCACATGGGGGTGGCGCGACACGCAGCGGCTTCGCCACCGTGCCGCGTGGGGCGCGAAGCCCGCGCCGATGCGGGCATGTCCGCGTGCTTCGCACGCCCGGACACGCCAGAACTTGCAAGGAGCACAGCCATGACCGACCGCCGCGACGACGATTTCCGCATCCGTCCCAGCGCCCCGAAGAACCGGGGCCAGAGCTTCGTCTCCAAGGTACTCAAGCAGGCGGGCAAGGCCAGCGGCGGTAAGTCCTCGGTGCGCCGTCCTGGTGGCAGTAGCAAGAGTGCCGGCTCCGGCCAGCGGCCCGGCTCACGCTTGGGACGCGGCCACACGGCGGCGCGCTTCGCGGGGGCGAAGCTCACGTCCATGTCGCGGCGTGTGACCATCAAGACGCTGCTGCTCAATCAGCACCGAGCCAGCCCGCAGTCGCTTGCCAAGCACCTGCGCTATATCGAGCGCGATGGTGTGGGCCGCGATGGCGAGTCGGGCCAAGCCTACGGGCCGCAGACCGATGCCGCCGACCTCGATGCGTTCAAGGAACGCTGCGCCGACGACCGGCATCACTTCCGCTTTATCCTTTCGCCCGAAGATGGCGCGGAGCTGGAAGACCTGCGCACCTATACCCGGCACCTCATGGGTCGCATGGAGGCCGACCTTGGCACGGGCCTCGATTGGGTGGCCGTCAATCACTGGAACACCGACAACCCGCACACGCACATCGTCGTGCGCGGGCGCGACGACACCGGCAAAGACCTCATCATCGCGGGCGACTACATCGCCGATGGGTTCCGCCATCGCGCCGCCGAACTGGCGACCGAATGGCTGGGGCCGCGCACCGAGCTGGAGATCCAGCAGACCTTGCGGCGCGAGGTGGATCAGGAGCGGTGGACGAGCCTGGATCGCACCTTGAAGCGCGAGGCCGGCGACGATGGCATGGTGCATGTCGAACGGCTCAACGAACCCCGACTGCAACGCCAGCGTCTGCTGCTGATCGGCAGGTTGCAGCGTTTGCAGCGCCTGGGCCTGGCCGACGAGGCCCAGCCCGGCACGTGGACCGTCCACAACGATGCGGAAAAGACCCTGCGCGCCCTGGGCGAGCGCGGCGACATCATCCGCACCATGCAGCGGGCCATGCGCGGCGAGCCACGCGAACTGGCGGTGTTCGAGCCTGGGGACGATGGCCGAACCATCCTCGGCCGCGTGGCCGCGAAGGGGCTGGCCGACGAACTGCACGACCGGGGCTATCTGGTCATCGACGGCGTGGACGGCAAGGCCCACTACGTTGCGCTCAACGCCCGCGACGAGCTGGCGAACTATCCGACCGGCGCCGTGGTGGAGGCAAGGAGATCGGCTGACGTGCGCGCGGCCGACAAGAACATCGCCGCGTTGGCGAGCGATGGCCTGTACCGCACCGACCACCACCTTGCCATCGCGCAGGGTCAGGCCGTGCCCGGCCGCGATCCGCAGGAAGTGGTCGCGTCCCACGTCCGCCGGCTGGAAGCCTTGCGCCGTGCCGGTATCGTGGAACGGGTGGCCGAGGGGCTATGGAAGGTGCCGGACGACTTGCCCGAGCAGGGCCGTCGCTACGATGCGCAGCGCCTGGGCGGCGTGGCGGTGGAGCTGAAATCGCACCTGCCCATCGAGCGGCAGGCCCGCGTGATCGGAGCCACCTGGCTCGACCAGCAGTTGATCGGCGGCGGCTCGGGCCTGGGCAACCTGGGCTTTGGCAGCGAGGTCAACCAGGCGATGCAGCAGCGCGCCGAATTCCTGGCCGAACAGGGGCTGGCAGAGCGGCGCGGGCAGCGCGTAATCCTCGCGCGCAATCTATTGGCGACACTACGCGATCGGGATGTGATTCGGGCTGCCAAGGATATTGCCACCGAAACCGGGCTGGAACACCGTCTGGCGGCCGATGGCCAGCGCGTGACCGGCATCTACCGGCGCAGCCTCATGCTCGCCAGTGGCCGCTTTGCCATGCTCGATGATGGTATGGGGTTCAGCTTGGTGCCATGGACGCCGGTCATCGAACAACGACTCGGCATGCTGATTTCTGGGCAGGTACATGGTGGCACCCTATCCTGGCAAATCCGACGGCAGCAGGGTTTATCCGTTACCTGACGCCAGCAGCGATTGAGCACCTACCGACCGGATGCGTCTACAGCCGTTCAGCGTCCGGCAAACTGCGGGACTCGCTTTGCGACGAACGCGTGAACCGCTTCCAGCGAATCTGTGGTTTTCGAGGCTCGATTCATTTCGGCCGCCTCCAGCCTCAATGAGGTCGCCAGATCACTCTCGAAGGCAGCGAGTTGCAGGCGCTTGGCGCCCGCATAACCTTGCGTTGGTCCGACCGAAAATTGCACCGCCATACGCCGCGCTTCGCCCAGCAGGCTCTCGCCAGGAACCACTTTCTCGACCAATCCCCAGGCCAAGGCCTCGTCCGAACTGACTACGCGATTGGTCAAGATCATGTCTCGTGCGCGTCGTCCACCCACTGCGCGTGGAAGTAGCCAGCTGATGCCGAAATCCCCCGCGTATCCGAGGCCGGTATGGGCCGCCACAAACTTCGTCCCACTTGCGGCAATCAGGTAGTCAGAGGCCAAGGCAAGCCCGAGACCGCCTCCGGCCTCCGGCTACCGCGCCTTGTACGGCGCAGACTACCGGGAACGGCAGGCTGGCGAATTGAGGAATCATGCTTTCGGCCACTCTCAGTTCGTCATCGACCAAGGTAGACAACGCATCGCCTGCGGCCACCATTTCTTCGATGTCGCCTCCGCAACTGAACATCCGGCCCTCGCCGCGCAGCAGCAAAGCTCGAATCGAGCCATCGCGTTCGACATCTGCAATGACACCAGCGAGCACGTTTACGACCGACGTGCTCAACGCATTCATTTTTTTTGGCGAGTTGAGTGTTATGGTCGCGACGGCACCATTCTTTTCGAGAATTACCGGATTTCCAGGCATGCTGACGTTCCCTGATTGATCAAAATTTCAGCGTCAGCGCGGCGCCATGCGAATGGCACCATCCACACGAATGGACTCGGCATTCATGTAGCCGCAAGTAACGAGAAACTCGACGGCCTGCGCGAATTCATCGGGGTCGCCTAAACGCTTGGGGAAGGGCACGCTGGCCGCCAGCGCCTGTTTGACGTTGTCCGGCAGACCCAGCAGCAACGGTGTACCGAAGATCCCCGGCATGATGGTGTTGATCCGGATCCCTTCGTCCATCATGTCGCGCGCGATTGGCAGGGTCATGCCCACGATGGCTGCCTTGCTGGCCGCATAGCTGGCCTGGCCGACCTGGCCGTCCTGCGCGGCGGCCGAAGCAGTGTTGACGATGGCGCCGCGGTCGCCATCGGCCAGCGGCGCGAGCGTCAACATGCCCGCAGCTGACTTGGCGATGCAGCGGAAGGTGCCCACCAGGTTGATCTGAATGATGCGATTGAAACGATCTGCCGCGCATGGGCGGATTTCGCCGGTTTTCTTGTCGCGGCTGACAGTCTTGACGGCATCGGCAGTGCCGGCGCAGTTGACCAGAATGCGTTCCTGCCCAATGGCCGCGCGGGCCTTGGCGAAGGCGGCGTCCACCTGCTCCTCGGACATCACGTCCACATTGCAGTAAACGCCGCCGAGTTCGCTAGCCAACGCCTGGCCGAAGGTTTCGTTCATGTCGAAGATGGCGACTTTGACGCCATGGCTGGCCAAACGCCGGGCCGTGGCGGCTCCCAGGCCGGAAGCGCCCCCGGTGATGACGGCAGAGATGTCGGAGTTCAGTTGCATGGTTTTTCCTCGATGGGTGAGAAACAGGCGTTATTGGCCGGTAAAGTTGGGTGTGCGCTTGCCTAGGAATGCCGCTTGCCCTTCCAGGTTGTCGGCCGAACGCAAAGCGACGAGGAAATTGCGCTTCTCATGCTCCAGGCCTTGCGCGAGCGGAGTCTCAAAGCTGGCCAGTGCCGCATCTTTCGCCAGCGCCACGGCCAGCGGCGAATTGGCTGCAATCCGGTTGGCCATCGCCAACGCCGTCGGCAGGGCCTGGCCATCAGCCGTCACTTCGGCGACCATGCCTGCATCGCAAGCCTTGCGGGCGTCGATGAAATCGCCGGTCAGCAACAGGGCCATGGCCTTGGACTTACCGATAGCGTGGATCAGGCGCTGCGTGCCCCCGGCACCCGGAATGGCGCCCAGCTTGACTTCCGGCACACCGAAATTGGCGGACTCGCCAGCGATCGCGATGTCGCAGGCCAGCGCTAATTCTGTGCCGCCGCCCAGCGCGAGCTTTTCCACCGCTGCGATGACGGGCTTGGGGAAGCGCTCCAGTTCCGACCAAAAGTGGCCGCCTGCTGCCGCACGATCGCCCAGCAGTGGCTCGGCGCGCAGCGCATCGAAGGCCGTGATGTCGGCCCCGGCGCAGAACACGCCCTCGGCGCCGGTGATGATGACCGCGCGCACGGTATCGTCGTCGCGCAGTTGCACAAGCTGCGCACGCAGGCCATCGAATACCGCGCGGTTCAAGCTGTTCTTCGCGCGCGGGCGGTTGATGGTCAAGGTGGCGATGGCGCCATCGCGGCTGACGAGCACTTCGCTGGCTTCGCTCATGGTGGCCCCGCTCATCCAAGCCGCTCGATGATGGTGGTGTTGGCCGTGCCCGAGGCCTCGCAAATCGTCTGCAGGCCATAGCGGCCGCCCCGGCGCTCCAGCTCGCACAGCAGGTCAGTGAGCATGCGCGCGCCGGTAGAGCCCAGCGGATGGCCGATGGCTATCGAGCCGCCGTTGACGTTGAGGCGGTCGTCCAGGATGCCGAACTCCTGCTGAAACATCAGCGGCACGCCGCCGAAGGCCTCGTTGACTTCGAACAGATCGATATCGTCGAGGGTCAGACCCGATTCCTTCAGTGCCTTGCGGGTGGCGTCGAGCACGGCGGTGAACTGGATCACCGGGTCGGCGGCTGCCACGGCGGTGCTGACGAAGCGCGCACGCGGCTTCAGGCCGTATTGCTTGGCGTAGGCACGGCTGGCGATCAGCAGCGCGGCGGCACCGTCGCTGATCTGCGATGAGTTGGCGGCCGTGGTGGCGCCGTCGGCGGCAAACACGCCTTTCAGCGTGGCCATCTTCTCGGGGTTGGGGTCCGCGCGCACGCCCTCGTCGGCGGCGACGATCGGGCTGTCCGGATCGGCCGGATCCTCGGTCAGCCGCACCAGTTGATCCCTGACGCGGCCAGCCTGCGAGGCCTCGGTGGCCCGCCGATGGCTACGCACGGCGAAGGCATCCAAGGCCTCGCGCGTGAGACCGAAGCGCTTGTTCATCAACTCCGAGGAAGCGCCCTGCGGTATCAGCGGGTTGTCCTGGTAGCGCGCCAGTTCGCTCGGGCTGTATTGCGAGCCCAGCGGCGCGCCGGGCTTGAACGACGGCGGCATGGGGGCCTGCGACATCGACTCGACCCCGGCACCGATGACCAGTTGGTAAGCGCCCGCCCGGATGCCATGCACGGCAAAGCTCACCGCCTGCTGGCCCGACCCGCATTGCCGATCGACCGTCACCGCCGGCACGGATTCGGGCAGCCCCGCCGCCAATACGGCATGACGGCCCAGGTTGCCGTGCTGCTGGTCCCACTGCAGCACGCAGCCGACGATCACATCGTCCAGATCGGCCGGGTTGATGCCGGAGTGCTCGACCAGTTGGCGCAGCGTCTCGCCCAACAAATCGACGGGATGCCATTTCTGCAAGCGCCCGCCGCGCTTGCCCACGGGGGTGCGCAGCGCACCGACGATGACGGGTTCATGGTCATTCATGTTGTTCTCCTGGTTCAAAAGGTTGGCTCACTCGGCGTAGCGGCCCGCATGCTCGGCGCGGATGCGCTTCTTGTCGAGCTTGCCGACGCTGGTCTTGGGGATGGCTTCGACGAACAGGACCTGATCCGGCCACTGCCACTTGGCGAAGGCGCTGCCCAGGTACTCCTTCAGTTGTTCCTGGGTCGCCTGCTGGTCGGGCTTGAGCACCACCAGGGCCAGCGGCCGTTCCTGCCACTTCGAATGCGGAACGCCGACCACGGCGGCGTCGCGCACGGCGGGGTGGCCCATGAGCAGGTTTTCCATGTCGATGGAAGAAATCCATTCGCCGCCGCTCTTGATCACGTCCTTGATGCGGTCGGTAACTTTGAGGTAACCGTTCTCGTCCACCGTTCCGACATCGCCCGAGCGCCACCAGCCGCCTTCCAGGAAACGGTCTGCGGAATCAGGCATGTCGTGGTATCTGGCCGTGATCCAGGGGCCGCGCACGCAAATCTCGCCCGCTGACTTTCCGTCGTGCGGCAAGTCCTTGTCGTCGGCATCGAGGATGCGAATATCCACCCCGGTCAGCACCAGACCCTGCTTGCGCTTGAGGTTCCACTTCTCTTCCTCGGTCAAGCGCTTCTTGAGCGTGGACTTGAGGCGGTTCATCGTCACCAGCGTCGTGGCTTCGGTGGCGCCGTAGGCGTGCACCACCTCAGCACCCGTGAGGTCGTAGAAACCGATCATCATCGACAGCGGCGGCTCGGAGGCGCCAGACAGCATGCGCATGCGGCTGAAGTCCGGCTTGACCTGCATCGTCTCGATGTACTGCAGCATGGGCTGGAAGATGGCCGGTGCGCCGTTGGTGATGGTCACACCCTCAGCGATCATGGCGTCAACCAGCGGCTTGGTGTCTTCGGCAGCGTAGCGGCCCGGCAGCACGATCTTGTCGGCCAGCAGCGTGGCGGCCTGTGGCAGGCCCCAGCACTGCCCGTGGAACATGGGCGTGATGAGCATGACGCAGTCGTCCAGCGTCATGCCCAGATTGGTGGCCATGGCCGTGGAGTGCAGATAGATGCCGCGGTGCGAGTAGTACACGCCCTTGGGCTTGCCTGTGGTGCCGGTGGTATAGCAGGCGCTGTAGGCCGAGGTTTCGTCGATCTCGGGCCAGTCGATCTTCGTGTCGGCGGCGGCCAGCAGGTCTTCGTAGTGCAGCAGCGGTTTCAGCGTGGTCTTGATCTGGTCCAGCGGCTTGTCGGTCATGACAATCCAGCCCTTGATCTGGGGCGAATTCGCTGCGACGGATTCGGCAAGGGGTAGCAATGACTCGTCTACGCAAACGTAGGACACCTTGCTGTGGTCGACCACGTAGCCCAGGTCCTCTGGGCCCAGGCGCAGATTCATCTGCAACATGACAGCACCCAGGCCGGGAATAGACCAGTACAGCTCGAAGTGACGTCGGCTGTTCCAGTCCAGGATGCCGACCCGGTCGCCGGGCTCGACACCGAGCGCGCGCAGTGCATTGGCGCTGCGGCAGATGCGCGCGTAGCAGTCCGCGTAGGTGTAGCGATCCCAGCCGCCATCGGGTGTGCGGTAGACGATCTCCTGGTCCCCATGGGTGCGCGCGGCGTGCCGGATCAGCGTCGTGGTGTTGAGCTGGCGGTCGTTGCCCGTGGTGGACGGGCAGCCGCGGACGATGTGGGTGGTAGCAGTCATTTCTTTGTCTCCTGGGTGGTGGTTGCGTTGAGTGCCTGGAACCGTGGGGCCGAGGCCGCTTCGATGGCGCCGAAAGAGGTGGTCTGGTAGATGCCCCGTGCCGCGTTGTGCGGATGCCGCACTGCCTCGGCCAGGCTGAGCACGGGTGCAAAGCAGGCGTCGCTGCCTTCAAGCAGCGCGCACCAGTGCGCCTGGGGCTGGGTGCGGATGAGGGCCGCGATGCGCTCCTTCAACGCTGGCCACGCCGCCGTGTCGTACTGGTCTGCAGGGTTCACGTCCGCCAGGCCCAACTTGGACAACAGCAATGCGTAGAACGGCGGCTCGATCGCGCCGAGGCTGATGAAGCCGCCGTCGGCGCAGACGTACACGTCATAGAACGGCGAATCGTGGAACGGGCTCGGCTGTGCGCCGTCGATCTGCCCGTTGGCGCGAATCCAGTGCACCAGCGTGCCCAGCATGGCCACGATGTCCACGATGGCTGCGTCCACAACCCGGCCACGGCCGGTGGCCCGTGCATCGACCAGCGCGCAGGCGATGCCAAAAGCCATGCCTAGCGCCCCGGCACCGTCCCCGAGTACCGAGGGCGGCACGATGGGCGCCTGCCCCCTGTGCGCCGACAGCGACAGCAGGCCCGTCAGCGCGACGTAGTTCAGGTCGTGGCCCGCGGCCTGGGCAAGTGGCCCGTCCTGGCCCCAGCCCGTCATCCGGCCATAGACCAGCCGGGGATTGAGCGCCGCGCAATCTGCGGGGCCGAAGCCCAGCCGCTCCATCACCCTTGGGCGAAAGCCTTCGATCAGAGCGTCGGCCTGGGCAATCAGTTCCAGTGCGCGCGCCTTGCCACCGGGCGACTTCAGGTCGATGACCTCGACCTTCTTGCCGCGGTGCAGCGGGTTCTCCACCGCCCCGCCCAGCCGCTGCGCCCCAGCAGCCTGCTCGGCCCGTGCCAGCGCGATCACCTCGGCGCCCATGTCGACCAGCATCCTGGCGGCCAGAGGGCCTGGACCGATGCCCTCAAACTCCACCACACGGACGCCGTGCAGAGGCAACTGCAGCGTGTGCGGCATGTTCACAGCTTCCTCGAAACCAGGTCTTTCAGGACCTCGTTGGCGCCGCCGTAGATCTTCTGCACTCGCGAAGCGGCATACATCCGCGCGATCGGATACTCGGCCATGTAGCCGTAGCCGCCGAACAATTGGAGACACTCGTCCACCACGCGGCACTGCTGTTCGGTGCACCACCACTTGGCCATGTAGGCGGCCTCGTTGTCGAGTGTGCCGTCCAGCAGTCTCTGTGTACAGTCGTTGACGAAGCTGCGCACCACATGCGCGATGGTCGCCATCTCGGCCAGCTTTTGGCGCGTTGTCTGCATGTCGAACAGAGGCGCACCGAATATCTTGCGCTGCTTCGTGTATTCGATGGTGAGCTCCAACGCCCGGTCGATGACGGCCGCCGCCGGCACTGCAATGACCATGCGCTCGTAGGGCAGCGCGCCCATCAGTTGCCCAAAGCCTTGTCCTTCAACGCTCCCCAGCAGTTGGTCGGCTGGAACGCGCACGCTGTCGAAGAAGAGCTCCGCCGTGTCCGAGGCCTGCATGCCGATCTTTTCAAGCAGGCGGCCCACACGAAAGCCTGGCAGGTTCTCGGTCTCCAGTACGAACAGCGACACCCCTTTGCTGCCCGCGCCACTGGTGCGCGCCGCGACGATCAGCAGGTTTCCGGTGAAGCCGTTGGTGATGAAGGTCTTGGCGCCGTCGATCACGTAGTAGTCGCCGTCGCGCCGGGCCCGGGTGGAGATGGCCTTCAGATCCGAGCCGCAGCCCGGCTCGGTCATCGCGATTGCGGCCAGCATCTCGCCGTTCGTCACCTTGGGCAGCCAGCGCTGCTTTTGCGCTTCGGTGCCAAAGTCCAGGATGTAATGCGAAGCGATGGTGTGCACCGCGATATTGACCGGCATCTCGGCCTTGGCCAGTTCGTCCTGCACCACCAGCTGGTAGGCGAGGCTGGCGCCGGCACCACCATAGGTCTCGGGCATCTCGGGCAGCAGAAAGCTCATCCCGCCGAACAGACGCCAGACCTCGCGCGGGATGTAGCCCTGGCGGCGCCATTCGTCGAGCCGGGGAGTGAATTCGGCGGCAACGTAGCGACGCACCTGCTCGCGAAAAGCGTCGATCTCGTGGTCCATCCAGGCGTGGCGATACAGCTGTGGCAGCATGGGCATGTCTCCTTGTATGTTGGCTTCTGACCCCGCACCGGGCGTTCCGCACAGCGCCACTGCCGAAGTGTTTTTGGGGATGCGACAATCGTAATAATTGGCCCCTGCAAGGGCGATAGCGGATTGCCTCAATCAACTGACAAATAACTTCTTTTGGCCCGCGCGACCGGCGTTGGCTCCTTCGATCACACGCAATGCTGCAACCCGTCTTCACCGCTCCTATCTTTGCCGTGCATGGCCTGCTGGACGGCGCGCGCGGCAAGGGGCTGGCCACGCAAGAATGGCTGAAGGGCGTGCTGGGGCGCGCCGGCATCAGCGAATCGCTGCTGGAGCTCGAGGATTCGCGCGTAACCGTGGAGCAGTTCAACGCGCTATTTATCGCTGTCAAGGACAGCCTGAACGACGAGTGCCTGGGCTACCTACATGAGCGACCCATGCGCCCGGGCAGCTTCGCGCTAATGGTGCGCAGCGCGTTCACTGCCCATTCGTTGTCATGCGCCCTGCGTCGCCTGAGCGAATCCTTCGCCCTGCTGCAGGACGACGTGACGCTGGTGCCCGTGACCGAGGGCGCGCTGGGGGGCTTCGCGCTGGAGATGCGCGGCGGCCCGGGCGCACATGCCGAATTCCTTCATGCACATCTGCTGCGCGTGTTCTGGCGCTTGTTGCTGTGGCTGCACGGCGGCCGGCTGGTGCCGCAGCGATTCGACTTCAATTTTGCGCTGCCGCTCCATGCGATGAGCTACGGGCGCATCTTTTCCGGTTCGCTGTGCTTCGGGCAGCCGCGCACGGCCGCCTGGTTCGACGCCGACGCCTTCAAACTGCCGGTGCGGCGCGATCGGGACGCGCTGCAGTCCTTTCTGCGCGCCACGCCGGGCAACGTGGTGGGGCCGCACCTGAACGAGCGCAGCGCCAGCGCGCGGGTCCGCATGGTGCTGCAGCTGGCCAACCCCGAATGGCCCGACCTGCCCGTCACCGCGCAGCGCCTGCATATGTCGGTGAGTGCGTTGCAGCGGCACCTGGCCACCGAGGGCACTTCCTTCCAGGCACTGAAGGACCAACTGCGGCGCGACATGGCGATCGTGCGCCTAACCAGCAGCGAAGCCTCGCTCATCGCCATCGCCGCCGACCTGGGCTTCACCGACAGCACCGCCTTCCAGCGCGCATTCAAGGTCTGGACCGGCAGCGCGCCGGGAGCCTACCGCGCCCGCTCGCGTAGCCCGCAGCACCCTACATAGAGGCATTCGACCAATTCCGGCACGGCCACGAGGCTGTAGCCGACCACCGAGAAGATCGGCGCCTTCATAGCTGCCGGGTCTTGGCCCACATCGAGCGAGGCTCTCGTGCGCTCAAGAGACTGTTTGCAGCCCTGGCAGTTGCACCGACGGCAGCGCAGCGACAGGCTGCGCCAGGAAGCAGAACGCTTTCCGTCAGCCTATCGAGGTCATTCGTCATTGCCACCGTTGAGGCTGACTTCTAAGCTTCCTAAGCTAAAACTGAGCTCGCACTGCATAGGAGTGATGGCTCTGCGCCATTAGGAGCAGCACTGCCAGAATGTAAATCAAGCATCATGACCGACGCAGCCCCGGCACTCTCGTATCCGTTCTCGGATCTCCCACTCCCTGGCCAAGCCACGGAAATCAAGCCTGGTGTGCTGTGGCTGCGCATGCCGCTGCCGTTTTCCCTGGATCACATCAACCTCTGGGCATTGAGCGACGGTCCTGGTTGGGCGGTCGTGGACACGGGCATTCGCAGCGTGGACGTCAGGAACGCGTGGCTCGCCTTGCTCGCTCCGCAGGGGCCGCTAGCCGGCCGACCCATCTCCCGTGTGATAGCGACGCACATGCACCCGGATCATGTGGGCATGGCGGGATGGTTGACACGTCGCTTCGAATGCGCGCTTTGGATGACACGAGACGAGTATTTGAGCTGTCGGGTGATGCTTGCCGATACGGGGCGGGAAGCGCCAGTCGATGGCGTTCGCTTCTATCGGAGGGCCGGATGGAGCGACACCGAGGTGGATGAGTACCGCACCCGGTTCGGTGACTTCGGTAAAATGATCCATCCATTGCCTGACAGCTTTGTGCGGCTCACGGATGGCCAGATGTTGCGGATCGGGGACCAGGAATGGGAAGTCATCGTCGGCACAGGACATTCCCCCGAGCACGCGTGCTTCTACTCGCGCGAACTGGATTTGCTGATATCGGGGGATCAGGTTCTTCCCAGGATCAGTTCCAATACCTCCGTGTACGCCACCGAGCCGCATGCGAATCCTCTGCAGGGTTGGCTCGATTCCATCGACCGGTTGATGCAACGCGTACCTGGGAGCGCCCTGATTCTGCCTGCCCACAACGAACCTTTCCATGGCCTGCACCTACGGTTGGAGCAACTGCGTGCGAGCACCGTCAGAGGCACCGACCGCGTCAGGCAACAACTTGCGCAGCCTCTGAGGGTCATCGACCTGGTTCGCGCCCTGTACCGTTCGTCCATTGTTGCGGAGCAAATGCACCTCAACCTCGCGACCGGAGAGACGCTCGCCCACCTAAACTATCTCGACCAGCGTGGGGAAATCGTGTCTGCAGAAGACGAAGACGGCGCAATGCGCTATCGGCTCGCCTGATGCACTAATTTGCCCTCAAGGATATAGAAGTAACCCAATCAAGCCTGTCATTGACTGGGTTCTTTGCTGATGTGTTTCGAGAGCAATGAGTCCTTGCACCAGCGCGTCGTGTACGGCCTCCAGTTCTTTGAACACCGTGTTGGCAAACCAATCCTGGCACGGCACCTTCCACAGATGCTCGACCGGGTTCAGCTCAAGGCTGGCAGAAACTCTAGGCGCATATTCTGTGGCACATCCAAGTGACCCGCGATGTGCCAACCCGCCTGATCCATGACCATCATGATGAACTCGACGGCATGGCGTCGCGCCATCTCGGCCAGGAACACCTGCATCGTCTCAGCGTTGGCCCAGGGCAGCACCAGAGAGTCAATCACGCCATCGTGCGTGCTGACGGCGGCGAAGGCGTACAGGGTCTGGCGTTGAGGCGTGCGCCGACGATGGGGCGTGAGCCCCTGGGCACCCAACACTGCCGGGGTGTTCCCAGCAGGCAGAAGCGCCCTTCGTGCTGGAATATCAGCCGCACGCGGCGACCATATTCAGCTTGACGCCTGACCTCTTGGCGCACTTGAACAGTGCTCTCAGAAAGGGGCCGTTTGTCATTCGATCGGGGCGCTTCGTCATCGCGGCTCGCAGCACCGGCACCTAGGATTCCTTGTGTGCGCTGGACGACATGTAGCGGAGCGGCGATGACCGCCGCCCCACGATCCAGAGCCTAACTCAAAGGAGACAAACACGTGTGCCAAATCGACATGCAGAAGCTCGCCGACGACGCTCGCTTCAACCGCTTTCATGCCAAGGTGCTTCTGTGGTGCCTGTTGATTCTCATCATCGACGGCTATGACATCGCCGTGGTGGGCATCGCCCTGCCGTCCATCATGCAGCAGATGGGCGTGAACGCATCGACTGCCGGTTTCATGGCCAGTTCGGCCCTGTTCGGCATGATGTTCGGCGCCATGGTTCTGGGCACGCTGTCCGACCGGATTGGTCGGCGCTGGGCCCTCTCCATTGGCGTCATGCTGTTCAGCGTGTTCACCGCGGCCGCCGGATTCACCAAGGATCCCATCAGCTTCAGCGTGGTGCGCTTCATCGCGGGCCTGGGGATTGGCGGTGTGCTGCCGGTCATCGTGGCACAGATGGTCGAGTACTCGCCCAAGAAGATCCGCAGCCTGATGACGGCGCTGATGACTTCGGGCTACGCACTGGGCGGCATCCTGGCCGCGGTGCTCGGCAAGCAGCTGATCGGCGAGTACGGCTGGCAGGTCGTTTTCATCGCAGCGGGTGTGCCGGTCCTGCTGATTCCGTTCATCTTGAAGCTGGTGCCGGAATCAATGACCTACCTGATCTCGCGCAGCCGCAACGGCGAACTGGCCGAAGTGGCCCGTAATCTCCAGCCGGGAGTCAAGCACCCGGCGGACGCCCAGTTCGTCGTGCCCACCGCCGACCGCGTGGCGGGTGCGCCGGTCTCCCGGCTGTTCCAGGACGGGCGAGGCCCGAGCACGGTGCTGTTCTGGATCGCCTTCTTCTCGGGCCTGTTCATGGTCTATGCGCTCAGCAGCTGGCTGACCAAGCTGATGGCTATGGCTGGCTACAGCCTGGGGTCTGCCCTCAGCTTCGTGATCGCGCTGAACGTTGGCGCCATCATCGGTGCCGTGGGAGGCGGGTGGCTCGCCGACAAGTTCAACATCAAGTGGGTGCTGGTGGGGATGTATGCGCTGGGCGGCGTGCTGCTGTACCTGATGACGTTCCAGACCTCGACCGAGCTGCGTTATCTGATCATCGGCGCGGTCGGCGCCTGCACCACCGGCGCGCAATTGGTGGCCTATGCCTACTGCGGGCAGTTTTACCCGATGTCCATCCGCTCGACCGGCATCGGCATGGCCTCCGGCGTGGGGCGCCTGGGCGCGATCGCGGCGCCGCTGCTAATCGGCCAGATCGTTGCGCTTGAGCTGCCGCTGGAGCAGAACTTCCTGGTGATCGGGGCTTTCGGAATCATCGGCTCGATCGCCCTGGCGTTCATCAGGCATGGCGGCCCGGCGTCGGTGGGCCCGCAAGAGGCTGCACGCGAGTTGCGCCCGTCGCAACAGACGCCGCAAAACGCCTGATCGTAGCCATCAAGGAAATTCGCTGTGTCTGTCTACATAGCCCCCCTGCGCGAAATGCTGTTCGCCATGAAAGAGGTCGGCGGCCTGGACGCGATCTGCGCCCAGCCCGACCATGAAGAAACCACGCCCGACCTGGTCGAGGCCATCCTGCAGGAGGCGGCTAATTACGCCGCTGGCGTGCTGGATCCGCTCAACCGCCCCGGCGACGTGCAGGGCGCGCGCTGGCACGATGGTCGGGTCACGCCCGCCGACGGCTTTCGCGAAGCCTGGGCCAGCTTCTGCGAGAACGGCTGGAACGGCATGCCCGCTGCCACCGAATGGGGCGGCCAGGGCCTGCCCACGCTGGTCTCCACCGCCGTGCTGGAGATGTGGAAGTCGTCCAACCTCGCGTTCAGCCTGTGCCAGATGCTCACGCTGGGCGCGGTGGAGGCCATTGCGCACCATGGCAGCGACGCACTCCAGCGCCGCTTCCTGGCACCCATGGTCGAGGGCCGCTGGACGGGCACCATGAACCTCACCGAGCCCCAGGCCGGCTCTGACCTGGCCGCGCTGCGCAGCCGTGCCGTACACGAGGGCGACCACTACCACGTCAGCGGCAACAAGATCTTCATCACCTGGGGCGAGCACGACATGGCCGAGAACATCGTGCACCTGGTGCTGGCGCGCCTACCCGATGCGCCACCGGGGGTGAAAGGCATCTCGCTGTTCCTGTGCCCGAAGTACCTGGTCAACGACGATGGCACCCTGGGCGAACGCAACGACTTGGCCTGCACGTCGATTGAGCACAAGATGGGCATCCACGGCAGCCCCACGGCGTCGATGAGTTTTGGCGACAGCGGCGGCGCTATCGGCTACCTGGTCGGCGAGCCGCACCAGGGGCTGGCCTGCATGTTCACCATGATGAACCACGCGCGGCTGAACGTTGGCCTGGAAGGCGTGGGCATTTCCGAGCGCGCCTACCAGCGCGCACGCGCCTATGCGCTGGAGCGGGTGCAGGGCAAGCCGCTGATCAGCGGCAGCACCGCCATCGCAGGCCACCCGGACGTGCGGCGCATGCTGATGGACATGAAGGCCCGCACCGAGGCCATGCGCGCGCTGGCCTACTTCTGCGCCGGTCAGATGGACCGCGCCGCGGGCCACGCCGATGCGCAGGAGCGCGCGCAGGCGCAGGCCCTGGTCGGCCTGCTGATACCGGTGGTCAAAGGCTGGTGTACCGACAGCGCGCAGGGCATCACGTCCGACGGCGTGCAGGTGCATGGCGGCATGGGCTACGTCGAGGAAACCGGCGCCTCCCAGCACATGCGCGACGCGCGCATCACGACCATCTACGAAGGCACCACGGGCATCCAGGCCAACGACCTGATCGGCCGCAAGCTGGCACGCGAGGGCGGGCGCACGCTGAAGGCGCTGCTGGGCCGCATCGACGGCGATGCGCGCCGGTTGGTCGAATCGCCCGATGCAGTGCTGGCGCAGATCGGCCGCGCGTTGGCAGCCGCTGCCCAGGCGCTGGACGAAGCGGTCGACTGGCTGCTGGCCCACGACGGTCAACCCGCGCAGTGCGCGGCGGGCGCCGTGCCCTTCCTGCGGCTGGCGGGCACCGTGATCGGCGGCTGGCTGTCGGCGCGCATGGCCGAAGCCGCTACCGCGCAACTCGCGGCGGGCGCGGGCGATGCGGGCTTTCTCGGTACCAAGCGCGCCACAGCCAGCCATTACGCGGCGCATGTCCTGGTGCAGGCGCCGATGCTGCGCGACATCGTCACGGGCGGCGCCGCCAGCACGCTGGCCCTGGCGGACGATCAACTCTGAATGATCCTGAAAGGAAACCCTCCCATGAAAATCCTGGTTCCCGTCAAGCGGGTGGTTGACTACAACGTCAAGGTCCGCGTCAAGAGCGATGGCAGCGGCGTGGACATCGCCAATGTCAAGATGAGCATGAACCCCTTCGACGAGATTGCCGTCGAAGAGGCTGTGCGGCTCAGGGAGAAAGGCGCGGCAACGGAGATCGTCGCCGTCTCGTGCGGCGTGTCTCAATGCCAGGAGACGCTGCGCACCGCCATGGCCATCGGTGCCGACCGCGGCATCCTAGTCGAGACCAATGAAGAACTGCAGCCGCTGGCCGTGGCTAAGCTGCTTAAGGCCCTGATCGACAAGGAACAGCCCGGCCTCGTGATCCTGGGCAAGCAGGCCATCGACGACGACTGCAACCAGACCGGCCAGATGCTGGCGGCGCTGGCCGGTCTGCCGCAAGCCACCTTCGCCTCCAAGGTCGAGCTCGCCAGCGACAAGGCAGCCGTGACCCGCGAAGTGGACGGCGGCCTGGAAACCCTTAGCCTCACGCTGCCCGCGGTCATCACCGCCGACCTGCGTCTGAACGAACCGCGCTACGTCACCTTGCCCAACATCATGAAGGCCAAGAAAAAGCCGCTGGACACCATCAAGCCCGAAGACCTCGGCGTTCAAGTCGCCCCGCGCCTGAAGACCCTGAAGGTGACCGAACCCGCCAAGCGCGGCGCCGGCGTGAAGGTGGCTGACGTGGCCGCCCTGGTCGAAAAACTCAAGAACGAAGCGAAGGTGATCTAAATGTCGGTACTCGTTATTGCTGAACACGACAACGCATCCATCAAGGGCGCAACCCTGAACACCGTGACGGCTGCAGCCGCTTGCGGTGGCGACGTGCACGTGCTGGTGGCCGGCCACAATGCCGGCGCTGCCGCACAAGCCGCCGCCCAGATCGCCGGTGTCGCCAAGGTCATCCACGCCGACGCCGCAGGCTTGGCCCACGGCCTGGCCGAGAACGTGGCCGCCCAGGTGCTGGCCATCGCCGGCAACTATAGCCACATCCTGTTCCCGGCCACGGCCGGCGGCAAGAACGTGGCCCCCCGCGTGGCCGCCAAGCTCGACGTCGCCCAGATCAGCGACATCACCAAGGTGGTGAGCGCCGACACCTTCGAACGCCCCATCTACGCCGGCAATGCCATCGCCACCGTGCAAAGCAGCGACGCCACCAAAGTCATCACCGTGCGCACCACCGGCTTCGACGCCACAGCGGCGACCGGAGGCAACGCAGCAGTGGAAACGGCAACCGCAGCGGCAGACACCGGCAAGAGCAGCTACGTGGGCAGCGAAATCGCCAAGAGCGACCGGCCCGAACTGACGGCGGCCAAGATCATCGTCTCCGGCGGCCGTGCGCTGGGCAGCAAGGAAAAATTCGACGAAGTCATCACCCCGCTGGCCGACAAGCTGGGCGCGGCCATCGGCGCGAGCCGCGCGGCGGTGGATGCGGGCTACGCGCCCAATGACCTGCAGGTGGGCCAGACCGGCAAGATCGTGGCGCCGCAGCTGTACGTGGCGGCGGGCATCTCGGGGGCGATCCAGCACCTGGCGGGCATGAAGGACTCCAAGGTGATCGTGGCGATCAACAAGGACCCGGAGGCGCCGATCTTCAGCGTGGCCGACTACGGGCTGGAGGCGGACCTGTTCGCGGCTGTGCCGGAACTCGTCAAGGCCTTTTAACTTGGATGAGATACACCATGGAGCTTCGGCATTTGCGTTGCTTTATAGCGGTGGCCGAAGAACTTCACTTTGGCCGCGCAGCGGAAAAGCTGCACATCGATCAGTCCCCTTTGTCGCGCACCATCAAGGAGATAGAGGAAGAGCTCGGGGCGCAACTGTTCACGCGAACCACGCGAAGCACCCGCCTGACCTTTGCCGGAATGGCATTCCTGGAGCGGGTGCCGCGAATCTTCGAAGCTCTGAAACAGGCGTGTGACGGCGTCAAGTCCGCCGCCAGTGGGTTTCAGGGACAGTTGCGCATCGCTTTGTCCGATGGCATCACGCCCTCGCGAATGCCGACGCTGCTGGCACGGTGCCGAGAGGAAGATCCAGAGATTGACATTCGGTTATTTGAGATGCCGTTGGACCAACAGATCAAGGGTCTGCACGATGACCTGTATGACGTCGGCTTTTCGATGGCCGAAGAGGTGGGCGACGGCATTGTGGTCAGGCCTGCGTGGGAAGACGAGCTGATGGTGGCGGTCCCAGCTCGCCATCCTGTGCTGGCCCACAAGCACGTTCCGTTGGAAGAAGTGCTGCGCTATCCGCTGGCGCTATGCGATCCGGCGATATGCGAAGGCCATGCACGCCAAGTTGATCGCGTTTTGCAGCGCTACGAGCAACAGCCACTGATCGCCCAGCGCGTGGCGTCCTATGAGGTGATGATGACCTTAGTCTCCGCCGGATTGGCACTTGGTTTGGCGGGCGCCGCGCACATTGCATCCGGCCGTGGGCCAGGTGTTGTGGCCCGGCGCTTGGCGGGCAAGTCGCAGATGCTGGCCACGTATCTGCTGCACCGTGACGTGGAGCCCTCCGAAATGCTGGCTCGGTTCATCGCACGAGTGGACTCCATTGATTCGGCGGATGGCTCCAGCGCCGCCGAGGACTCCTGATCCACCTGCTGAAAGGACCCAAGCCATGCCCCGATTCCTGTCGCTGCTGATGGCCGCTGCACTGACAGCCTCCTGTGGGCCATCCCAACCGACGGAAACCGTGGACTTCCTCGTGGCCCATCCTGAGCGTCTCAAGGAAGTCCAGCGCCTGTGCAAGGAAGAGCGCGCGAAGGCCGGCGAAGAACTCTGCCGACGTGCCGCCGAGGCCGCGAATCGCCGCTTCTTTGGTGACCGGCCGGAGCAGAAGTCCCAATAAGGTAACCTTCCGTCGCGGCGCCGCGACAAAGTTCTCGCAGTTACCTCATCACGCCGCAGCGCGCTCGCGCATGCGGCATTTTTATTGTCTTCGCCACCGCAAGAAGTCTGGCTCTTTTGGCCTGAATCCCCGCCATAACGGTCTTTGACCGGCCTGCACGCTCGCCTTGATCCTCGGCACTACGGCACGTTCCTGTGCCGTAGTGGGAGGTTGACCAATGCAAGGAACGAACGTGCTGTTCGGTCAGATTGCCGTCGTCTTCGGCATCGTGATCGCTGGCGTATGGAGCGCCACGCAATGGACAGCAGCGGCCCTGGGCTACCAGCTACGCCTGGGCTCGCCGTGGTTCGACTTCTTCGGTACGCCGGTCTACCACCCCTGGGGCCTGTTCGAGTGGTGGTTCTTCTTCGACGCCTACGCGCCGCATATCTTCGACGCGGGCGGTGCCATTGCCGCAGGCAGCGGCCTGATCGCGATGGTAGTTGCCATCGGCATGTCGATCTGGCGCTCGCGCCAGTCCAAGCTGGTCACGACCTACGGCTCGGCCCGCTGGGCCAATGCGGAGGACATCCACAAGGCGGGCCTTGACCAGCCTGCGGGCGTGTTCCTCGGCCTGCATCGCCAGCAGTACCTGCGCCATGAAGGCCCGGAACACGTCCTGACATTCGCGCCCACCCGCTCGGGCAAAGGCGTGGGCCTGGTGGTTCCCACCTTGTTGAGCTGGCCTGCATCGGCCGTCATTCACGACATCAAGGGCGAGAACTGGAGCATCACCGCCGGCTGGCGCTCGCGCTTCTCGCATTGCCTGCTGTTCAACCCGACCGATGCGAAGTCGTCGGCCTACAACCCACTGCTGGAGGTGAGGCGCGGCGCGCACGAAGTGCGCGACGTGCAGAACATCGCAGACATTCTGGTCGATCCCGAAGGAGCACTGGAGCGGCGCAACCATTGGGAGAAGACCTCGCATGCGCTGCTGGTTGGGGCCATCCTGCACGTGCTCTACGCAGGCGAAGACAAGACGCTGCGCGGAGTCGCCAACTTCCTCAGCGACCCGGCCTGTCCCTTCGAGCTGACCCTGCATCGGATGATGACCACGCCGCACATCGGTGGTGGGCCGCATCTGGTGGTGGCATCGGCAGCGCGCGAAGTCCTGAACAAATCGGACAACGAGCGTTCCGGCGTGTTGAGCACCGCCATGTCATTCCTCGGCCTGTACCGCGACCCCACGGTGGCCGAAGTCACCTCGCGCTGCGACTGGCGCATTGCCGACCTGATCGCGGCCGAGCATCCGGTGTCGCTGTACCTGGTGGTGCCGCCTTCGGACATTTCGCGGACGAAACCGCTCATTCGCCTGATCCTCAACCAGATCGGGCGACGGCTGACGGAATCGCTCGACGGCAGCGACGGCATCGCGCGCCGCCACAAGCTGCTATTGATGCTCGACGAGTTCCCCGCGCTCGGACGGCTCGACTTCTTCGAGACGGCCCTGGCCTTCATGGCCGGCTACGGTATCCGCAGCTTCCTCATCGCCCAGTCGCTCAACCAGATTGACAAAGCCTACGGCCAGAACCATTCGATCCTGGACAACTGCCATGTCCGGGTGACGTTCGCCACCAACGACGAGCGCACCGCCAAGCGCATCTCCGAAACGCTGGGCACCGCGACCGAGCTGCGCGCGCAGCGCAACTACGCCGGCCACCGGCTCGCGCCATGGCTCGGGCATCTGATGGTGTCGCGCCAGGAGACGGCACGTCCGCTGCTCACGCCGGGCGAGGTAATGCAGCTTCCGCCCGACGAGGCCGTGGTGATGGTGTCCAGCGTGGCGCCCATCAAGGCCAAGAAGCTGCGCTACTACGCGGACAGCAATTTCAAGCGGCGCGTGCTTCCGCCGCCGGTGCTTGCAACCCTGTCCATGCAGGGGCGCTATGCCGATGTGCCACCGGAACGCGCCGACGACTGGAGCGGGCTGGCGATTCCCGCCATGCCGGTCGCACCGACGGCCGACGCCGCCGATGGGCTGGAGAACCTGGGTTCGGCCGACGACAGCGGCCCACGCCGCCAGCCCGAACTTTCCGAAGCCGTCACCTACGACCCCGACCTGGTTGCGCCCGCAGCCGACCTCGGGCTGCTCGATGACGACGACATGCCGCATCCCCTTCCTCGCCAGCTCGATCCGGCCCTGCAGCGCACGGCCCGGCTGGCTTCCCTCGACCCTGACGACGGAATCGACCTATGACCCAACACCGCCTCAATGTGTTCATCCAGCCGGAGCACAGCAAGCGGCTCGATGAACTGGCCGCCAAGAAGGGCGTGTCCAAGTCCAGCATCGTCGCGGCGGCCCTGGCCTCCTGGCTGTCGCCCGATGCGGCCGACCAGCGCGAGGCGGCAATTGCCAAGCGGCTGGACCGCCTGTCGCGCCACGCCGAGCGCCTGGAGCGCGACCAGAACATTGCCATCGAAACATTGGCGCTGTTCATCCGCTATTTCCTCACGGTGAGCACACCCGTGCCCGAGGCCCATCAGGATGCCGCTCGCGCCCAGGGCAAGGCCCGCTTCGAGCAGTTCGTCGAGCAGCTCGGTCGCCATTTGCTGCGCGGGCGCAGCCTGGTGCGGGATGTGGTGGAGGAACTGCACACCGATCCGACGCGACCGGAGGGCGCTGCGGCCGTCGCGGATGCCCAGGAGCGTGCCTTATGAGCGCCGTTCCTTCCTCCTTCACGGCCACCTCGCTGGATCGCCGCATCCAGATGCTGCGCACGGCCATGGGGCCGCTGATCGCTGCCGCGCTCGAAGACCCGGACGTGGTGGAAATCATGCTCAACCCCGATCGCACGCTCTGGGTGGATCGTCTGTCCACGGGCCGCGCGCCGATGGGCGTGGAACTGTCCGAGGCCGATGGCGAACGCATCATCCGCCTCGTTGCAGCTCACGTTGGCACGGAAGTTCATCGGGGCCAGCCGTTGTTGACGGCAGAGCTGCCCGAGACGGGCGAACGCTTCGAGGGCATCCTGCCGCCCGCCGCGCCGGGGCCGGCCTTCGCCTTGCGCAAGCGCGCCTTTGGCGTGATCCCACTGTCGCGCTACATCGAGGACGGAATGATGACCGCCGCGCAGGCGGGCCTGCTGGTGCGCGCCGTGCGCGAGCGCCAGAACATCCTGATCGCAGGCGGCACCAGCACGGGCAAGACCACGCTCGCCAATGCCTTGCTCGCCGAGATTGCCGCTACCGGTGACCGCGTGCTGGTGCTTGAAGACACGGTGGAGCTGCAATGCGCGGCGCGCGATCACGTACCGCTGCGCACGCGCCAGGGCGTGGTGTCGATGACCGAGCTGGTGCGCTCTTCCATGCGCCTGCGCCCGGATCGCGTGATCGTTGGCGAAGTGCGTGGTGCCGAGGCGCTGGATCTCATCAAGGTATGGGGCACGGGCCACCCCGGCGGCATCGCCACCATCCACGCCGGCTCCGCGCTGGGCGCGCTGCTGCGCCTGGAGCAACTGATTCTCGAAGTGGCGGAGAACCCGCCCCGTGCGCTGATCGCGGAAGCGGTCAACGTGGTCATCCACATCGCCGGGCGCGGACGCAAGCGCCGCATCGAGAGCATCGCCCGCGTCGTCGGCTTCGATGGCGCGGGCTACCAACTGGCGGATGCGCTGGAGGCTCCATTCCCGGAGCTGCTGTCGCAGTCCGACCTTTCTTCCCTGTCCCCTGACCAACCTGGAGAACTGCCATGACGCAGATGATCGTTCCTGCTTTCCGTATTTCTGCAAACCCGCTTGCCCTGCGCTGCCGTCCCGCGCGGCTGGATGGCTTGGCACGCCCAGCCCTGCAGGGCCTGATGCTCGCGGCGCTGATGCTGCTGCTCGCAGGCACCGCGCAGGCCGCCGGTTCCTCGATGCCTTGGGAGGGGCCGCTGCAATCCATCCTGGAGTCGATCCAGGGTCCGGTGGCCCGGATCATCGCGGTCATCATCATCATCGCCACGGGCCTGGCGCTGGCCTTCGGCGATACCTCGGGCGGTTTTCGCAAGCTGATCCAGATCGTCTTCGGTCTGTCGATCGCGTTTGCCGCGTCCTCGTTCTTCCTGTCGTTCTTCAGCTTCTCGGGCGGGGCTGTCGTATGAGCGCGGCCCACGATGGCGTGCAGGGGTTCGCTCCGGGGTTCGAAGTGCCACTGCACCGCTCGCTGACCGAGCCGATCCTGCTGGGCGGCGCGCCGCGCACGGTGGCGATTGCCAATGGCACCTTGGCCGCGGCCGTGGGCTTGGGCCTGCAACTGTGGATTCCGGGCCTGGTGCTCTGGATCGCCGGCCATGCGTTGGCGGTCTGGGGCGCGCGTGTCGATCCGCGGTTCATGCAAGTCTTCGCGCGCCATATCAAGCACCGGCCGCTGCTGGACGTGTAGGGGCAAAGGGAGATATCGCATGCTGAACCTTGCCGAATACCGCCAGCGCCCGGCCTTGCTGGCTGACTGGCTGCCTTGGGCCGGGCTGATCGCTCCGGGCGTCGTGCTGAATAAGGATGGCTCCTTCCAGCGCACGGCGCGCTTTCGGGGGCCAGACCTCGACAGTGCCACGCAGGGCGAGCTGATCTCTACGTCAGCACGGTTGAACAACGCGCTGCGCAGGCTGGGTTCGGGCTGGGCCTTGTTCATCGAAGCCGAGCGCCGGCCCGCCGCCAACTACCCGCACTCGGAGTTTCCCGAGCCGCTGTCGTGGCTGGTGGACGAGGAGCGACGGGCCGCCTTTGAGGACTTGGGCAATCACTTCGAGAGCGGCTACCACCTCACGCTGGTGTACCTGCCGCCCGAGGAGGCCCGTGCCCGTGCCGCGGGCCTGCTGTACGAGAACCGGCTGACCGAAGGCGTCGATTGGCGCGAGCGCCTGACTGCCTTCATCGCGGAGACGGAACGCATCTTTGACCTGCTCGACGGCGTGATGCCGGAGATCGCCTGGCTCGACGATAGCCAGACGCTGACCTACCTGCACGCCACCGTGTCTACACGGCGTTACCGCGTGGGCGTGCCCGAGGTGCCATTCCACCTCGATGCGCTGCTGGCCGACGCGCCGCTGATCGGTGGCTTGGCGCCGATGCTGGGCGACCAGCACCTGCGCGTGGTGTCGGTGCGCGGTTTTCCGATCTCGACTTGGCCGGGGATTCTGGACGACCTCAACCGTCTGGGCTTCGCGTATCGCTGGAGTACGCGCTTTCTCTGCCTGGACAAAGCCGAGGCGGAAAAAGAACTCGCCCGCCTGCGCCGTCAGTGGTTCGCCAAACGCAAGAACGTCATCGCGCTGCTGCGCGAGACGATCTTCCAGCAGGAAAGCCCGCTGGTCGATACCGACGCCAGCAACAAGGCCACCGATGCCGATGCCGCCTTGCAGGAGCTGGGCAGCGATCAAGTGGCCTTCGGCTACGTGACAGCGACCGTCACCGTCATGGACGCGGATGCCGCCGTGGCCAACGAGAAGCTGCGCAGGGTGGAGCGCGTCATCCAGGGGCGTGGCTTCGTCACCATCCCCGAAACGCTCAACGCCGTGGATGCGTGGCTGTCGTCCATTCCGGGCCATGCCTACGCCAACGTCCGCCAGCCCATCGTCTCCACGTTGAACCTGGCGCACCTGATGCCGGTGTCGGCGGTATGGGCCGGGCCGGAGAAGAACGCGCACCTCGACGGCCCGCCGCTGATCGTCACGCGCACTGAGGGCGCGACGCCGTTCCGGCTGGTGACGCACATCGGCGACGTGGGCCACACGCTGGTGGCTGGCCCTACGGGCATGGGCAAGTCGGTGCTGCTCGCCACCTTGGCGATGCAGTTTCGGCGCTATCGCGGCTCGCGCATCTTTGCCTTCGACATGGGGCGCTCGATGCGCGCCACCATCCTCGGGCTGGGTGGTGAGCACTACGACCTCGGGATGGATGGCGAGATCGCGTTTCAGCCTCTCGCCCGCATCGACCGCGAGGGCTACCGCACCTGGGCCGCCGAATGGATCGAAGGGCGCTTGCGGCATGAGAGCGTGGCCGTCGGCCCCGAAGAGAAGGCCGCTATCTGGTCGGCGCTCGGCAGTCTCGCCGGTGCGCCGATGGAACAGCGCACGATGACGGGCCTGTCGGTACTGCTGCAATCGAATGCGCTGCGCCAGGCGCTTGCGCCGTACGTGCTGGGCGGCGCCCACGGCAAGCTGCTGGATGCGGATTCGGATCGCCTGGGCGCTGGCTCCGTGCAGTGCTTCGAGATGGAGGAATTGATGCACAGCAAGGCCGCCGTCATGGCCGTGCTGCACTACCTCTTTGCGCGCTTCGATGAGCGCTTTGACGGTGCGCCCACGCTGCTGATCCTCGATGAAGCCTGGCTGTTCCTCGATGACCCGGTGTTTGCCGCGCGCATTCGCCAGTGGCTCAAGACGTTGCGCAAGAAGAACGTGTCGGTCATCTTCGCCACGCAGAGCCTGGCCGACATCAAGGATTCGAGCATCGCGCCCGCGATCATCGAAAGCTGCGCGAGCCGCATCTTCCTGCCGAACCCGCAGGCGACCGAGCCGCAGATTCGCACGATCTACGAAGGCTTTGGGCTGAACTTGCGCCAGATCGAGATCGTCGCCACCGCGCAGCCCAAGCGCGACTACTACTACCAATCCCGCCTCGGCAATCGCCTGTTCGACCTCGACCTGGGACCGGCGACGCTGGCCTTCGCGGGCGCATCCACGGCGCAGGACCAGCGCGACATCGACGCGGTGCTCGCTGCCGCCAGCACCTCCACACCTTCCGCTTCCACCCCGTTCGCAGCCGCATGGCTGCGCCACCGCAGCCTCGATTGGGCGGCCGATCTGCTGCGCGATTTCCCCGGCCCCGCGCCGGGTGCCGCCCCCATCCCCAGCCATTCCCAGGAGAACCTGCCATGAAACCCCATGCCCACAATCTCGCCGCGCTGACCACCGCCTGCGTGCTCGCCTTCGGCATTGCGCAGCCCGCGCATGCACTGTTCGGCGTTGGCGACATCGTGTTCGATCCGACCAATTTGGTGCAGAACACGCTCACCGCCGTTCGCACGCTGGAGCAGATCAACAACCAGATCCGCCAGCTCCAAAACGAAGCGCAGATGCTCATCAACCAGGCGCGCAACCTGGCCAGCCTGCCGTCCAGCGTGGTGGGCCAGCTGCGCGCCAACCTGGCGACCACCCAGCGGCTCATCGCCCAGGCCAAGGGCATGGCCTACGACGTGGCGAACATGGACCAGATGTTCCAGCGTCTGTACCCCGAACAGTACTCCGCCACCGTCAGCGGCAATCAGATGTACCGCGATGCGCAGGAGCGCTGGAAGAACACGCTCACTGGCCTTCAGACCACCATGCAGATGCAGGCCCAGGCTTCGCAGAACCTGAGCGATGACGAGGGCGTGCTGGCCGACCTCGTGGGCAAGAGCCAGTCCGCCGTGGGCGCTCTCCAGGCGATGCAGGCCATGAACCAGTTGCTGGCCCTGCAGGCCAAGCAGTCCATTCAGACCCAGCGCTTGCAGATCACGCAGGACCGCGCGGCCTCGCTGGAGCTGGCGCGGCAGGCCGCCGCAGTGGAGCGTGGCCGCGAGGTGAATCGGCGCTTCGTGGGCACTGGCACGCCGTACACGCCGCAGCCCGTGAACTTCTACAGCCGCTGACGGAGCCGGGCCATGAACGACGTTTCGGTCATCGACCGCTTCCTCGACGTTTTCTCGCGCTACATCGACTCGGGATTCGGCCTGGTGCAGGGCGAGGTGGCGTTCCTGACCGCAACGTTGATCGTCATCGACATGACGTTGGCCGGGCTGTTCTGGGCGATGGGGCATGCCACCGGCCAGGGCGAGGACGTGATCGCCAAGCTGATCCGCAAGGTGCTATACGTGGGTGCTTTCGCCTACATCATCGGCAACTTCAACACCCTGGCGGGCATCCTGTTCCGTTCCTTCGCCGGGCTGGGCCTGACGGCCAGCGGCTCGACCTTGAGCATGGGCAACTTCCTGCAGCCGGGACGGCTGGCCAAGGCCGGCATCGACGCGGCGGCGCCCATCCTCGACCAGATCCGGGAGATGGCGGGCTTCCCCGAGGTGTTCATCAATATCGCGCCCATCGTCGTGCTGTTCCTCGCGTGGCTGGTGGTCATCGTCAGCTTCTTCGTGCTGGCGGTGCAGCTCTTCGTCACGCTGATCGAGTTCAAGCTGACCACGCTCGCGGGCTTCGTGCTGGTTCCGTTTGCCCTCTGGAACAAGACGGCGTTCCTGGCCGAGAAGGTGCTGGGCAACGTGGTGTCCTCGGGCATCAAGGTGCTGGTACTCGCCGTCATCGTGGGCATCGGCTCGGGGCTGTTCGCCGAATTCAGGATACCGCCGGGCTCCGAGCCGTCCATCGACCAGGCGCTGGTCATCATGCTGGCCTCGTTGTCACTGCTCGCCCTGGGCATCTTCGGGCCGGGCATTGCAACGGGCTTGGTATCGGGCGGGCCGCAGCTCGGCGCGGGCGCGATGGCCGGTGCTGCCATCGGTGCAGCCGGAACCGCTGTGGCGGTCGGTGCCGCGGCTACTGGCGTCGGCAGCGCCGTGGCGGCTGGCGCGCGCATGGCGCCCGCAGCCGCCAAAGCAGCGGCCAGCGGTGCCCGCTCGATGGCATCGACCGCCAGCAGCGCCAGGTCGGCGTACCAGGCGGGCTCCGCTTCGGCCGGTGGAGGCCTGAAAGGTGCCGCCGCGGGCGTGGGCAATGTTGCCAAGACTGGCGCGCAGGCGGCGGGGCAGAAGGTGGCCGAAGGCGCACGCTCGATGAAGGAGCGTGTCGCTGCCGCCTTCCGGCCCGATGACACATCAGCCTCCGGCGCCGCACCCACCGGCCCTGACGCTGCCGGATCGGCTCCATCTGCCGAACAACCCGCGTGGGCCAAGCGCCTGCATCGCAGGCAGCAGCTCACCCATGCGGCGACCACCGCCGCCCACACGCTGCGCGGCGGCGATGGCGGCAGCTCCAGTCAAGGCCCAAGCCTTCGCGATTCCGACTCATAAGGAGAACTCCCATGCGATTCAAACGACCGCAGGTGCGCTACGCCGATACGCCGCAGCCTGCTACCCCATACCAATCCGCCGCCCAGGTCTGGGACGAGCGCATCGGTTCGGCCCGCGTGCAGGCGAAGAACTGGCGCTTCATGGCCTTCGGCTGCCTCACGCTGGCCGTACTGATGGCCGGCGGCCTGGTCTGGCGCTCGGCGCAGTCCATCGTTACGCCCTACGTGGTGGAGGTGGACAACGTGGGCCAAGTGCGCGCTGTCGGCGAAGCCGCCACGCCATACCGGCCCAGCGATGCCCAGATGGCCTATCACCTGGGCCGCTTCATCGGGCTGGTGCGCTCGCTGTCCATCGACCCCATCGTGGTGCGGCAGAACTGGCTCGATGCCTACGACTACACGACCGACAAGGGCGCCGTGGTGCTTAACGAGTACGCGCGGGTGAACGATCCGTTCGCGCGCATCGGCAAGGAGTCGGTGACGGTGCAGATCACCAGCGTGACCCGCGCCAGCGACACGTCTTTCAACGTGCGCTGGACGGAGACCCGCTTTGTGAACGGTGCGCTGGATCGCACCGAGCGCTGGAACGCGGTGGTTTCCACGGTGCTGCAAGCCCCGCGCACCGAGCAGCGTCTGCGCAAGAACCCCTTGGGCATCTACGTCAATGGTCTGTCGTGGAGCCGCGAACTGGAAGGAAACGAAGGAGCAAAACCATGAACGCACATTTCCGTAAATCCGCCTTGCCGGTGATCCTGCTGGTATCCACCGTCCTGTTTGCAGGCTGCGCTTCGCAGGGCAAGCCGCCGCCGTCCATTTCGCTCGATGAGCCGGTGCAGGCCCAGCCTCTGCCGGAGCCGCCTGCGCCTGTGGAAGTGGTGGCCGTGCCGCAGGTGCTGCCGATGCCGGCGCAGATGAAACCTGTGCCGGATGCCAAGCCCACGCCGGAACCCGCCGATGAAACCGTGCGGGTGTCCCGCGCCAACGCCGAGGCGCGCATCGCGCCGACGCGCGAGGGCTACGTCAACGCAATCCAGGTCTGGCCCTTCACCGATGGCGCGCTGTACCAGGTCTATGCAGCCGTGGGCCGCGCGACGGTGATCGCGCTCCAGCCGGGTGAGGAACTGGTGACGGTGGCCGCTGGCGATACCGTCCGGTGGATCGTCGGCGACACATCGAGCGGCAGCGGTGATGCGCTGCGCGTCAACGTGATGGTCAAGCCGATCCGCTCAGGGTTGAAGACCAACCTGGTCATCACGACCAGTCGGCGCACCTACCTGCTGGAGCTGACTTCGACCGAGAAGACGTGGATGGCCTCGGTGTCCTGGGAATATCCGAAGGACAAGATGCTGGCCTTGCAGCGCCAGTCGCAGGCGGCCAGCGCCGCCGCGCCGGTCGATGCTGGCCTGTCGCTGGAGAAGATCCGTTTCCGTTATGCGGTCAGCGGCAGCAATCCGCCGTGGAAGCCGCTGCGGGCCTTCGACGATGGCGAGAAGGTCTATATCCAGTTCCCGCCAGGCATCGCCCAGGGCGAGCTGCCGCCGCTGTTCGTGATCGGTGTGCAGGGCGACGGGCAGTTGGTGAACTACCGTTTTCGGTCGCCGTATTACATCGTCGACAGGCTGTTTGGTGCGGCCGAACTGCGCCTGGGCGGGGACAAGGGCGATGTGGTGCGGGTCGAGCGCACGGACGGAACGCGGAGGAATTGACCATGAACCAGGACGATTCCCCTGACCTTGCTCCGCGAGCGGGCAAGGTCGCGCCCGAGGCGGTGGCGCTGCGCGCCCAGCCGCGCCCGGTCACGCGCCTGAACCGGCGCACGCTGGCCATCCTCGTCGGCGGCCTGTCGGTCGCCGTGCTCGGGGCCACGATCTGGTCATTGCAGCCGCATCGGCGCGGCGCGGGCGAGCAGACCGAGCTTTACAACGTGGATCGCGTCTCGAAGTCCGAAGGGCTGGATGGCCTGCCTTCGGATTACTCCAAGCTGCCGCCGAAGGTGCCTGAGCTGGGGCCGCCGCTGCCGGGCGACCTCGGCCCGGCCATCGTGAAGTCGCAGCAGTCGGTGACGCCGGCCTATGCGCCGCCGGGCCATGACCCGGAGGATGCACGGCGCAAGGAGGCTGAGGCCGCAGCGGCCTCGACGGTGTTCTTTCGCTCGGGCAACCAGGGCAAGGCCGCGGTGCCTGGCGCAGCCCAAGTCGCTGCGGCTTCGCCTGGCAGCGCCTTGGCGGGCTTCGATCCGCTGGCGGCCGGGCCGGCCTCGACGGCGGCCCAGCCATCCGACCCGACCGCCGTGCAGAACCGGCAAGACCAGAAAGAGGCTTTCCTGAAAGGCGGTTCTACAGAAACCCGCAATTCCGGGAATCTGCAGATGCCGGCCTCGCCATACCAGGTCATGGCTGGGACCGTGATCGCGGGTGCGCTGGTGACGGGTATCAAGTCCGATCTTCCGGGCGACGTGATCGCCACGGTGACGGAGCCGGTCTATGACACGGCCACGGGCAAGTTCCTGTTGATCCCCCAAGGTTCGCGCATCCTGGGAAAGTACAACAGCCAGGTGAGCTACGGGCAGAGCCGCGTGCAGGTGGTGTGGAACCGCGTCATCCTGCCGGACACGTCTTCGCTGAAGCTCGACAACCTCGCCGGCACCGATCCGGCCGGCTACTCTGGCCTGGAGGATGGTGTCGATTGGCATTGGGATCGCGTCTTTGCCGGCGCGGCGCTAACGACGCTGCTGGGCGTGGGTGCCGAGCTAGCTGCGCCGCAAAACTGGCAAGACGGCAACCGCGTCATCATCGCCGGACGCGACAGCCTGCAGGACAGCGTGAACCAAGTGGGCCAGGAGATGACCCGGCGCAACATGAACATCCAGCCGACACTGACGGAGCGTCCGGGCCTGTCGGTGCGGATCATCGTCAACCGCGATTTGGTGCTGCGACCGTACCAGCCTCTGTTCTTCAACCGGGGAGCTGCGAAATGAACACCACCAAGAAGCTACGGCTCGGGCCGCTGCCCAAGACCGAGACTGTCAAGCTGACCTTCAACTGCCCGGCCAATCTGAAGGTCGACCTCGACCGCTACGCCGCGGTGCACGCGCAGGCGTATGGCGAGGCGGTCGATGCGGTGGTTCTGATTCCGCATATGCTGGATGCGTTCATGGCGAGGGATCGGGGGTTTCAAAGGGGGCGGGACACTGCCCCAAAACCTGTAACTGGCTGAACACGGCAATAGCGCTCCAATCGACGCACCCGTACCCATTGCTCGTTCGGAAATGTCTAAGGCATGCTCGGTGGAGCATCGGGATGCGCGACGCTTATGTGCTCTTGGCCACCTCGGAGTTTTCAGGGCCTCTGTAGCGGCGCTGCTGTGATGTAGGGTGAAGGGGCGCCTTGCCACACATCACCCCAGGGCATAAGCCTTTGGCGCGGATAGGACAGGTACAGCAACCGCTTGGATCTCGTCACTGCGACGAACGCATTGCGGCGCTCTTCATCCTTTTGCTTCTTGGTGGTCGCACGGTAGTCAGGGAACACGCCGTCAGCCATGCCTACGACGAAGACTACATCGAACTCAAGACCCTTGGAAGAATGCACGGTCAGCAGCGCTACGCCGTCCCGCGTGGCTTGGCCAGAAGTGCCCAGGGCGATGTTGCTCAGGAAGCTCTGAAGTGTTCGCGCGCGTGAGCCTTCGGATCGCAGAAAGTGGTCCCACTCCTCGCGCAAAACCGCCACGTCTTCGCGAATAGCTCGTCGATCCGGCTCATCCAGCTTGTCCGCGTGCGCCTCCAGGACCTTGAAGGCGGGCATGAAGTCCAGACGGCGAGCGGTGGTCGCATGCACGGCCGCCAGCGCGTCGGCGATGGCCACGCACCCCGGCCCTTGTGTTGCCGTGGACATGGACTGGACCATCTGCACCACCTGTGCCGCATCGGCAGGGGCAGTGACCGGGCCGGGTAGGTTCCACCGCTTGCGAAGCGCGCTCAGGTGCACGGCATCCTTGGGATTGGACAGCACCCTCAGCGCCAGTTGGAACTCATCGGCTAGATCGGACTCGTTTTCGTGCGTGACGCTCAAGCGCTTGAAGTAGGGCAGGCCACGCTCCTTGAGCTGACGCTCGACGCCAATCAGCGTATAGCGAGTCCGTCCGAGAATGGCGAAGCTCGTTGGTGTTATGGGTCCCTCAATGTCCGGGTGTCCCGCAGCCATCAGACGCGTCAATTCGTCTACAACGCGTGAAGCCTCGTTGGCCTCACTATCGCCAACCATCTTCCGGGCGTAACCCTCCACGGCAAGTTGGCCAGCGACGGTGTAAGTCGGATCGAGGGACTGCGCTACGCGGACCACTGCGCGTGAAGATCGATAGTTCTCCTCAAGACAAATCTGGGCAGCATTGAAGTCCGCTTTGAAGTCGTCAGTGAGGTACTTCGGACTCGAGGTGTTGAAGCCGTAGATCGATTGGTTGGGGTCGCCGACCATCATGATGTTGCGCAGCGAATCGCCAGCCATCGCACGGATGACGGCGTACTGGGCTTCGTTCAGATCCTGAGCCTCATCGACGCAGACATAGCCATAGACGCGCCGATAGAGATCGGCGACCTGAGGAAATTCAGAGAACAGCCGATAGGTGTAGAGCAGCAGGTCGTCAAAGTCGCAAGCACCGCAGGCTTGCAGTCCGGCGTTGTATCCCTCATACACGCGCTCAATGATGGGGTCGTCGATGCCACTGACCGCCGTGGTGATCGGATGCGTCTTGATATGCCCGACGCTCCTAAGCCAATCGTCTAGGCGCTGAGCTTGCTCCTTTGTCGACAAGTGCGATATCTCGCTGCAAAGCATTGCATCCTCGCTGACCGCTTGCGCGAGGATTTGCTTGCGATCCTGGTATTGCTCGAAGATCTGCGGCATGGTGGCGAGACCGATGTGCTTTCCGCGATCCGCAAGGACATCGAGGCAGAAGCCGTGCAGGGTGCCGATGAATGCGCGCTTGCGCGCCTCAGCCAAGTCACCCAGGCGATCGGTCATCTCCTTGGCGGCCTTGTTCGTGAAAGTCAAAGCCAGCACGCGGAAGTGACCTGGCACTTGGGTCAGCAGGCGGCGGATACGTTCGGTGAGAACGCGCGTCTTTCCCGATCCGGGGCCCGCGATGACCGCTAGGGCGCCTTCGCCGAAGTCGACAACCTGCCGCTGCGTTGCAGAGAGGCGAACAGTGGACATCATCATCTCCGTCAAGGAAGGACCATCTTGGCAGCATCGACCTTCTTCAGACCGAACTTGGTGCCAATGGCCTCGAACAACTGTGCGACCAGCGTGGGAACACGACGCTCGGGGTCCTGAAGCGCCAGGATGGCGCTGGCCATGGGCGTCGCATAGCGCGTCTTCTTGTCGCTGACCATGTCAAGCGCCGCGCGCTCGCGCCCTGCGGCGCCGGAATAGTCCCGAGTTTGGGCGACTCCACCCACGGACTTGCCTGGCTTGCCATGCAGGCTTTTGATGTAGTCGTCCAGGGCCGTTGCACCGGCGAAATTGGCAATGGCAGCCTCGAAAGCGTCCATGTAGCCTGCATCGAGCAGATGTGCCTCTAGATCCTTCTTGTTGGGGATGACGACGATATTGGCGTGCTTGGCAATGTCATCAATTCCGGCGCGTTTGGCATCGGCCTTGAGCTTTGTGACGGGCTGATCCTCGCCGTCAGAGAAGACGTACCAGGGAATGCCGAAGCTCTTCGCCAGCCAGATGAAAGGGAAGTAGTCGGTGCCTCCGACACCCACGAAGTTGAAGCCCAATTCGTGTGCGCTCGCGCCCCAGTACGCTTGAGCCCAGAGCGGAAAGGCCTGCTCTTCGGTTTCGCCTTCGAAAAGAATCACCGCGCGAGCGAACAGCAAGTCGCCGCGCGTAGCGATCACCGTCCGCTCGAGCTTGCGGATGTCGTCTGCGGTCAACTTCGTGAGGTCCAGTCGCTGAGCCACGGTCACACCGGCCAGCTTGTTGAAGAGCCGAAGTTCGCCGAGCTTGGCTTGGCCGGCGAAATAAGGCGAATGCGTGCTGACGATGCGTTGGCCGGGGATAGACTTGATCTGGGCAAACAGCGCCCGCTGGGCTTGCGGGTGCAAGTGCGACTCGGGCTCCTCAAGTGCAAGCAGCGAATGTGTCTGGTCACCTTGCTTTTCAGCCAGCGCATAGCGCCAGGACATGAAAGCCCGGAAGACAAGTAGCGACGCGAGGCTGCGCGTTCCCATACCGTGCCGAGCGAGCGGGAATGCCTGTGCGCCAGTGGTCGCGAAGGTGACGTCGACACCTTTGGAGAGGTCTCTGAGGCGGCGAGCCACTGGCGTGATATCCACGCCGGCGCTGTCTGCGCTGACGACTGAGGACATGTCGGAAAGATTTGTCTTGAGGTGCTGCAGCACCGAACTCTTCGAGACGATCTCGTCGTTCAGCTGGGAAAGCGCTTGCTCGAACTCGTCGACATCCGCCTCCGTCAGTCCAAGGTTGTCGGTCAGGCGACGCCAGAACGACCCCTGTCGGCGCAGATCGTCCTCGAGGTCGCGTTTGGCATCGATGTAGTGCAGCGCTACATGTTCGAGCTGTTCGGCGCTGACGCCTTCCGCCGATACTGTGGCAGACAGCCAGTCCGCTGCGGGTTTCCACTCGGTCAGGAACTTGCGCTCGAGCGCGTAGTCGCCCTTGACGTCGCTCCACGACAAGGTGGTGCGAAAAGCCATGAAGTCGTTGAAATCGAGGTCTTGAGATAGACCCGTGCCCCACAGCGACGTCCAGTAGCTGCCCTGTGGGAAGGTTTGAAGAGGCTTGCCGTCGGCGTCGAACGGCTGAACGCGCACATCCACGGTGACCACGCGATCCTGCGGTGCGACCGCCTCGGCTGCAGCCACATGAACATCCTCCTGACCCAGCGTCTTGCGCCCTGCGCCGATCGCGGCATACATCGCGTCAAGGAAGCTCGTCTTGCCCGCGTTGTTGGCGCCCACCAAGACGGTTAAATCGTCGAGCTCGAGGACGACGTTGACCAGTGATCGAAAATTCGAGACACGCACTTCGGTCACGCGCACTCCGCTGGGCGTAGGTGGCTTGATTCCGGTAGTCAAAGGCATTCCTCCCATTGTTTGTTCATTGAGTCCCATCGGCGCCAGTCCCTTCTAGAACGGAATGTCGTCGTCCATGTCATCGAATCCGCTCGGCTTCGCGCCTCCGCGGCTCGGTGGGCGAGCCGACGAGGGAGCGGGGCGGAGCGCGGCACCGTCCTCTCCACTGACGGATGTGGAGGAGGCGACGGCTGGGTCGGCCAACGCCTGTTCTAGCGCCGCCTCGACCGCATCGATGCGCTGCTTGCAGATCTTGTAGGCTTCGACCGATTCGGTAACGATGCCCAGGAGATCGTCGATATTGGGCTCTTGCTGGTTGCGCAGAGTCTGTGCATGCCGATTGAGCACGCCATAGGCTTCCTTGAACGTCATTGTCATTGCTTGTTTTCCTCGCCCTGCACCTTCGCCTCGACCATTCCGTCATGGAACGTCACGCTGAACTCATTGCCTGCGGCGAGTGATCCCGCGTTCATCACGGTTCGCCCACTCGAATCCCGAATATGCGCGAAGCCCCGGGCCAGTGTTTTCCGTGGGCCCTGGCCGCTGATCTCACGCAGCAGCGCCTCGGAGCCGCTACGGGCGCCGGTCACCCGCTGCCGTGCACTGTGCATCAGACCGGTCAGGGCGCCAGAGGCGTCCCGGGTGGCGCGACCTGCATCTGAATGTGCACGGTCCAGCACCGCGTTCAGCGCCTGATTCGATTTGGCCGTCGCTGTGCGCAAATGCGCTCCCGCTTGATCTCGGGTCTGTATCAGCAGCAGCGGTGCTCTCTCCTTGGCGATGGCCAACTGGGTGCTCGTCAATGCGCGAACGTCGCGCACGAGCTCACCCGAGTGCCGCGACGCCACGGAAACTTCACGCAGTGCCAGCAGGCGAACATCAGCCATGGCCTCAGCACCTGCGGCGCGGGCCGTGTAAAGCTGATGCGATACGCCTTCGCGGATATGCGAACTCGCCTGCTCTGCACCCTGCCGAACTAGGCCGATGCGTCGCTGCACTGCGGCGACCACCTCCGCAAACGCGGTCTGTGCTTCCCTGGTTCGTCTGGCGATGGTTGCCTCGATACCTGCGATGACCTTACTCGGAGTGTCAAAGCTCGTGTGCGCCACTTCATCGAGAATCGTCGAGTCGCGCTCGTGACCGATGCCCGTGAGCACAGGGAACTTCAGCTCGCAGACGAAGCGCGCTAGCTCGTAGTTGTTCAGCCAGGCGAGGTCGTTGACTGCACCGCCTCCGCGGATGAAGACGATTGCGTCGAACAGAACTTGCCCCACAGAATTCCCCGCGGTCAGCGCAGTGCGAGCCGCCTCAATGATTTCCTCTGCGGCGCCAGGACCCTGAAAGCGGCTGTGTGCGTACACAAAGCGGCAAACACCGGCACGGTCCAGCCGTTGAGCTTCGGCACGGAAGTCGCCGAGCCCGGCAGCGTCCTGTGGTGCAATCACAAGCACGGCGCGGAAGTCCCAAGGAAAGTCCAACGCCTTGTTGAGTCCCCACAGGTTCTGTTGTTGCAGGCGCGCGCGGATTTCCCGCTTGCGGGCCTCAAGCTCGCCCAGAGTGAAGTCCGGGTCGATGGCATCGAGGATGAGCCTGAAGCCGTACTGCACGTTGAATATGGGGCGAGCCCGCACGAGCAGCTTCATGCCCGGTCCGATGGACATCCCAGTTGCCGCTTCGAACGGCGGCAGGATCTGGTCGGCGATGCTGGCCCAGATCATGGCATTCGCCTTGGCAAGCACGACGCCATTTGAGTCTCGCTCGGCAAGCTCCAGGAACACATGCTTCCTGACGGAGACCTGCACGACGTCGACGATAGTCCACTCGCCCTGGTGGAAGGTCCGATTGACAGCATCCGCCACACCGGCCAACAGCAGCGATAGCGACTTGCCTCGACGCTGCACTTGCACGGCACCGCTGCTCGATTTCGCAACAGCCGTGTCGGTGAACCGCCGCTCAGCAGGCAGCCAAGCGACAAAGGGCGCCAGGTCACGCCCCTCGGGCACAAACCATTTGCGCGCCTCTGCATCCCACCTTGCGCCGAGCGCCTTTACGGCGCCGCGCTGAGCGTATTCGACGTTGAGGTAGGTGAGGGGCATGGCTGGCTGGGGGAGGGGTAAGCGCGATATCGTCAACCGCCCCTCATGTACTCGGTGAGTTTGTCGATGATGCGCAGCGGGGTAGGGGCCGTGACCCATCGCTCATTGCGTGCCGTTAACAAGCCGGCCCGCAAATGCTGCGCGAACGAGGCGAGTTGCACCTCGTCGTCATCGGCCTGCTTCTGCAGGATGACGACCTCCACGGCTCGGGAGTTCAGATGCTGCTTGTCGGGCTGTGCAGGAAAGGGGACGAACGCTTTTGGGTTGTCCTCTGTTTGATTGCTGTTCGGCAGGAGCATCTCTCGGTAGCAGCTTGCCCCCCGCTTGTGATGTGTCCCGGGCCTGGCCAGTGACCAGAAGGTCGGCGCTGAAGCGCCACTGACCCGAAACAGGCGGGGCGTGGATGTCCAGGTACGCAGCGGCGCCTCTGCCCCGTTGGAAACGCCGAAGATCTTCTCTTGGCCGATCGTCGGGGCCTGCTCACGAATCCGGATCAAGCGCAAGGTGGGCCAGCGCTGCGCGGTCAACACACCTGGTGCCACTTGGCGCGAGGTCTCGCGCATGCCCGAATCAGACAACCACGAAGCCAGTCGAGCAGCTCGAGTCGAGTCGATGAAGACCACGGCGTTTGGATCGACGGCGACCATGTCGTCGAAGGTGCTTTGAAAGAACTGCGCGAGTAGCTCGCGCCTTGCGGCCCAAGGGGCTGGCAATTCCATTCGGGTGGATGCCAGGTATTTGGCCCCCTCGTCGAAGCGCATCCAGTCCGTCTGCACGATCTCGGCCGTCTGATGGGCGAAACGCACCCAAGCCTGACCGGTCTCGCAGTCCATGCGGGTGGCGACGAACACGGACTGCGCACGGTCGCGGAACCATTCGGACTGCACGACCAGTGAACTCACTGCACCGACCCAACGTGGGGGCGACGCTGATCCCGTGAAGCATGCCTCACCGGCTTGCTTCAGGCCCCAGACCGAGCCTGCGTGGCCGAACACCAGGTCGAGAAGCGCGGCCTGCACACGCGGCAGAAACTTGTCGACGCGACCGTGCTCGCTAGGCAGCAGGTACTGGACGGTACAACCCAGGCTGCCGAGCGCCTTGCGCGCCGCAAGCTTGTTGACGTTGTCGTCGGGTTTGAACTTGTCGCCCTCGACCTTATAGAACATGGGCGCCTGGACTAGCACCATCGAGCGGGGTCCCAGCTTGAGGCTCTCGCCGAACTTGAGCCATTCGCGCACACGTGCGTCGAAGCGCTGCTTGCGCCGGCCTTCGGTGAAGCTCTGCATGGGGCCGTGGGTATTTGCTGGCAATGGCACGCTTAACACCTTGATGACGTCGCCCAGCATGGCTGCTGCCGTGGTCTTGATCCATTCGACGTCCTCGGGTGTTTGAGTGACCACATAGAGCTGATGACGGGATGTGTCGGCTATATATGCCGTATCTGCAGTCAGCTTGCGAACCGCCGCGACCACCCTGTCGCGTTCGGCATCGGGGGCAGGAACGTCCGCCTTGAACCAGCGGTCAGGAGAAACTGACGTGATGGCCTCGAGTGCCTTACCGGGTGGCGCCTCGTCATCGTCGTGCTCGTGGCGATCGAGCAGGCGCCCGAGCGTGACCTCAGCCTTAAGCATCGCCAAGGGCGGGGCCTTCACGGTCACTGCTTTGGCTGCGCTGAAATCGGTGAAGGGACGCAGGCCTAGTTCGCCAAGCACCGCGGAGATCCGCTCGAACGCGTCCGCCTGGTCGACCAGCGGAACGCCGGCTTGCAGCTTGGAGTGGTGCTGTTCGGTCACCTCGGGTTTGAGCATGACCAGGACGCTGGCTGACTCTTCGCTTGGGTAGGTGAAGACGCCCTCGTTTTCGTGTCCAGGGACCAAGTTGAAGGCATATTCGTACTGTTGGTAGCCGAGGTCGGTTATCCACTTCCCGGCTCGCTGGCGCATCACGCTGAAGCGGTATGCACTTTGCGGCCGCATCGCGTGCGGCAGGACGAACCCTCGAATCGACGAACTCACGGTGTAGCCGCTCTTCAGGCCATCGGCCCAGCGGCGGCGCTTGAACTCGCAATAGATCAACGGCTTGGTGGAGCCAGGTAGCGTCTGCACGCTGAGCTCACACACTAGGCTGAAGCGGCCGCCCGCAGCGATGTGCGGCCGCGTCATGACTTCTGCACTGTTGTGTTCAGGGCCTCCGACCACGCGCACTACCGGACCGAGTCCAGGGAAGAGTTCCTGGCCGGCCAGGTGGGAAGCCAACACCCCGGCCGTGACATCAAATGGCGTGGGCGTGCCGGACTTGGCTTGGGGCATCCCGCCCCAGGGAAATATCTGGACCCTTGATGGGGTGGTGCGGACGATCCGATCTTCTTGGCCCAGCCGCCGCAACGCGGCGACTCCGGGAGCATAGGCCCCGCGTGACTCGCAGTAGCGCGCCAAGACGCCTTCCGACCATGTCGCGAACGCATCCTTGATCTTCTGCAGGTCTGCGCGCGCATCGGCACTTACCAGATAGCCCCAGGCCTCGGGGGCGGCCGCCGAATTCGACGGCACGTACAGGGAACGCAAGCCGATGTCGTCATCGATGCCAACCCAGGCGTCGATCTGCAAATGCAACTGGGCACGAAGGTGCGCGTACGGTAGATGAAGGAATGCCTCTTCGTCTTCTTCTTGCGCACGTGTTGTTGCTTCATCGCGGATTTGCTTGAGCACCCTGAGCGCATCAACGGTCCACGATACCGCGACGACGTTGCGCGTCAGCGGCGTGGTGTCATCAGCAAATTCCATGGCGAATGCCGCATCGCGCGAAATGGCTTTCATCAAGTTTCCTCCACTTTCAATGGGGCATCGGCCGCCCATAACGGGTTGTCGTGCCATTCCTCTTCCACCGAAGTGTCCTCAAGCACCGGGGCCACGTTCAAGCCGTGCATGTCTGTCAGCGGTCGCAGGAACGCGCCGTACAGAGCCTGGTAGAGCGCAGCTTCCCTCGGGTCGTCGGAGGACACACCCTTTTCTAGGATGACGCGTAGCTGGACGAGCATGCTGCTCGTTTCATTGTCCAGTTCGCCCCGCGAGGTCTTTTCGGCCCACGCTCGATCGACGAAGAAGCACTGCACCGGGCAGCCATTGCGCATGGCTCGTCCAATCGTCTGCATCAGGTTCACGGCGATATTTGCCGTGAAGGGCTCGAACAACTTGCCTAGCCCGCGCGCGTACAGAGGCCGGCGGAGCAATCGGCCGATCTGCTGATAAGCCTGCCGGCGTGCGCCAAGCCACCGGCGGCCGAGCTGTTCGAGCGACGTGGAATCGTCCTGGCGCAGATCGAAGTCGAGCGTTGCCTTCGCAGCCATGCTCACCGGCAGGCTCATGTCGTGAGGCGTTGGATGAGGTCGGGTCAAGAAGTACAGGGTGCCGATCGCCGCGTCACGCTGCCTGGGTCCTGTGGTGAACACAACGTTCGTACCTCGTCCGAGGGCCCCGGGCGGAAAGATCAGTACCTGCCAGCGGTCGTCGTCGCCCAGACTCTCGACGCGAGAGGAGGTCACATAACCTGTCGTGAGTCCGAAGTCGGGCAGATCATCGACGACAGCGACGACCTTGTCCCGCCAGGCCGGCAGGCGCAGATCGATGAAGTGCTTCAGGCGCCGTGCCTGGTCGTAGCTGTTCACCACAAAGGCAGCTTTGCGCGGCACGCCATCCCGTGGGTCGAATTTGGCGCAGTCTCGCGCCAGCTGCGAGTTGATTGGCCCGCCATCGAGCAGTGCTAGCGCCATCTTTTCCAGATTGGCCATGCGAACGGTCTCGGAGCGCTCCCCGCTGAAGCGAAGAAAGGGAGCATCGGCGGCTTGGCCGTCTCGGATGGGGCGGAATTCGTAGTAGGAATCGGGCGCGTCTTCACGCTCCGGGCGCAAGCGCTGCAGCACATAGTGGGGCGCAACTGCGACATGGTGTGCCGGACTTGGGGGGAGAAAGCTGGTGGCGCTGGTCAGCAGCACCGCAGGACCGTCGCGCGTGCCGTCTGCGCGCTTGATCCATTCGTGCATCCGATACATGAGCAGCCGAGGTGTGCCGGCGAACACTACGTATTGCAACTGCAAATCGACGGCGCGTCCCAGCGGGTCACGCGGCGACGGCGTTGAAAAGAAGCGCACGCCGCTCAAAGACCCGAGGATGTTGTCTGGAGAGGCCAGCAAGAGAGCCTTGGACACGAGCTCGTCGACATGCACGGGATCGAGTAGCCCCTGATCGATCATGTCATTGAGCCGAGGCGACAGGCGGCGATAGCTGAGGATGGTGAAGGTCACCGGCAACAGCAGACCGACGAGCTGCTGTGCCTCCGCGTCGCTGGAGGTTCGCCGGACTTCGCGCAACTGTTCCGCGATGCGCTTGGTCAACCCTGCTAGCTCCTGCAGGCTCGACTCGGCCAGCCAATCGGACATCGACTTCGAGAGCTCGTCGTGTAAGGCCGCAGCGCGCTCGATCGACAGGCCAAACGCGTTGGCGGTACGGGCGATGGCGTCCGGCGCTGCGGCAACGCTGCCCGAGCGGGCGCCACGTAGCTGAAACGCGCGAATGGCCGCACCCTCCCACAGTTCGCACAGTGCATCCTTGGCCTGCGCCTGAGGGTCAGCACCGAGATCGTCCGCCAGAGTGCTAAGACGTTTGGGCGAGAGCCAATCACCGATGATGCGAAGCGGAGACATCAGCAACCCGTCAAACGCCTTGCGCAGATCGTCCGTGAGGCGTAGGACGGCGTGCGTCAGAGCGACATTGAGCTTCTCGAACTCGGCGATCTCGATGGCCAACTGAGCATAGTCGACGCCATGCAGCACTGCATTCTGTCCCGAGGCGATGGGTTGCAGCGTGCCGCGCTGCACTTGGCGATGAAATGACCTGTCGTGACCCGAGAGGCTAAGTTCGGCAATCCCGCCGCGATCCAGGTCTTGTTGCGCTCGGTCGGCCTCATCGAAGATCACGACATCGAAGACACGCGCGATAAGGTCGAAGTAGCGCTCGTCGAGTGCCGTGGTCTGACGAGGAACTTGAGTGTCTGCCGAGAGGATGTGGCCCAACCAAACGCTGGCAGTTGGCAGCTCACGCGGTGCCCGTGTGAAACCGCAAAGCGACCACACTGGGCACAGCCGGCGCTCGAGGTCCTTGCCTTCGGCATCGTCACTCGGTTCCGCTGTACGGCGCTGCCAAATGCGTGAGCAAAAGCTGTCAGCGATAGCGAAGGCTGCGCTGGGCGCGGATGTCAGGGCGGGCAGGGCGCAGACGCCCTCGAACAATGCCGCGCTGGCCGTTGTCGTGCAGAACCCTCGCAGGGGGTCGTCTGTTGCCAACGCCTCGGCAAGCTTGTGCGCGTGACGCAATCGGGTGTCGCGTGACTGACCCACTAGTAGGCCTGCGGCGACACCGTAGCGGCACAAGTCCTCGAGGTACTGACGACACACCTCGATCGACGGGAAGAAGACGGCAGCCTTGATGCCACGCACTCCCAGATAGCGCAGCAGACACATCAGCAGCGTCGTCTTGCCAGCGCCTGGCAGGCCGATCAGGTGCTTCAGCCCGTCCAGCGCCAGCTCACCCTCCACCTTGAACTCACCGTCAGCGTCAACGCTTTGCAATGCTACGGCTTGTAGGCGCTGGGCCCAGTTGCCTCGACGTGCGACATGCAGGCGTTCATCGATCGCATCCATCTCCCGTGCCTCATTGATGAGGTCCGACCAGCTCACCATGATCGGACGCCGCGTAGGGCGCTCGGCGTCGTGTCTCGTCGGTGGCGGCAGGCTGGAGGGAAGAGACTGGACGGCGTAGCGGCGCGACTCCCCGGCAAATTGCACATGGATCGCTATGGGCTTGTCTGGCCGAGCCAGTGTCATGCCATGGGGCTGGGGTACATGGGGCACTTTCAGGGCGGATAGGGCTTCGCTGAGCTCCGGCGCAACGATGTCGAACTGCGGTTTGATTGCCAAGGTCCGTTCGTCAATCCGAAACAGCCGTCGGTGCCCCGACGCCAGCGAAATGTCGTTATAGCGAACAGCTGCCCCTTTCAGAGCGGCAAGCGTTGACAAGCCGCTGCACGCGCGGCGAAGGTTGTCGAGTTCTGTCTCGCGCTCACGCAGCAAGGGCGTGCGCGCGACGCTGCGAAAGCCCATCAGGAGCGCCGGCGCGTTTTGCAGCGACCTGACTCCCAGCTCGTGAAAGAAGAAGCCCGCCAGCAGATCCAGGCGGTGCAATTGCAGGGCCTTTAGGCGCTCAGCGATCATGCCCTGGCCCTCAAATCACGCCGCAGGGCGCTCACGGATGTGAACTCGACGTCATGCCGGTTGCACTCCCGGCGCAAGATATCCAAGTAGTCGGGGAAGCGCGACAGCGCTTGGTCGTTGATGGCGATGACCTTCGTGGTGTAGAGCTCGAGACCACCAAGGCTGCGATTGAGACTAGCGGCAAGGACAAAAGGATTTGCGTGGCTCTTGACGTCGATGCCAGTGCCTTCGGCGTCAAGGCTCAAATCGCATCGGTCACGGCCTGGGTACAGCGCGGCATCCAATCCAGAAGGCTCGGTTGTCGCCGTGTCGTACAGGGCAATCTCGTCCTGGCCAGGACCACACCAGTACACCAAGATGTGTGCCTTGACGATCAGTGCGTCTTGTAGCGTGACTGCGCGTGCGAGCTCTCGCGGCACCGGCGACTCAAAGGCTTTGCACTGCCGGACTGTGCAGCTCACGTGTGCATCGATCGTGGACTCGATCAAAGGCGCCCCACACGTTGCGCATCGGAATAAACCTCCTTTGACAAGGTGATGCGGCTGAACTTGCTCGTAGCAAGAGGCCAAAAAAGGGGCCGCAAGCTGAAGATTGCCGGCCTCGAGAAAACGGCGCTGCTCCGCGGCCGAGCTGATCGGGTGGCGCGTAATGAATTCGCGCAGCGCCGAGTACACCTCGCTGCCGCGCGATCCGAACAGGTCGCATGCGGATTCCAGTTGAGCGAAGGCCTGCTGCTCCTTCAGGTCGAGTTCAGACGCGGTCTGACGTGCCAGGTCGATGCACTCGATGGTCGGCAGCCTCGTGCCTGGGTCCAGCAACCGAACGCCATGAAAGCGGAACCCCGGAGTGTCGAAGACGGGCAAGTCCCATTCGCGCTCGCGCAGGGGCAGTGTACTGTTGGCCACGAGTGTGTGGGCGCCATCGGCCTGCACCGGTCGGCCGTAAAGTACATACAGGCTGGCCAGGCGCAGCATCGCAGCGCGCAGCCAGTGGGACATGGCAGCGTCGTGCACGAGAGGTTGCCCCGCACGTGCGCGCCGGAAATGATCCGCGAGCCCGGCCGCCAACAATGGAACGGCCTCGTGCGCCAGCTCCAGCGCCCGCGACTCGTCAACGGTCACTGATGGTGCATGTGGTCCGGGCGGCGAGGCGTTTTCTGAAGATGCGTGCTCAAGCAAAGCAACAAGCTCGGTCGGCGCCAGCGACTGCATGCGCTTGCTCACTGACTTTCGCGTCTGGCCGAGCTGTACGAGCACGCAAGCCACAACCAATTGCACCAAGTGGCGCCACTGATAGCGCTTGCGCAGCGCAGGGGCGATGATGCCCACGTTGCGGTAGTCCACGACCACGGATCGAGTGGGTGCTCGCAGAGGATGTCCTTGCCAACTGCCCTGCTCGAGCAGCAACTGCCCTGCCGTTGCGGCGAGGTCTTCAAGGGACCCGTTCCATGTAGACAGTTTCAGGAGCGTCTGGGGCAGTATCGATATCACAATTACTGGTGGGCGATATTTGAATTTGTATTCTGATATCTGAATATATATTTGTCTAGACCTCCCATTAGCTCATAAGCTCATTGAAGGTGTTCATTGGTTACGCCATATCAAGATCGCGCTCCTTCCCAAATACGAGTAAGGAAGTAGGGTGTTCCTGATTGCCGTGCACAATATTCGTAACGATTGTTTGCAGCGGTAGGAGGGTGCAAAGCATGGCGAGGCGGAAGAAAGCGGGGGCCGGAGGGGGAATTGGCGCAGTCGTCGTGGGGCTGCTGGTGCTACTGGCCGCCATTCCGCGCGAGGTCTGGATCGGGGTTGGAGTACTCGCCGCCGTTGGCGTCGGCATCTATCTCTATCTCAAGTCCAAGGGCAGTGCGCAAGCTGCCCCACAGGAGGCCGCTCCTCCCGCTCCCGCTGTCCCTCGTCCCGAGAGTCGCGCACCGGTTGTGTCGAGTCCCGTGGTCAATTCCCGCGTGGCCAGCCGGCTCTCGGATGAGCAACAGCCTGTACCGGTCGCGGCGAGCCCGGCGCCTGCCGCACCGTCGTTTCGCATTCCGGCAGCGCCCAAGCGTTTCGGTCCTGGTGCCTGGATCCCTGCTGGAGAAACGATAGAAGTCGGTGGTATCTTGATTTCCGGTGGCCTGGTCTATGTTGGTACGTCGTTGCCGACGCCCATGGGTGGCAATGATCCGTGTCTCATCGACCCATCGAAGTCTGTTGCGTCGCATGGCGACTACACAGAGCGGCAGATGGGTTACTGGCCGAGCTACTCGGAGATTTCGCCTTCCGCCCGGCGTGCCTACCTGAATTGGCTGGCGGGCGGCAGGCAGGATCCCGAGGCGGATGTCGGGTACGTCTTCATCTTCTTCTACGGGTTGGAGCGTCGCGCCATTCTGGATGCCTCGAAGGACGAGGCGGCCAAGGGCGATTGGCCCATGATTGCGGCAGAGCTGCGTCGGCTGCTGGACATCTATGGCGCCAAGTCGGGCTCATTCCAAAGCTACGCCGGTTCGCTGCTCGATTGGGTCTCGTTGGCCGAGCACCCCGAGAAAGCCTATCTCAAGCCCATTCCGAGTTTTCCCAAGACCTACGAGCTGCCGCTCTACATCCGTGTCGCCCTGGGGCAGGCGGCGGTGGATGGTGTGCCGGTGCCAGCGCAACTGGCACTGGCCTGGGCCAAGCTGGATCCGACCAGCTACCTGCGAACACCGGCAACGCGTTGCGCGGAGGAGTTCGACAAGCTGTTCGTATCCAAGTACCACGAGACGTTTGGGGAGGGCTTGGTTCTTCCCAGGAACAAGACCAAGATCAAGCTGGTTCACCGACCAGCCTCCGCCGGCTTTCGCGGGTACACGGATTTGAGCCTGTCCTTTGGGAACACGCCCGACGTCACGGTCCTTACAGGGCCCATCAACAAGCTGCGCCAGGTTGTTGAGGCGGCCACGAAGGAACTGGAGCCGTTCAGCCGCTATGTGGGGCGGAACCCGGATTCCAGGCATGCGCTGGAGGGGCTGCTGCAATTGCCCGCCGCGTTGTGGCCCGAAGGTGCCCAGAAGGCCTTGCACGCCCTGAAAGCGCGTATGGGCGAGGGGATGATCGCCATGTCGTTCCAGGAACTGCTTGGCAGCCTGGATGCGAAGACGACGCTGACGAGGGACCGAACGCTGGCGTTGGCGCGAGCTCTCGAATCCTTGAACATCGGCATCGAGCCCGATGTCTTGGGTGGGGCCAAGCTGCCCAAGGCGGACGAGAAGGTCGTGCTGTTCTCCGTTCCGCCAGGAGAGGTCACCAGCCGATCGACGCCGGACTATCAAGCCGCCGCGTTGACGCTGGATTTGGCATCGGCCGTGGCTGCGGCTGATGGCGAGTTCAGTGTCGAGGAAATGGGGTATCTCCGGGCGCAGGTGCAGTCCTGGGCGCATCTCACGCCGAACCATGTCCGCAGGCTTCTGGCGCACCTACGTCTGCTGATGACGACGCCGGCATCGCTGACCACGCTCAGAAAGAAGCTGGAGCCGCTGGACGCTGGCGCTAAGGAGACCATAGCCACCTTCATGGCCACGGTTGCGCAGTCCGATGGAAATGTGTCGCCGACAGAAGTGAAGATGCTGGAGAAGGTCTACAAGGCTCTCGGCGTCGAACCCAAGAAGGTGTTTTCCGACGTGCATGCAGTGGCTGCGGGGGCAAAACCAACGGCGGCGGCTACCGCGAAGGTCGAGGAAACGGGGTTCAAGCTCGATCCCGCACGCATTGCCGCCCTCCAGAAGGACACCGAGGCCGTATCAGCACTGCTGTCGGGTATCTTCAAAGAAGAGAGCCCGCCCGAGCCGGTGTTCGCCGAACCCGAGCCTGAAGGTGATGTGGAGCCGACGCCACCTGGACTGCTTGGCCTGGACGAGGCGCACAGTGCGCTCGCACGCCTGCTGCTGTCGCGGCCGGAGTGGACGAAGGACGAACTTGGCGATGCAGCAGCAGATCTGGACCTGATGCTCGACGGCGCCATTGAAACCCTCAATGAGGCGGCCTTCGACCTGCACGACGTACCGTTCACCGAAGGCGAGGATGTCGTGACCGTGAACCCTGAACTATTGGAGAAGCTGGAAGCATGAACGCACCGATCCGCCCCAGAGACCGTGATGCGGTCATCCAATCGTTGCGCGCGGGTGTTGTGCCCCGCAGCGGCCAGCACCTCATTCAGGTCGGCCGTGCCCGGGAAATCGAGACGCTGGTAGCCGACATCGCCCGCATCGCTGATGGGAGTTCAGCATTCCGTGTCGTCATCGGTGAGTACGGCGCTGGCAAGACCTTCTTTCTGAACCTGGTGCGTGCCGTGGCACTGGAGAAGAAGCTCGTGGTGGCGACGGCCGACCTGAACCCGGATCGGCGTCTTCACGCCAGCGGCGGTCAGGCCCGCTCCCTCTACGCCGAACTCATGCGCAACCTGTCGACCCGAACGAAGCCGGATGGGGGTGCGCTGGCGGGCATCGTCGAGAAGTTCATCGCTACGACCAAGACGGAGGCCAAGGCGTCGGGCCAGTCGACCGAGGCGCTCTTGCGCCAGAAGCTCGACCAATTGACTGAGCTGGTGAATGGCTATGATTTCGCGGATGTCATCGCGGCTTACTGTCGTGGCTATGAAGAGGGCAACGAGAAGCTGAAGTCCGATGCCATCCGCTGGCTGCGGGGGGAGTTCGCCACCAAGACAGATGCTAGGCAGGCGCTCGGCGTGCGGAGCATCGTCGACGATTCCGAGGTCTATGACCAGCTCAAGCTCATGGCGCGCTTCGTGCGCCTGGCCGGCTTCGCGGGCCTGCTGGTCGGCCTGGATGAACTGGTCAATCTCTACAAGCTGGCCAACACGCAGGCCCGCAATGCGAACTACGAACAAATTCTGCGCATCCTCAACGACTCGCTGCAAGGCACGGCCGTGGGCCTTGGGTTTGTCCTGGGCGGGACACCCGAATTTCTGCTGGACACCCGGCGGGGACTCTACAGCTATCCGGCCTTGCAGAGTCGCCTGGCGCAGAACACCTTCGCCTCGGATGGACTGGTCGACTTCAGCGGACCGGTGGTCCGGCTGTCGAGTCTTACGCCGGAGGACTTCTACGTCCTGCTGCAGAAGATTCGTTTCGTCTATGCCTTCGGCGAGGCCGACAAGTTTCTCGTGCCGGACCAAGGTATCTTCAGCTTCATGGAGCATTGCTCCAAACGCATCGGCGATACGTATTTCCGAACGCCGCGGACGACCATCACAGCCTTCATCAACATGCTTGCCGTGCTCGAACAGAACCCTGGCGCGGCATGGCAGGACTTGCTGGGCGGCATAGAGGTCGCTGCGGACACCGGCGGTGTGGCCGATCAGCAGGTTGACGCGGACGACAGCGATGAATTCGCCTCGTTCAAGATGTGACGGTCTCGGCCTGAACACATGTCCGGCGACAGCGCTTCCTTCTTCCTGCTCGACGAGCGCATCCAGCGCTTCATATGGGCCGAAGGCTGGGAGTCGCTGAGAGATGCCCAGGAGGCAGCCATTCCGTTGATCGTCAAGGCGGACCGGGACGTCATCGTGGCAGCCGCCACGGCCGCCGGCAAGACGGAGGCGGCATTTCTGCCGGCGTTGACGCATCTGCTTCAGGCGGAGCCGATGGGGCTCATCGTCTACATCAGTCCGCTCAAAGCGCTCATCAACGACCAGTTTGGGCGCCTCGACCGACTGTGCGAGCAACTGGAGGTCCCCGTCTGGCCCTGGCATGGCGACATTTCTTCCTCGGCCAAGGCGCGCTTCCTGGCGAAACGGCAAGGGGTGTTGCTCATCACGCCGGAATCACTGGAGGCAATGTTGTGCCATCGCGGAACGTCAATCAATGCAGTGTTCGACCGGCTGGCGTTCTTCGTTGTCGACGAGCTTCACGCCTTCATCGGCTCAGAGCGTGGCAAACAGCTTCAATCCCTGATGCACCGTATCGAGCGGGTCATCGGGCGCCAGGCGCCGCGCGTAGGTCTTTCGGCAACACTGGGCGACATGCGCCTGGCAGCCGATTTCCTGCGTCCGGGACAGGGAGTATCGGTCGCCCTGGTGGAGTCGAAATCTTCGCACAGTGAACTGAGAGTCCTGGTCAAAGGGTATGAGGAGCCCTTGGCCGTGCGCAATGAGGATGGCGACGAGGAGTTGGAATCCGTCACACCAGCGAAGATCGCCTTGCATCTTTTCCAGGGTTTGCGCGGCACGAACAACCTGGTCTTCCCGAACTCTCGCCGTGAGGTCGAGCGCTACACGCACCTTCTCAACAGACTGTGCGAGCAACAAAAGGTGCCGAACGAGTTCTGGCCGCACCACGGCAGCCTGTCCAAAGAGATACGGGCGGAGACCGAGGCTGCCCTGAAGCAGAAGGAGTTCCCGGCGACGGCCATCTGCACCAACACGCTGGAGTTGGGCATCGACATTGGTGCCGTCAGGAGCGTGGCCCAGATCGGCCCGCCGCCTTCGGTGGCCAGCTTGCGACAGCGCCTGGGGCGATCTGGCCGCCGCAAGGGAGAACCGGCCATCTTGCGAGGCTACAGCGTGGAGAACGCGCTTGGCGGGAAGCCCTCACTCGCCGACGAACTCCGGCTGGAGACGGTGAAGGTGACGGCGATGATCTCGCTGCTGCTGGAAGGCTGGTTTGAGCCACCCATGGCGCATGGCGTTCATCTGTCGACGCTGGTTCAACAAATGCTGTCCTATGTGGCGCAGAACGGTGGGGCTTCCATCGGGCAGCTCTATGCGATGTTCTGTGCTTCCGGAACTCCTTTTGTTGGGCTGGATAAAGGTGAGTTTGTTGAACTCGTTCGCCATCTCGGCCAGAAAGAACTGCTGATGCAGGAGTCCAGTGGTCTTTTGCTGCATGGCCGTATCGGCGAGAAGTTCGTCAACCATTACACCTTCTATGCCGCGTTTGCCGCTGATGAGGAGTTTCGCATTGTCTGCGGCGGGAAAACGCTCGGCACTTTGCCGGTATCGCAGATGCTCAGTGTGGGCCAGCGCATTCTGTTTGCCGGCAGGACCTGGCTGGTGGAAGACATCGACGAGGAGCAAAAAACCATATTTGTCGTCCGCTCTGGTGGCGGAGCGCCGCCGTTGTTTTCGGGTGGAGCAGGGCGCACGCACACACGCGTTCACCAGCGAATGCGCCAATTGTTCGAGTCCTCCGATGTGCCGCCGTTTCTGGATGAAGTGGCCAAGCGGTTCCTGGCTGGGGGCAGGGCGAACTACGCCGAACGAAACCTAGCGAATGACTTCGTGATTGACCAGGGGCGGGAAGTGGTGCTGCTGACCTGGCTCGGGGATGCCGCCAACGAAGCGCTGGCTTGCCTGCTCCGCCGGCGAGGCTATTCGGCCAATGCGGCCGGCCCGGGCATCGAAGTCGCTAAGGGGGATTCGGGTGTCGAGAGCATCGTCGATGCCCTTATCGATGCGGCGGTGGATGAGCCTCCGCCGCTCGACATGCTTCTGGCCGATGTCCGCAACCTACAGCGCGAGAAGTGGGATTGGGCGTTGCCCGATGAACTTCTGCGCAAGGCGTATGCAAGTCTGTACCTGAACCTTGAAGAGGCTCTCTCCTGGGCGAGGGCACTTCCTGGTGATCATGCATTCCATGGCCGTGAGTCACCGTTGAGTCGGGTGGATGAGGGTGGCGCGGCTAGTGCAGCGTAGCAGTCGTTTAGTTGTATTTCAGATATTTTGCGTTTACCTGAATCCCGAGTAGCGGCTATGCCGCAAGATTTCTGACTGCGTGCCGCTGATGCCGTCTTGGGCGGGAACGAGTAGGCAGCAAGGGCACTCGGGGTGGTGTCGTAAGCGAGAGAAAACTCGATCGTTCCAAGGCTGGATGAAGCGCGCTAAGATGTATCGCGATTGACAATCGGGCTGAAAATGTCGACGCCGCGCAAATCGCTCCATCTCCCGCGCCAGCAAAAGATGAGCTGCTTTGACGGTAAAAGCGACGGTAATGCCCCATTTCGATCACCGCAAATCCCTTTAACCATGCGGACTTGCGAGTCTCATTGATGACCGAGTGGGAGTGAAACAGCGTCGTCTCACGCTGCCTCGAACAGGCTTGAAAATCACGGAAATTCCAAATGCAATAAAGGCTTAGGCGTCTCTGGGTGTCTCACCCAGTTTGCCTAAGCCGGCGCATTTGACGGTTGTCGTGACGGTATCTTTTTGCGGCGGCAAACCACATGAGATGCTGATTGCTGACCGATCGAGCACGTGGCGCCCTGGCGCCCAAAAAGAATATTCCACGTGGTGGACCGCGACGGCATGTTCGTAGCGGTGTTGCCAACTGAAGCCGGAGCGTTGCGGTACAACTACCATTTCAATGGCTTTGGCTGCCGCGCGTCTGAGATGCCCGCTGCTTACTTCAGGCAGAACCGCAGAATTGCATCAGCCACAGCCTGCGGCGCCTCGCGCTGCGGAAAATGCCCCACGCCATCGAGCACTTGTCGCTCGTAGCCGCCCTGGAAGAAGGCTTCCCGCCCCTGGGAGCTATCGGGGTGGTTACAGGTATCGGCGCCGCCGTGCAATACCAGCGTTGGCACCTGCAGCACCGGTGCTGGGCAGAGGCGCGCTTCGTCCTCGGCATAGGCTGGATCGCCTTCGGCGAAGCCCCAGCGGTGGCGGTAAGAATGGAGCACGACCTCGGCCCAGTCCTTCCCCTGGAACTCACGTGCTGCCTCGTCGAAATCGGCCGGGTCGTACCAGCCGGACGGCGCCCAGGTATCCCACATCATCCGAGTGAACGCCTCGCGTTCGTCCTGCACCGTGCGGGCGCCGCGTGGCGTGGCCATGTACCAGTGATACCAGTAGTTGCGTGTCTGCGGCAGCGCCAGCGGCTGGTTTGGATCGTTGGTGCCATATCCAACCGACAGCATCACCAGATGCGAAGCCACGCCGTCACGCAGCCCGCAGGCATTGGCGACCGCGCGTGCCCCCCAGTCATGGCCGATCAGGGCGGGGCGCTCCAGCCCCAGCGTGTCGATGAAGTCGAGAAGGTCGCGGCCCAGCGCGGACAACTGGCCGCTCCGAGGGGTGGCGGGATCACGGAACCGGGTGGGCGCGAAGCCGCGCAGTGCTGGCGCCAGCACGCGATAGCCGGCATCGGCCAGCGCCGGGGCCATTGCCATCCAGCATTCGGGGCTGTCGGGCCAACCATGCAGCAGGATGGCAGTTCGCACACCCTGCGGGTTCCATTCGAGATAGGCGATGTCCAGCCGGTCGGTCACAGCGCAGTGGTAGTTTTGCATGGGATGGTCTCTCATCATCAGGATGCGCCATCGTAGCTGGACAGTTCTATTCGATTGGAGAACAATCATTCATAATTGATGATTTATCGCGATGAATGCCAGAATGAGTACGTCTTCCAGTGCCGACGGCCCACCGCTCGAGACCGTGCTGCTGCGCACCTTCGTCGAAATCGTGGACAGCGGCAGTTTCGCCAGCGCTGCAGATCGGCTGGCGCTGACGCCCTCTGCCGTCAGCGGGCACATGCGACGGCTTGAACAAATTGCCGGTGCCAGCCTGCTGGCGCGCACCACGCGTCGCCTGGAACTGACCCAAGCCGGTGACACCTTGTATGCCTACAGCCGCAACATCCTCGATCTGGAAAGCGAGGCCCGCGCGAAACTGCGTGGCACACCGCTGCGCGGGCGGCTGCGCATCGGCGCCTCTGAGGACTTTGCCAGTGCTTGGCTGCCCCAGGTGCTCCAACGCTTCCGGCAATGGCACCCCGAAGCGACGGTCGAGTTGAAGGTCGGCATCACCGCCGACTTGCTGCGCCAGCAGGAGCGTGGCCGGCTGGACCTGGTCTTCGGCAAGCAATGCAGCCGCGTCGAGCGCAGCGGCGCACTCCTGTGGGAAGAAGCGCTGGTTTGGGTTTACGCAGCGGATCAGCCCTTGGCTGCCGGCGAACCGCTGCCGCTGGCTGTCTTCCCCGAGCCGTGCGTGTACCGCGAGTCCGCTGTCGCTGCGCTGAGCCGGACGGATCGCGCCTGGCGAATCGTGTTCGAGAGCAGCAGTATGGCTGGCTGCCTTTCGGCGGCGCGTGCAGGCTTTGCGGTCACCGTCATCGCCGACAGCCAGCGTATCGAAGGCTTGCGTGTGCTGGATCGCGACGATGGCCTGCCCGCACTGCCGATGGCGCGCTTCTATGCCTTTGCGGGCAAGGACAGCCCTGCCGGATCGTCACTGATCGAGGCCGCGCGGCGTGCTGGCCAGAGCCGGTTTGCTTCGCGTGGGCTTCGGGACTGATGAACGCGGAGGCGGCCTCAGCGCGCCGCGATTGCCCTGCTGTGCCAAGCCGATAACCTCGGCCCATCCTTGCATAGGGGGCAGTCGCGGGTAAAGGCCAGAGGCCTGTGGCTTACGGTTGCCGCCGCATCGGTGGCCGGACTCAAAGATACCGGTAAGCGGCACAGTCAGTGCCAATACCCCGAGACACCATCCCACAGCAGCTTCGCCGCTGTGAGCACCAGCAAGCCATAGCAGGCCTTGTACAGCTGGCGCTGATCCAAGCTGGCATGCAGACGCCAGCCGAGCCGCACCCCTGCGGGAATCGCTGGTAGACAGATCGCCATCAGGATCCAGACATTGCGCGCTGGCGGAGCTATGGCCAGCCATGGCACTGCTTTGATGATGTTGCCCACCGTGAAGAATATGCTGGTGGTGCCCGCGTAGACCTGCGTGCTCAGCCCCAGCGGCAGCAGGTACATGGCCAGGGGAGGCCCGCCTGAATGCGCAACCATGGTCGTGATACCCGACGCCACGCCGGCCGCCACGGCCTTGGGCGATGAGCGTGGCTGCACCACGACCGTGCCACCGCGCAGAAACCAGAGTCCCACAAAGACCAGCGTGATGATGGCCATCAGGATGGCGATCGCGCGGTGATCCAGCATCTGGAACAGCAGATAGCCAGTCCCGATACCGACCACCAGCCCCGGTACCAGCATCAGCAGATCGGGCTTTGACCAGGTAGACGGCTTCCAGTAGCGCAGGCCGTACAGATCCATCGCGATGAACAGCGGCGCCAGCAGGCCGCCTGCAGTGACCGGATCCATCACAAGCGACAGCAATGGGATACCGATGATGGCAAAGCCGCCGCCAAACGCACCTTTCATGAAGCAGATCAAGAAGACACCGGCAAAGCTGATGAGGATGGTGGTGGCAGTCAGTTCCATGCCGGCATCCTAGGGACAATTGTCAGTACAATCAAATTATTGTCATAGATACAATTTCGTATGCCGCAAGCGCGATACAAGCAACTGGTGGACCGGCTTGCTGACGACATCCGGCAAGGGCGGTTGAGGCCCGGAACGGTGCTGCCACCCCATCGCAAGCTGGCGGCTGTGGAGGGCATTTCCCTGGCTACGGCGACGCGCGCCTATGCCGAACTGCAGGCCATGGGGCTGGTCGCTGGTGAGGTGGGCCGCGGGACCTTTGTTCGCGAGCCCATCTCGATGGGCGGGGAGGTTGCGATGCACGCGGCCAGCGACGATCTGGTGGATCTGACCTTCAACTATCCAGCCTTGCCCACGCAGACGGAGATGTTGCGCACGGCGCTCAAGCAGCTTGCCTCGGCAGGTGAATTGGAGTCGGTTCTGCGCTACCAGCCGCATGGAGGCCGTCCCCACGAACGGGCCATTGTGGCCGAGCACCTGAAGAGCCGAGGCCTGCCGGTGTCTGCCGATGCCGTGCTCATCGTCAGTGGTGCCATCCACGGGCTCGCCACGGCAGCCATGTCCTTGCTGCAACCTGGCGACGTGGTGGCCGTTGATGCCTTGAGCTACCCCGGCATCAAGGTCGTGGCCGAGCAGTGTCGGCTGGAACTGGTTGCCATCCCGCTAAGCGGCGCTGGCCCCGACCTGGATGCACTGCAAGCGTTGTGCCTTGCCCGGAAGGTGCGTGCGATGTACTGCATGCCCACGCTGCATAACCCGTTGGGTTGGGTCATGACGGTGAATCAGCGTCTTGCGCTGATAGAAGTGGCCCGGCGCCATGGCCTGCTGCTGCTGGAGGACGGCACCTATGCCTTTCTGGAAAGGCAGGCGCCACCACCGCTGGCTGCGATGGCGCCCGACATCACCGTCTACGTCTCCAGCCTGTCCAAGAGCGTGGCGGCAGGCTTGCGTTTCGGATTCCTATGCGCGCCAGTTGCCTTCGTTCCCAGGATCAGCCGCGCCATACGTGCCACGGTCTGGAATACGCCCACTCTCGTGACCTCGCTGTGCTGCAACTGGTTGCAGGACGGCACCGTGGCGCGGCTGGAGCAGGAAAAGCGCCGCGATGCCGGCGCGCGTCAGGCCATCGCGGCCAAGGCGCTCGCAGGCTTCAGGACCATCCGCCATCCGGCGTCATACTTTGTCTGGCTGCCGATGCCCGATGAAGTGCGGGCGGATGCAGTCGCCATGCGGCTTGAACGCGAGGGCATCTTGGTATCGACTGCGGCGCCCTATGCCATGGGGGGCCAGCCTCCGCATGCCATTCGGCTGGCCCTGGGCTCCATCTCCCATGCCAGGCTGAAGCTGGCCTTGGAGGCTGTTGCCCGTGCGGTGGCCAGTCTCAGCTATTAGGCCGGTGGTGCGATCCGCGCTTCACGCCGCACGGCCTGTGGCGGCATGCCGAATCCGCGCAGGAAGGCCTCGCGCATATGGCGCCGGTCGCGAAAACCCGTTTCCCTCGCTACGACTTCAAGGGGATGCCGGCTGCCTTCGATCATCAGCCGCGCGGCCTCGAGCCGCAGTCCTTCCACGGCCTTGGCGGGTGACTGGCCGGTCTCTGCGGTGAAGACGCGGCTGAACTGGCGCGGGCTCAGGCTGGCGGCTTCGGCCAGCTCTTCGACGCTCAATGGCTGCGCCAGGTTGCGCCGCGCATGTTCCAGCGCCTGCTGGATGCGGTCGGACTTTGGCGCTAGCTTGAGCATCTCGGAATGCTGTGATTGCCCGCCCGAGCGGCGCTGGTGCATGACCAAGCGGTGTGCCACGGAGCGCGCAATGTCCGCACCGAGATCTTTCTCGACGAGGGCGAGGGCCAAGTCCATCTCTGCCGTCATGCCCGCTGACGTCCACACCGGTCCATCGGCAATGTAGATGCGGTCGGCCTCGACCTGGATGTGGGGATAGCGCTCCTGCAGCACTTCAGCCCAGTACCAGTGCGTCGTGGCGCGACGCCCGTCGAGCAGACCCGCCTCGGCCAGAATGAAGGCACCCGTGCACAAGCCTGCGATGCGCCGCGCGCGCGCGGCGATCTTGCTCAGCAGCCGGATCAATTCGGGGGCCGAAGGCATGGGCTTGATGGTGCCTGCTACCAGCCACGTATCAGCACTGCGGTGCGCGCTGAGCGGCTTGGCTTGCAGCACCAAGCCTGTCGATGCGCGTGCCGATCCGTCCAGCGCATAGGTTTCCACGGCATAAAAGGGCTGGCCCACCAGCAGATTGGCCAGCTCGAACACGGCCTGGGTGGCCAGCGCCATGACCTGAAAGCCTTCGGGCAGTATGTAGCCAATGCGGTGCATAGAGGGTGTCCTGGGGATATGTCCTTTTTTATAACTATATACGTCATTTACGACATTGTCTGGATCGCGGACCATTCATGCCATGGACAGCATCTCTCAACCCTCCAGGAGTTTCACCATGGCACAGACCCATCTCGGCACCGCCCTCATCACCGGCGCATCCAGCGGAATCGGTGCGCTGTATGCGCAGCGACTCGCGCAGCGCGGCTACGATCTGATCCTTGTCGCCCGCAACCGCGAGCGGCTGAATGCGCTGGCGAGCGACATCAGCGCCCGCACAGGCCGCGCGGTGGAAGTGCTGCCCGCTGACCTGAACGACCGTACCGCCCTGGCGCAGGTCGAGGCGAAGCTGCGCCAGGACGCCAGCATCACCCTGCTGGTGAACAACGCGGGCATCGGCACGCACACGCCGTTGCTGCAGAGCGACGTGGAACAGATGACGCGCATGGTCGAATTGAACGTCACCGCACCGATGCGGCTGGCCTATGCCGCCGTGCCGGGCTTCGTGGAACGTGGACACGGAGCGATCATCAATATCGCATCCATCGTCGCCATCTCGCCAGAGACGCTGAATGGCGTGTACGGCGGCAGCAAGGCCTTTGTGCTGGCCTTCAGCCAGTCGCTGCAGCATGAGATGGCCGACAAGGGCGTGCAGGTGCAGGCGGTTCTGCCTGGTGCCACTGCCACGGATTTCTGGGCCATTGGCGGGTTACCGGTCGAGCATCTGGATCAGCGCATCGTCATGCGCACCGAGGATCTGGTCGATGCCGCGCTGCTGGGCTTCGAGCGCGGCGAGAAGGTCAGCATTCCCTCACTGCATGCCGGCGAGAAATGGGATGCGTACGAGGCCGCACGCCAGGCGATGGCAGGCCAACTGTCCAGCAGTGCCGTCGCGCCCCGCTATGCCGCCGTGCACTGACCACTGCAAGGAGCCTCCACCATGAAAGCCGTCATCACCGCTTATGCGCGCTCGCCATTCCACTTTGCCCGCAAGGGCCGTCTGGCCGAAGTGCGGCCCGACACGCTGGCCGCGCAGGTTGTGCAGGGCCTGCTCCGGCGCACCGATCTGGATCCCGTGCTGCTGGAGGACGTGATACTCGGCTGCGCCTACCCGGAAGTCGCGCAGGGCAACAATCTGGCGCGCATCGTCGGCCTGCTGGCCGGCCTGCCCCAGGCCGTGGGCGGCATGACGGTGAACCGCTTCTGCGGCTCGTCGATGCAGGCAGTGCACATCGCAGCGGCGCAGATCGAGGCTGGCATGGGCGATGCTTTCCTGTGCGTGGGCGTGGAGTCGATGACGATGGTGCCGCAGGGCGGCTTCAACTTCTCGCCCCATCCCGAGCTGCAGGCGACGAGCGATGCCTACATCTCCATGGGAGAGACGGCGGAGAACGTGGCGCAGCGCTGGAACGTGACCCGTGCCGACCAGGAGCTGCTCGCACTGCAGTCCCACCAGAAAGCCGCAACTGCCCGCGACCAAGGTTTGCTGGCCGAGGAGATCGTGCCCATCCGTTTGCCCGATGGCGAGGTGGTGGAGGCCGACGGTTGCATCCGCCCTGGTACCACCTTGGAGGCGCTGGCGGGGCTCAAGCCGGCCTTCCGGGCCGATGGCGTGGTCACGGCGGGCACTTCGTCGCCACTGACCGATGGAGCGGCAGCGCTGCTGGTCACCAGCGATGACTTTGCCGAACGCCACGGCCTGCAGAGGCTGGCGCGCATCCGCAGCTTTGCCTCCGTGGGGGTGGACCCGGCCATCATGGGCATTGGCCCGATCCCGGCCACGCGCAAGGCACTGGCGCGCGCCGGCCTTGCCGTCACCGACCTGGACGTCGTAGAAATCAACGAGGCCTTCTCATCGCAGGCCCTGGCCTGCATCCGCGACTTGGGCCTGGACATGGCGACCGTGAACATCGACGGCGGAGGCCTGGCCATCGGCCACCCGCTGGGCGCCACCGGCGCGCGCATCACCGGCAAGGCTGCGGCCCTGCTGGCGCGCCAGCAAGGACGCTACGCGCTGGCCACCCAATGCATAGGCGGAGGGCAGGGCATCGCCACGGTGCTGGAGAGGGCTTGAATGATGACCACGCCCACTTCCATGGCCATCTCGCCGGTCGGCTCCACGCCCAGCTACTGAGCGGCCCTGTGCTGGCCATGCTTGCCGGGCTGCGTTGGGGATGGTGTCCGCCAGCGCCATCCTGCCAGCCTTGCCGTGCATGACGTCCTATCTTGGCGCCGCCACCAGCGACACCGGCATGGTGCGGTAACGCCCGTTCCTGGCGTTCGCGGTCGGCAGCTGTTCGCCGGGCAGGTATCGATCGTTGGGGCCACCGTGCTGCGCGTGGGGCGGGCGATATTTGGGGCGCGGGTGACGCGGGAAGCCACTACTGGCCGCAGGCCGGTGGCTGCCGGAGGCCAGCTGGCTGGATGCATGGAAGGCACATCGGCAGAGTTTTGTAGTCCGCAACGCGCTCGATCAGCCACGACGTTGATCCATGGCCCTCGAAAGGCGGAGCTCTTTGCTGCTTGCGGCAGGACTGGCGGATGCCTGTGATGGCACCACGGCGCGCTTGGCATTCTCGCCCGTTCGGCGGATGTGTGCTTCCAGGATGGCAGCAGCTTTGTCTGCATCCCGGGCCAAGGCCGCTTCATACAGCTGCAAGTGCTCTGTGGGCACCTTTTTGTCGCGCGGCGCCTGGGTGAGGAACAGGCGACGGTAGCGGTCACTCATGTCATGCAAGGTGCTGCAAAACTTCAGCAGCAGCGGCATGCGGCAGGCGGACACCAGCGCCGCATGGTAGTTGCGGTGTGCGGCTTCCCAGGTCTGCTGGGCTGGCGCGTTCACGGGCGCTGCGGCAACGCGGCCAAGCCGGTAGTGCGCGGCGACCAGGGCCTCTTCCCATTGCTCATCTCCCAACCGGATCGATTCGCGGATGGCCGTGGTTTCGGCCATGCAGCGCAGGCGGATGAGCTCGTCCAGGTTCTCCACAGACACCGGGGCCACATGGAAGCCGCGCTGGCCTGTTGCCACGACCAGGCCTTCTGCCGCCAGGCCTGTCAATGCCTCACGCAGCGGACTGAAACTGATGCCAAAGCGGGCTTTCAACGCGCTCAGGTGCAGACGCTCACCCGGCGCAATGTCACCGTTCAATATGGCTGTGCGCAAACGGACTGCCAGCGAATGGGCCAGGGTGCTGCCTTCGTTTTCTGTCTTCAGCAGGGGCAGGCTTTCCATGGGAATCCTCAGAACAAAGAAGGGCCGCATTCTAGCCATACCGATACTTATGGACACCATCGGTATCTCAAACAATGTCGATGAATTGCCAAAATATCGATAATAATTATTTGCAATCGAAGGAGGTGTGGTGATGCAAATCGTTGGGTTGAATTCTGTGGTGTACGGTGTGGAGGACTTCGATGTGGCGCGCCGCTACTGGACTGATTTCGGACTGCAGCTCGTGATGGATGCACCCGACCAGATCATCTTTTGCACGCCGGAGGGCTCGCAGGTGCATGTGCGGCGCCTCGCAGATCCCATGCTGGCGCCCGCGCCGGTGGCGGGCCCCACGGTGCGGCAGGTGGTCTGGGGTGTGCAAAACCAGCGCGCGCTGGATGCCATCGCGGCCGAGCTCGGCCAGGATGCCAGCACGCGTACCGATGAGGCCGGACGGGTGCTCACCACCGATCCCGCCGGGCACGCGATTGCCTTCGAGCTCAGCTGTGTCGAGCCCATGGTGCAACCGGCTACCGTCTTCAACACCCCGGGCCATGCGATGCGCATCAATGCTGCAGCGCAGATTTATCCGCGTGCCTACCCCAGCCACATGAGCCATGTGGTGTATGCGGTGCAGAACCTGCAGGAGACGGCGGAGTTCTACGAAAAGCGCCTGGGCTTTCGGGTCACCGATTCGTATACCGGCAGCGGCGTGTTTCTGCGGCCCGCCGGTTCGGCAGACCACCACAGCCTGTTTCTGCTCCAGCGCGGTGATGCGGTGGGCTTTCACCATCTGGCATTCGATGTGCGCGACATCCATGAGGTTTTCGGCGGCGGGCTCTTCATGACCTCCCGGGGCTGGAAGACCCACATTGGGCCTGGGCGGCATCCGGTGTCCTCCGCCTATTTCTGGTACTTCAAAAACCCCTGCGGGGGCGCTGCTGAATACGACTTTGACGCAGATATCTGCGATGACAGCTGGGTGGCCCGGCAGTTTGCCCCCAGTGCCGAGGCCTTTGCGGAGTGGGCTTTTCCGGATGGCGTGCAGCGCTACCAGGGCATGCAGACCGGCAAGGCATGACCGCCGGCACCGCGCCATGCCGCCTTTATCTCCCCCATTGAAAGCAGTTGCATATGAACTCAAGTCTAGACGCCGCCGCGCTGGCCAAATTTGCAGGCCTGGATTCTCTCGCATCACAAACGGCCGTATGCACCCATGCCCATACCTACCGCAATTTGCTGGGATTTCTGCCGCACCGGGTGGAGTCCCGGCTCAACTTCACCGGAGGGCTGGATTCGCAGATGCTCAACCTGCAAGAGCGCATGCGCAACCATGCCATGACCACCCCGCATATCGATGCCAAGACCATCCAGTTGATGCTGTTTGGCATGCTGCTGATGGATGGCAACGACGCGGCGGAAACCCATGCGATCGCTTCACGCCGTGCCGGCGCCGGCTGGGCCGAGTTGCAGGCGGTCATCAACCTGTGTTTTCTGTTCCGTGGACTGCCCGCTGCCAACCGGGGGGCCGATATTCTGGTGCGTGTGGCTGGCCGCGAGAGCCGGGCAGCAGGGTCCGACGACGCCGTTTAGCACCTTGGAGGTGGTGGCAAGACGCAAGGCGGCACAGGGGCAGCAGGCGTTACTGCCCAACTGCAAAGGTGAGTGCCGCGCTCAGCGGGCTGATGACGGGCATGATCGGACTGGGGTAGCGCCGACACAGAAGTGCTGGCCCCAAGCCCTTTTGTTTTGTATGATGAATGAATCTGCACCACCACCGATTGCCATGTCTTTATCGTCACAGCCCGGCAGCAGTCTGCACCACCAGGTGATGGACAGCCTGGGCCGGCTGATTGCCAGCCCCGAGTATGGGCCAGGGGCCACCTTGCCCAATGAGGAGGAGCTGTGCGAGCGCCTGGGGGTGAGCCGCACTGCCGTGCGCGAGGCGATCAAGGCGCTGAGCGCCAAGGGCATGCTGGAGGCGCGGCCCCGCACCGGTACCCGCGTGCGGCCGCAAGCGCAGTGGAGCCTGTTTGATGCCGATGTGCTGGGCTGGCTCTGCAGCCAGGGGGTGGACCAGCAGCTGGGCCGGCACCTGATGGTAATGCGCGGCATTCTGGAGCCCGCCGCCGCGTCATTGGCCGCGCGCATGCACACCGAGGCGCAGCTGCTCAGCCTGCAGCAGGCCTTCGCCGCGATGGAGGCGGCGACCTCGATCGATGAGTGGGTCGTCGCCGATCTGGCGTTTCACCAGAGCATTCTGCAGGCCACGGGCAACCCCTTGCTGATCTCGCTGGGCGGCATTGTGGCGTCGGCGTTGGAATCCTTGCTCACCGTCAACGCGCAGCAGGCCGGGCAGTTCAACGATGGCTTGCTCATGCATGGCAAGGTGCTGGCGGCCATTGAGCGGCGCAGCGCCGACGATGCGCAGCTGTGGATGCGGGCGTTGCTGGCAGACACGATTGCCCGCTGGGGCGCACCCGCTTAAGGCCTGCCAATCCAGGTATGGCACGGCTGTCACGCAAAGCGCAGGGGCGGCGGAAGTCTAGGGTTTGCTCGGATTCAATCATCATACAAATAAACCGATGATGGCGACTTCTGAAATTCTCCAGGTCGCCATTCCATGTCTCGTTCCCTGTTTGATCTGTCGGGCCGTACAGCGCTGATTACCGGTTCCTCGCGCGGCATTGGGCTGGCGCTGGCCCAGGGCCTGGCGGAATCGGGGGCGACCGTGGTGGTCAACAGCCGCCAGCAGGCTGCGGTGGATGCGGCGGTGGCGCAGTTGCAGGGCATGGGCCTGCAGGCCCAGGGGGCAGCATTCGATGTGGCGGATCAGGCCGCGGTGGAGGCCGCCTTTGCTGCGTGGGATGCCCAGGGCCTGGCGATCGACATCGTCGTCAACAATGCCGGCATCCAGCACCGCCAGCCCTTGCTCGATGTGTCGCTGGAGGACTGGACCCGCGTCATCAACACCAACCTGACGGCCGCCTTTGTGGTGGGCCGCACGGCAGCGCGCCGCATGATCGAGCGCGGCACCGGCGGCAAGATCATCAACATCGGCTCGCTCACCAGCGAGGCGGCACGGGCCACGGTCGCGCCCTATACGGTGGCCAAGGGCGGCATCAAGATGCTCTCCAAGGCGATGGCGGCCGAGTGGGCGATGCATGGCATCCAGGCCAACTCCATCGGCCCGGGTTACATCCTCACCGACATGAACGAGGCGCTGGTCAACAACGTGGCGTTTGACGCCTGGGTCAAGGCCAGCAACCCGACGCAGCGCTGGGGCCGCCCCGATGAGCTGGTGGGCACCGCCATCTACCTGGCCTCGGGCGCCTCCAACTATGTCAACGGCCAGATCATCTATGTGGATGGCGGCTGGCTGGCGGTACTGTAGGCGGGCGTGTCACCATGGCCACCTTGATCACCGACGTCAAAGTCATCGCGACGGCGCCAGAGGGCATCAACCTCCTGGTCGTCAGGATCGAGACCAACCAGCCCGGCCTCTACGGCCTGGGCTGCGCCACCTTTGCCTACCGCCATCTGGCGGTGCAATGCCTGGTGGAGCAATACCTGCGCCCGCTGCTGATCGGCCGCGATGCCAGCCAGATTGAAGAGCTGTGGCAGCTGATGCACCAGAACGCCTACTGGCGCAACGGTCCGATCGAGAACAATGCGATCTCGGGCGTGGACATGGCGCTGTGGGACCTGAAGGGCAAACAGGCCGGCATGCCGCTGTACCAGTTGCTGGGCGGCAAGCTGCGCGAGGGCGTGCCCATCTACCGCCATGCCGATGGGCGCGATCTGGAGGAGCTTTGCGACAACATCCAGAAGTACCGCGAGCAGGGCATCACCCATATCCGCTGTCAAAGCGGTGGTTATGGCGGCGGCGGCTTTGGCGCGGCGCCCGGTACGGCACCGCAAGGCGCTGCTAATGGCATTTACCTCGATGCGCGCAAGTACGTGCGCGAGACGCTGAAGATGTTCGACACCCTCCGCAGCCGCATCGGCTTTGAGGTGGAGCTGTGCCACGATGTGCATGAGCGCCTCAAGCCGACAGACGCGATCCGCTTTGCGCAGGCGCTCGAGCCCTACGAGCTGTTCTTTCTGGAAGACGCGATTGCGCTGGAAGAGGGCGACTGGCTGCGCCAGCTGCGCGACAAGACCAATGTGCCGTTGGCCCAGGGCGAGCTGTTCAACCACCCGTTTGAATGGCGCGGCATCATCGCCGAGCGGCTGATCGACTTCATCCGCGTGCACCTGAGCCAGGTGGGTGGCATCACCCCGGCGCGCAAGCTGCAGCTGTTTGCCGAGCAGTACGGCGTGCGCACGGCCTGGCACGGCCCGGGCGATATGTCGCCGCTGGCGCATGCGGCCAATATCCATATCGACCTGGCCTCGCGCAATTTTGGCGTGCAGGAATGGTCGGGCACCGAGCCGCCTAATTTTGTGATCCAGGCGCTCAAGGGCCCGCGCGATGCCTTGCTGGCCGTGTTCCCCGGTTTGCCCACGTTCCGCAATGGCTATGTCTACGCCAATGAGCTGCCCGGTCTTGGCGTGGACATTGACGAGCGCGAGGCAGCCAAGTACCCCTGCAGCAGCGCCGTCACCACCTGGACGCAGACGCGCCTGAGCGACGGGAGCCTGCAAACCCCCTGATTCCCAGCGTGCCGGGCCAGCGGCGCCGGCTTTTTTCGATTCACAACAAAGACGGAGACAGACAGATGACCCCTCAATTCCAACTGCGCCGCATCCTGCTGGCCACGGTGGCTGCATCGGCCATGGGCGCTGGCACGGCCTATGCCGAAGTCAAGGCACGCATCGGCCACGCGATGCCCGAGAGCCACCCGCAAGCGATGGCGATGAACAAGTTCGCCGAGCTCGCATCGACTTACACCAATGGCAATGTCAAGGTGCAGGCCTACCACAGTGCGGTGCTGGGCAGCGATGAGAAGCAGTTGCAGGCCGTGCAGTCGGGCACCCAGGATCTGTACATCGGCACCTTGGCGCCACTGTCCTCGCGGGTCAAGGAAGTGCAGGTCTGGGATCTGCCGTTCATGTTCCGCAACTCGGCCGAAGTCTATGCAGTGCTTGATGGCGCTTCGTCCAAGAAAATTTTCGAGAAGATCGCACCGGCCAACCTGGTGGGTCTGACCTGGACCGGCATGGGTTTCCGCAATCTGTCCAACAGCAAGCACCGCGTGGCCAAGCCGGAGGATGTGAGCGGGCTCAAGATCCGCGTGATGACCAACCCGGTCGCGCTGGACACCTGGAAGACCCTGGGCGCCAACGCCACGCCGATGGCCTTTGCCGAGGTGTTCCCGGCGCTGGAGATCAAGGCGCTGGACGGCCAGGAGAACCCGCTGCAGCACATGTGGGCCAACAAGATGCAGGAAGTGCAGAAGTACATCACCATCACCAACCACGTGTACACGCCGTCGGCGCTGGTGGCCTCGAAGAAGTTCTGGGACAGCCTCTCGGCCGCCGACAAGGCCGGCGTGCAAAAGGCCGCGACGGAGGCCGGCCTGCTGCAGCGCAAGCTGCTCGATGAAGGCGACAGCCAGGCGATCGATAACTTCAAGAAGGCGGGCGTGACGGTGGACAGCATGCCTGCGGCCGAGCTGGCGCGCATGCAGGACAAGGTCAAGCCAGTGCTGGCCAAGTTCGCACCGCAGATCGGCGATGAGTTCGTCAAGGGCTTCTTTGCCGAAATCGAACAGGCGCGCAAGGCCCAGTAACGGCAGCGGGCCTGCCCGGTGAGGCCGGGCCCGTTTCCCTCGTTTCAACGTTCTGGCAGCGCCCCATCGCGCGGCGCTGCCGGCATCGACCTACAAGCTTCAGGTGGTGGCACGGCACAAGGCCATGCTGCCGGGAAAGGTGTTGCCATGGGCAAGGTACTCAAAATGCTCGCCGACGGGCTGACGCGCGCGCTGGAAATCGTCATGGTGCTGTGCATGCTCGTCATGCTGGTGATGGTGTTCGGCAATGTGATGCTGCGGCTGTTTTTCAATACCGGCATTGATCTGTCGGAAGAGGTGCCGCGCTTTGCCTTTGTGTGGCTGACCTTTCTGGGCGCCATCGTGGGCATGCGCAAGCGCGCCCACCTGGGGGTGGACCTGATGGTGCAGATGATGCCGCTGGCCGGCCGCAGCGTTTGCTGGGGGCTGAGCCAGGCCATCATGCTGCTGTGCTGCATCTACATCGTCTACGGCACCTGGCTGCAGCACGACATCATTGCCGGCAACGCCTCGCCGGTGGCGCAACTGAGCATGCTCTGGGTCTATGGCGTGAGCTACTTCACCGGCGCGGCCATCGGCATCATCTGCCTGTCCAACCTGGTGCGCCTGGTGCTGGGCAGGGTAGCGGATGACGAACTGATCGACGTGCAGGAAGAGGGCATGGATGAGGCGCGCGAAGCCGAGCATGCGATGCAGGCGCAGTCCGGACCTCAGGGAGGCCGCGTATGACCATCTTCATTTTCATCTCGTCGTTGCTGGGGCTGATGGCCCTGGGCATGCCCATTGCGTTTGCGCTGATCGGCTGCGGCCTGGCGCTGATGTACTACATGGGCTTTACCGATCCGCAGATCGTCGTGCAGAACATGTGGGATGGCGCCAACAGCTTCCCGCTGCTGGCCGTGCCGTTCTTCATGCTGGCGGGGGAGTTCATGAACGCCGGCGGCATGACGCGCCGCATCATCCAGATGGCCATGTCCTGGATTGGCCATATCCGTGGCGGCCTGGGCTATGTTGCCGTGGGTGCAGCGGTCATCATGGCATCGCTGTCGGGTTCGGCCGTGGCCGATACCGCCGCGCTCGCTGCGGTGCTGGTGCCAATGATGCGCAAGGCCGGCTATGACGTGAACCGCTCCTGCGGCCTGATTGCCAGCGGCGGCATCATTGCGCCGGTGATTCCGCCATCGATCGCGATGATTCTGTACGGCGTGACCGGCGGCGTTTCCATCACCAAACTGTTCATCGCCGGCATTGTGCCGGGCCTGCTGATGGGGCTGGCGATCTTGCTGGCCTGGCGCTGGTGCATTGGCCGCGACCCGATCGTCACCGAGCCCAAGCGCACGATGGCCGAGCGCCTGAGCGCTACGCGCCAGTCGCTGTGGGCGCTGGTGCTGCCGGTAGTCATCATCGGTGGTCTGAAGTTCGGCTGGTTCACCCCGACCGAGGCTGCCGTCATTGCCGCGATGTACTCGCTGGTCGTGGGCATGTTCATCTACCGCGAGATCAAGATGAACCAGCTGTTCGCGCTGGTCTACCGCGCTGCCGAGACCACCGCCATCATCATGTTCCTGGTGTCGGCTGCCGGTGTGTCGGCCTGGCTCATCACCACGGCCAATATCCCGCAGCAGCTGGCCGCGCTGGTCGAGCCGCTGATGGACAACAAGATGCTGCTGACCTTTGCGCTGATGGTGCTTGTGCTGCTGGTGGGCACGGCGCTGGATTTCACGCCCACGGTGCTGATCATGACGCCCGTGCTGATGCCGGTGCTCAAGCAGGCGGGCATCGACCCGGTCTACTTCGGTGTGCTGTTCATCATGAACAACGCCATTGGCCTCGTCACGCCCCCGGTGGGCACCGTGCTCAATGTCGTCTGTGGGGTCGCCAAGATACCGATGAGCGGTGCCATCAAAGGCGTGATTCCGTTCATGGTCGCCCAGACGATTGTGATGTTCCTGCTGGTCGTGTTCCCGCAGATCGTCATGTGGCCGCTGGAGATGATGAGCCGCTAAGCCCCAACGCTCTACCCTCAAACCTATCCATTGAAGAGCCCTGGGCGCTTGCAAGCCGCAAACGCCAAGGGCGAGCTTTGCCCAAAAAGACAAGGAGCCGACCATGACACTGATCCAACGCCGAAGCCTCGTTGCAGGCCTTGCCTTCGCCACCTTGGCGGCGCTGGGCCTGGCGCCCGCGCAAGCCCAGGAGGGCAAGCGTGCACGCCTGGGCCATTCCTTTGCCGACTCGCACCCCCGCGCCATCGCAATGAAGCAGTTTGCCGCCGATGTGGCCAAGGCGACCGATGGCAAGGTGCTGATCGATGTGTACAGCAGCGCCACCCTGGGCAGCGAAGACAAGATGCTGATTGCGGTGCAAAGCGGCACGCAGGACCTGTACATGGGCGCGCTCTCGCCCATCGCCGCGCGCAAGAAGGCGCTGCAGATTTTTGATTTTCCGTTTCTGTTTGCCAGCGACGCCGAGGCCGCCCATGTGCTCGATGGCCCCATCGGCCGCCAGATGCTGGACGGCATTGCCGACATGAAGATGCGCGGCCTGGTCTGGGCGGGCGGCGCCTTCCGCAATATGTCCAACAGCAAGCGCCCGCTGGCCTCGTTGGCGGACATGAAAGGTCTGCGCGTGCGCGTCATGCAAAGCCCGATGGCGCTGGCCAGCTTCAATGCCATGGGCATGAATGCCGTGCCCATGGCCTTCTCCGAGGTCTACCCGGCGCTGGAGATCAAGGCGCTGGACGGCTATGAGCACCCGGTGGTCGACATGTATGCCAACAAGATGTATGAGGTGCAGAAATACCTGACCATCACCAACCACGTCTACACGCCGGTGGCCTTGATTGCGTCGGACAAATGGTGGTCGGCCTTGACGCCTGCGCAGCAGCAGGCGGTGCAGCAGTCCGCAGAGAAGGCCCGCAGCCTGCAGCGCAGCGAAGAGCTGCGCCAGGCCGGCGAGGTGGTCGCCCAGCTCAGGTCGCATGGCATGCAGGTGGGCGAGATGCCGCCGGCCGAGCTGGAGAAGATCCGCGCGGCGGTGCAGCCGGTGATCGACAAGAACCAGGCGACGGTGGGCCCGGAGTTTGCCCAGTCGTTTTATGCGGCGCTGGCCAGCTACCGCAACAGCAAACGCTGAGACCTTCTCTCATTCAAGCCAACGAGGAACTTCTGACATGGAAGCGCTTGTAATCCACGCACCCGGCGATCTGCGGGTGCAATCCGTCCCCACGCCTGCGCCCGGGCCTGGCCAATTGCAGGTGCGGGTGCGCTGCGGCGGCATCTGCGGCTCTGACCTGCATTACTACCAGCACGGCGGTTTTGGCACCGTTCGCATCCAGGAGCCGATGGTGCTGGGCCATGAGGTCTCGGGCGTCATCGAAGCGGTGGGTGCTGGTGTGACGGGCTTCGCTGCGGGCCAGCGCATTGCAGTCAGCCCCAGCTGGCCTTGCGGCCAGTGCCGCTTTTGCCAGATGGGCCTGCACAACCACTGCCTGGACATGCGCTACTACGGCAGCGCCATGCGCACCCCCCATGTGCAAGGGGCGTTCCGCCAGCAGATCGTCATCGAGGCGCACCAGGCCCATCTGCTGGCCCCCCAGGTGAGCGATGCCGAGGGCGCGATGGCCGAGCCGCTCGCCGTGGCCCTGCATGGCGTGCAACGGGCCGGCCCGCTGCTGGGCCGCATGGTGCTGGTGACCGGATGCGGGCCGATTGGCGCACTGGCCATCATTGCGGCACGCCGCGCAGGGGCCGAGCACATTGTGGCCACCGACATGAGCGCGCACCCGTTGGCCAAGGCCTTGCAGGTGGGCGCCGATGAGGTCGTGCATGTGGGCGAATCGCCCGATGGCCTGGCGCGTTACGCGGCCGACAAGGGCCAGTTCGATGTGCTGTTCGAGGCCAGTGGCAACCCGCACGCGTTGCGCGGGGCCTTCGATGTGCTGCGCCCGCGCGCCACCATCGTGCAGCTGGGCCTGGCCGCTGCCGAGATGAGCTTGCCGATCAACATGCTGGTGGCCAAGGAGTTCGACTGGCGTGGCTCCTTCCGCTTCCATCAGGAGTTCGCCACTGCCGTGGCGCTGCTCAACAAGGGCCTGGTCGATGTGAAGCCGCTGATATCGGCCACCTTGTCCTACCGCGATTCAGCCCGCGCCTTTGCGCTGGCGGCCGACCGCTCGCAGGCGATGAAGGTGCTGCTGGACTTCGAATGAGCTCCCGCCGCATCCGCTGATCCCCACCCATTCTTCTTCTTTCTTCCCATGAAAATCGTCAAGCTCACCACCTTTATCGTGCCCCCGCGCTGGTGCTTTCTCAAGATCGACACCGACGAAGGTGTCGTCGGCTGGGGCGAGCCGGTCGTCGAAGGCCGTGCCCACACCGTAGCCGCTGCGGTTGAGGAGCTGTCCGACTACCTGGTGGGCCGCGACCCGCGCAATGTGCAGGACCTGTGGAATGTGATGTACCGCGCCGGCTTCTACCGGGGCGGCCCGGTGATGATGAGCGCCATCGCCGGAGTGGATCAGGCGCTGTGGGACATCAAGGGCAAGGCGCTGGGTGTGCCCGTGCATGGGCTGCTGGGCGGCAAGGTGCGTGACCGCATCCGCGTCTACTCCTGGATAGGGGGTGATCGCCCGGCAGACACGGCGGCCCAGGCGCAAGCGGCGGTGGCGCGCGGCTTTACCGCCGTGAAGATGAACGGCACCGAAGAGATGCAGTACATCGACAGCCACGCCAAGGTGGAGCAGGCCGTCGCCAATGTGGCGATGATCCGCGAATCGGTGGGCAAGCACATCGGCATTGGTGTGGACTTTCACGGCCGGGTGCACAAGCCCATGGCCAAGGTGCTGATGCGCGAGCTGCGCGATTTCAACCTGATGTTCATCGAGGAGCCGGTGCTCAGCGAGCACCTGGAGGTGATCCCCGAGCTGGCCGCCATCGGCGCTGCACCCATCGCGTTGGGTGAGCGCCTCTACTCGCGCTGGGATTTCAAGCGCGTGTTTGCGCAGGGCGGTGTCGACATCATCCAGCCCGACCCCTCGCACGCGGGCGGCATCACCGAGACCTGCAAGATCGCCGCGATGGCCGAGGCCTACGATATTGCCGTTGCCCTGCATTGCCCGCTAGGCCCGATTGCGTTGGCTGCCAACCTGCAGATCGATGCGGTCTGCTACAACGCCTTCATCCAGGAGCAAAGCCTGGGCATCCACTACAACCAGGGCAATGACCTGCTCGACTATGTGCACAACCGCGATGCCTTTGACTACCAGGACGGCTATGTGGCGATGCCCGGCGGCCCCGGCCTGGGCATCGAGGTGAACGAGGCCTATGTGGTGGAGCGCGCCAACGAAGGCCACCGCTGGCGCAACCCGGTCTGGCGCCATGCGGATGGCAGTGTGGCGGAGTGGTGATCTGCGCTGCCCCAGCCACGGGCGTGCTGACCGGCCGGCAGTGAGAGCTGGCGCTGGGGCTTAAGCAATACCGCCATTGGCGCGCAGCACCTGGCCGTTGATCCAGCCGGCGTTCTTGCTGGCCAGAAATGCGACCACGGCGGCGATGTCTTCGGGCTCGCCCAGGCGCTCCAGCGGGGGCATCTTGGCAAAGTGTTCGATCTGCGCTTCGCTCTTGCCGGCAAAGAACAGCTCGGTCGCGACCGGTCCCGGGGCCACCGCGTTGACGGTGATCTGGCGGCCGCGCAGCTCTTTGGCAAACACGCGGGTAAAAGCCTCTACCGCTGCCTTGCTGCCGTTGTAGATGGCGTAGCCGGGCATGTTCAGCGCCAGTGCGGTGGTCGAGAGGTTGATGATGCGCCCGCCGTCGTTGAGGCGCGTGGCTGCCTCGCGCAGGGTGTTGAACACGCCCTGGGTGTTGATTGCAAAGGTTTTGGCAAACAGCGCGTCGCTGGTTTCGGCCAGGTGGCTGGTGGTCAGCACGCCGGCGTTGTTGACGAGCACATCAATCTTGCCCAGTTGCTGCTCGACGGCGCCGAACATGGCCTGGACCTGCTCTGCCTGCGAGATATCGGCACGGATGGCCATCGCCTGGCCACCTTCTTGCACCAGCGCCTGGGCCAGTGCCTCGGCCTCTTGCGCGTTGCTGGCGTAGTTGATGGCGATGGCATGGCCCTCTTGGGCCAGGCGGCGGGCAATGGTGGCGCCGATGCCGCGCGATGCGCCAGTGATCAGGGCGATGGATGTGGGCTTGGTCATGTCTGTTTTCCTGTCGTTGATGGAATGGCTGGATTTTTCACTATTCCATTCAAAAGATCATTGCCCTGATTTGAATTTTATAATTCGGTTTACTTTAATAATTACCGGACGCTGCAGCGTCCCTTTGGCCCATGGACCGCTTTCAGGAGATGCAGGTATTTGTGCGTGTGGCGGACCGCAGCAGCTTTGCGCAGGCGTCGGACGACTTGCAGATTCCGCGCGCCACGGTGACCAATCTGGTCCAGCGGCTGGAGGCCCGCGTGGGCGCGCGCCTGCTGGACCGCACCACGCGCCAGGTGCGTTTGACGCCCGAGGGCGAGGATTATTACCGCCGCTGCACCCGGCTGCTGGCCGATCTGCAGGAAGCGGAAAGCGCCTTTCGCCACGCGCCGCCGCAGGGCTTGCTGCGGGTCAACCTGCAGGGCACGTTGGCGCGCTACTTTGTGATGCCCCACCTGGGTGACTTTGCCAACCGCTACCCCGAGGTGCAGCTGCACATGGCCGAAGACGACCGGTTGGTGGATCTGGTGCGCGAAGGGGTGGACTGCGTGCTGCGCGCTGGCAGCCTGCAAAGCTCATCGCTGATCGGGCGCCAGGTTGCGTCGCTGCGCCAAGTGACCGTGGTCAGCCGTGGCTATGCCAAGCGCCATGGCCTGCCTGCGTCGCTGGATGAACTGCCCCAGCATGCCGCCGTGGCCTATGTCTCCAGCGCCACGGGCCGGCCGGTGGCACTGGAGTTTTGTGTGGGCAAGCAGGTGGTGGAGCGGCGCCTCAAGCCCAGCATCACCGTCAACGGCGCTGACCTGTACACCGGTGCTGCGATGGCGGGCCTGGGGATGGTGCAGGTGCCGCGCTACCGCATTGCGCGGGCGCTGGAAGAGGGCGAGCTGCTGGAGGTGCTGCCCGAGCTGCCTCCGCCGCCCATGCCGGTGTCGGTGCTCCATCCCTACAGCCGCAAGCCTTCGGCACGGGTACGGGTGTTCATCGACTGGCTGGCAGAGCGCTTTGCGCATGTAGGTTAGCGGGGGCGGCGACCGGCGAACCGGCGAACCGGCGAACCGGCGGGGGGTGGCGGGGTGGCCGGGCTCTGCCATCGCTGTGCATGGCCGCCGATCCGTGCGATGATTTGTTCGATCTATAAGTAGTTTTATTAATCAAACAAACTGCCCTGGCCTCCCGCTCTGGCAGATGGAGGGATAGCGATGCCAGGGTCTTCCACCTTGCACCCCCGGGTGCTCCTGTGTGCGAATGCGAGGCGCCTTGCAGCGCTGGCCGCCATCGCAGGCCTGCCGTTGGCCGCTGTGGCGCAGCAGCTGCCTGCACCGGCAGAGGAGGGCGCCACCGGCACCTGGGCTGTTCAGCTCACACCTTATGTCTGGGCCAGTGGGGTGGGCGGTGATCTGCGGCCCTTGCGAGGCGGCAGTGTGGTGTCGATGGACAAGTCGTTTTCCGACGTAATGAAGGACCTGGATGCCGCATTCTTTTTGACCGGCTATGCCCGCAAGGACCGCCTGGTGCTGCTGGGCGACATCAGCTATTCGTCCAGTTCGCGCTCGGGCAAGCTGCCGCTTGGTCTGCCGGCATCGGGCAGCTTCCGCCAGGCCTCCGCCACCTTGGCTGCGGGCTACCGTGCGGTCTCCAACGCCGATATCAACCTGGATCTGCTGGCGGGCCTGCGCGCCTGGAGCGTCAAGGCCTCGGTCGATGTGGCGGGCGGCCTGGTGCAGGCCTCGCCCGAGAAGCGGTTTGTCGACCCTGTCCTTGGCCTGCGCGCCCATATCCCCATTGCGCCGCGCTGGTCGGCTATTGCCTATGGCGATGTGGGTGGCTTTGGCCTAGGGTCGCGGGCCACGCACCAGGTCGCTGCCACCGTCAACTACCAGTGGAGCGAGCAGGCCTTTGTCTCGCTGGGCTACCGGGTGCTGACCCTGGACTACCGCCGGGGCGGCACGCGCATCGATGTGACGATGGCCGGGCCTTTGCTGGGTGCCACCTGGCGCTTTTGAGGACGGCGCATAAAAAACAGGCACATCGCTTTGGGGGCGATGTGCCTGCTGACTTGCTTGCCTATGGACTGAGTGGCCTGCTAAAGCAGGCCCAGGCCTTATCGGTTCGACCGGGTCGCAATGCCCGCCACCACATGGGCAGGCGCTTCGGTGTAGCGCTTGAACTCCATCGTGTAGGTGGCGCGGCCCTGCGTCATCGAGCGCAGCTGCGTGGCATAGCCAAACATCTCGGACAACGGAACCTCGGCCTTGATGCTCTTGCCGCCACCGGCAATGTCGTCCATGCCTTGCACCATGCCCCGGCGCGACGACAGGTCGCCCATCACGGTGCCGGCATAGTCTTCCGGCGTTTCCACCTCGACCGCCATCATCGGCTCCAGGATGACCGGGTTGGCCTTCTTCATGCCTTCCTTGAAGCCAAAGATGGCCGCCATCTTGAAGGCCTGCTCGGACGAGTCCACATCGTGGTACGAACCAAAGGTCAGGCGCACGCGCACATCCACCACCGGGTAGCCGGCCAGCACGCCGGTCGTCAGTGCCTCGCGCACCCCCTTCTCCACGGCGGGGATGTACTCGCGTGGCACCACACCGCCCTTGATTTCGTCGACAAACGCAAAGCCTTCGCCGGACTCCATCGGCTCCAGGGTAAAGACCACATGGCCATACTGGCCCTTGCCGCCCGACTGGCGCACGAACTTGCCGTCCACATCCTTGACCGTATTGCGGATGGTTTCGCGGTAGGCCACCTGGGGCTTGCCCACATTGGCTTCCACGTTGAACTCCCGCTTCATCCGGTCCACGATGATCTCCAGATGCAGCTCGCCCATGCCGGCGATGATGGTCTGGCCCGATTCCTCATCGGTGCGCACGCGGAAAGAGGGGTCCTCGGCGGCCAGGCGCGACAGGGCGATGCCCATCTTTTCCTGGTCGGCCTTGGTCTTGGGCTCGATCGCTTGCGCAATGACGGGCTCAGGGAAGGACATGCGCTCCAGGATGATCGGCGCGCTCGGGTCGCTCAGGGTCTCACCGGTCGTCACCTCTTTGAGGCCCACACAGGCGGCAATGTCGCCGGCGCGAATCTCATCGATTTCCTGGCGCTCATTGGCATGCATCTGCACGATGCGGCCAATGCGCTCCTTGCGGCCACGGATCGGGTTGTAGACCAGGTCGCCCTTGCTGAGCACGCCCGAGTAGACGCGCACAAAAGTCAGCTGGCCCACAAACGGGTCGGTCATCAGCTTGAAGGCGAGGGCAGAGAACTTCTCGCCATCGTCGGCGCGGCGCGTCAGCACCGTGCTGTCGTTCTCGTCTTCACTGTGGCCAGTCACCGCAGGCACATCCAGCGGCGACGGCATGAGCTCGACCACGGCGTCCAGCAGGCGCTGCACACCCTTGTTCTTGAAGGCCGAGCCACACAGCATGGGCTGGATCTCCGTCGCAATCGTGCGCAGGCGCAATCCGGCAATGATGTCGGCCTCAGGCAGGTCACCGTCGTTCAGGTACTTGTCGGTCAGCGCTTCGCTGGCTTCGGCCGCGGCTTCCACCATCTTGGTGCGCCATTCCTGCGCAGAGGCCTGCAGCTCGGCGGGGATGTCCCGGTACTCGAACTTCATGCCCTGCGAGGCCTCGTCCCAGATGATGGCCTTCATCTTGATCAGGTCGATCACGCCGGAGAACTCGGCCTCGGCGCCAATCGGAATCACGATGGGCACGGGGTTGGCCTTCAAGCGGTCCACCATCATCTGGCGCACGCGGAAGAAGTCCGCACCAATGCGGTCCATCTTGTTGACGAAGGCCAGGCGTGGCACCTTGTACTTGTTGGCCTGGCGCCAGACGGTTTCGGACTGCGGCTGCACGCCGCCCACCGAGTCATAGACCATCACGGCGCCGTCGAGCACGCGCATGGAGCGCTCGACCTCGATCGTGAAGTCCACGTGACCGGGGGTGTCGATGATGTTGATGCGGTGCGCCGGGAAGTTGCGTTCCATGCCCGACCAGAAGGCCGTTGTCGCGGCCGAGGTGATCGTTATGCCGCGCTCTTGCTCCTGGGCCATCCAGTCCATCGTGGCGGCGCCATCATGCACCTCGCCCAGCTTGTGGCTCACCCCGGTATAGAACAGGATGCGCTCGGTCGTCGTGGTTTTTCCGGCATCGATGTGCGCAGAGATGCCGATGTTGCGATAGCGTTCTATGGGGGTATGGCGGGCCATGTTGACCTCCTTGGGTCGGTATATCAGCTGGATTCAGCTGCATGTTACAGCCCTGTGCGCTCCCACTTTGCGACATCCGGTGCCTTCAGGACAGCACCGGCACAGGGCCAGAAAAGAGCGATATTAATAGTACGATGACAATCGTACTGTCGTCATGGGTATTGGCGGTTTGGGGACAATAGCGCCCATCGGGCTGTCAGCCCTGCTGACCCAGGCAGAATGACGGCCTTTTACCCGGCCCGACGGGTCGATCGATGCGCGCCTCCGTGGCGCATGGACTCCGATGATTCCTCACCACCCTGAATCTGCGCAGATTCATCTGGAAAATGTGCTCACCGCGCTGGGCAACCCCACCCGGCTGGCAGTGGTGCGCGTGCTGGCCGATGGCCAGGAGCGCAGCTGCACGGCGCTGCTGCGCGACCAGACCAAATCCACGATGACGCACCACTGGCGCGTGCTGCGCAGCAGCGGCGTGATCTGGCAGCGCCCTGCGGGGCGCGAGAACCTGTTGTCGCTGCGGCGCGAAGACCTCGATGCACGCTTTCCCGGACTGCTCGACGCGATACTGTCGGCCACGCGCAGCGATGCGCTGACCGATGCCAGCACGGCCTGGGGTGAGCGCAGCTGAGCCATTGCCCATACAAGCCCGGTTTTTAGATTTTTGATGGATGGAGAAGCGCAGCATGCAAGACGCCAAGGCGCTGGTACTTTTTTCGGGTGGACAGGATTCCACCGTCTGCCTGGCTTGGGCATTGAGCCGTTATGCCCATGTGGAAACGATTGGCTTCGACTACGGCCAGAACCACCGGGTGGAGCTGGAATGCCGCAGCACGGTGCTGGCTCACTTGCGCGCGCAGTTCCCGCACTGGGCGGCAAAGCTGGGGGATGACCACCTGCTGAACATCGATGTGCTCGGCCAGATCAGCGATACGGCGCTGACCACGGATGCCGCACTGGCCTACCAGGCCGATGGCCTGCCCAATACCTTTGTGCCGGCGCGCAACCTGGTCTTTTTGACCCTGGCCTCTGCGGTGGCCTACCGCCGCCAGTGCACGGTGCTGGTGGGCGGCATGTGCGAGACCGATTTCTCCGGTTACCCCGACTGCCGCGACAACACGATGAAAGCCATGCAGGTGGCGCTGAGCCTGGGCCTGGGCCGGCAGCTGGTGGTGGAGACGCCGCTGATGTGGATCGACAAGGCCGCGACCTGGCAGCTGGCGCAGGACCTGGGCGGCGACGCCTTGACGGCCCTGGTGCAGGAAGACACCCACACTTGCTACAAGGGCGACCGCAGCGAGCGCCATGACTGGGGCTATGGCTGTGGCGAATGCCCGGCCTGTGCGTTGCGCGCCCAGGGTTTCGCTAGGTGGACACAGGGCGCCTAGGTCCTCCATGCCGCCCTAGCGCGGCGCCACCAGCGGCGCCTTGCGGTTGGCCATCGCCCGCTGAAACAGCGCCATAAAGCGGGGCGCCACCTTGGCGATATGGTAGGCCTTGCCGGTCTCCAGCGCAGCCTGGGCATAGCGCTGGCGCCGGGCCGGGTCGTTGCGCAGCTGCCGTATCGCGTCGATCCAGTCGTCGTCGTTGTCGGGCAGCAAGAGGCCGTTGACGTTGTGGGCAATCAGCTCGGGCGCAAAGCCCCAGTTGGAGCCAATCACGCAGCCGCCGCGCGCCAGGATCTCCATCAGGCCCCAGTTGGCCACGCCATAGCGCAGTGGGTAGAGGAAGAGATCAACCTCGGCCAGCAGCGCCGAGAACTGGCCATAGGGCAGGTGGCCGGGGAACTCGATCACATCGGCTGCCGGGTAGACCTTGAGCAGATGGTCGCGAAAGCTCTCCACCTTGCCGCCGTAGCGCCGCTCCACCCATTGCTGCTCATAGCCGTAGGTGGAGGCCTTGGCATCGCCGATGGCGATGAAGCGGGTGTTCTGGCCATCGCCTTCGCGCACCATGCGGTCCACCAGCCGGATATAGGTCTCCAAGCCCTTGGCACTGGACAGATCCCGCGCCGAGAAGGCGATCGTGAAAGGCTTGTCGGCACGGCCTGCCCCATCCGCTGCTTCGCTGGCCGCGCCCCAATTGCGCAGCGGCGGCTGGATGTCAAAGCCTTCGAACTGCACCGCAATGCGGTCCTGCAGCAGCGCCGGGAACATCGAGCGCGCATAGGCGCTGGGCACGATGGTCAGGTCGCTGCACAGCACTTGGTGAAAGCTCAGCATCTCGGTGTTGCGGTCGCCCAGGCGCTGCGCCTGGTCGGGCGGGTAGGCGGCATCCCAGCCGTGGGCCAGGTAGCTGGGAAACTCGATGTAGCTGATGATGGCGGCGTCCAGCTCGCCATACAGCCAGTTGGGCGCGCCCCACAGCGAATGGGCGACCACCACATCGATCTTGCGGCCTTGCGCGGCCTCGAAGTCTTCCAGCGCCTTGAGCACGCCCCGGCAGATGCGCGCCGAGCGCTCGACCTTGTCCGAGTAGTAGTAGCTCTGGGGGCCGACGATCAGTCCATCGGGCTGGAAGGACAGCAGGTGGTCGCAGTGCTTCTCATGGTTGGCCTTGTGGCCGGGCGTGGTCATGAACCACGCATCGGCCAGGCCCTGGGCCCGCAGGTAGCTGCACAGCAGGCTGTACTGGCTCGGGTACACCGCGCCTACAAAAACGATCAGGGGTTTGTCTGTCATGGTCGGCAAAGGCTGGGTTTGCAGGGTCACAGGGGCAGGTTATCGTTGGCTTGCGCGGCGGCTGGTGCCAGCGGCACCAGCGGTTCACCGTCCGAGATCTGGTACTTGCGCATCTTCTCCCACAGCACCTTGCGGCTGATACCCAGTTGCTGCGCGGTGTGCTGGCGCCGCCAGTCGTTGGCATGCAAGGCCTCGATGATGCGGTTGCGCTCCTCCAGGTCCCAGTTGCTGCGGTCGGCCAGCAGCGGTTCGGCGGCATGGGGCTCCAGCGGAAAGGTGGTGGCCGACAGGCTCTGGGCCTGCAGCAGCAGCCGCTCGGTGGCGCCACCGGCATGCCAGTCCTGGGTCTGGCGGGCGGCCACGCCAACGCGCTCGGCCAGGTTGCGCAGTTCGCGCACATTGCCGGGGAAATACATTTGCGCAATCGCGTCGAGGATGAACATCGGCGGCCCACCCAGGCGTTCCATCATCTCCTCGCCCACCACCTTGCGCAGGATGCTGTTGAAGATGGCCAGCTTGTCGACCTCGCCACGCTCTTCCAGGCTGGGCATCTGCAGCTCGATCACCGCCAGGCGAAAGAACAGATCCGCCCGGAAGCGCCCGGCATGCACCAGCTCGCGCAGCGATTTGTTGGTGGCCGCGACCAGGCGGAAATCCAGCGCCACCGGCGACGTGGCGCCCAGCCGGGTCACCGTGCGCTCTTCGAGCACGCGCAGCAGCTTGACCTGCTGGTACAGCGGCAGGTCGGCGATTTCGTCGAGAAACAGGGTGCCGCCATTGGCCTGCTCGAAAAAGCCCTTGTGCGCCGTCACTGCACCGGTGAACGAGCCCTTCGCATGTCCAAAGAACAGCGACTCGAACAGGCCATCGGGGATGGCGCCGCAGTTGACGACGACAAAGGGCCCCTGGCCGTAGTGGGTATTGCGCTCATGCAGGCGCTCGGCAATGCGTTCCTTGCCGGTACCCGTCTCGCCAAAGATCAGCACGCTGTGCTCGCAGTCGGCAAAGGTGTCCACATCGCGCAGCAGCGCCAGCATGCATTCGGCCTCGGCGATGATGTCGTCGCCACGGGGCTGCTTGTGCCTGGTGCTTTGCAGCCGCCGCACAATGCGCACCAGCATCGCCCGCAGCTCCGCGCCGGTAAAGTCAAAGGGCAGCACATGGGAGTACTCGGTGGCATAGGTGCCCGGTCCTTCGCCACGCGGTTTGGCGCTGACCCACAGCACCGGCATGCCGCCAAAGTTGCCCTCGATCCCCTGGCGCGTAAATCGCGCTCCTTCCAGCACCGACACACTGACCACGGCAATGGCGTTGCCGCCCTGTGCCACCACGGGCGACAGGGTCAGGCCATCGGCGCGCACCACGTCCACATCCAAGTTGACCATGCAGCGCTCCACCCGTTCTGCAATGTCCGCTTGGCCTTCCCAGACGTAGATGACCAAATCGTTCTGATTCACGTTCTATTCCCTCGGTTCTTCATGTCGCTGCGCTCACTCCTGTCCTCATTGCACGATCTGGGCGGTGTCGCACTGGATGCCCAGCAAATCCACATTGGCGCGGCCCAGCTCGATGCCCAGGCCCTGCAGCAGCAGGTCCAGTGCGCCGCCGATGGTGTTGAGCAGCGGGGCGAGCAACGCAGTGACCACCGTGACGACCACGTTGAGCAGCGCATTGAGGCCGCCCAGCAAACCACCCAGCAGCCCGCCCAGCAGTCCCCCCAGCACACCGTAGTACTCGGCGTTCTGAATGTCTCCAACCAAGCCTGGCACCTGCTTCAACAGGTTGCTGACGGTGGTGCCCAGTCGCAGCCCATTGGGGCCGCTGGAGCGCTCCACATCCACCTGCATGCCGACCAGGCACTCGTCCACATTGCTGTTGTTGTAGGGGCAGGCCTGGGCATTGGGCGCCGAGGAGTAGGTGGCGCCTTGCAGCACGGACGTGGACAGCTTGCTTTGGACGCGCAGCCCGCCCAGCAGGTTGAGCAGGTTCAGGTCCACCAGCTCGGTCTTTTGGCACACGCCGTTGGCATCGAGCTGGCCAATGCAGACATCGCCAATCGCCGAGCGCACGGAGATATTGGCGCGCCGGTCATTGCGCGCTGGCGTGCACTGGATGGCTTCGAGGGTGCCGGTGCTGCGCACCAGGTCCACCTGAATGGGGATGTGCACCCGAATGCCCAGCAGATTGCCCAGCAGCGCCGTCAGCAGGCCGGGAGTGCTGACATTCTTTTGCTCGCCGATATTGACGGTCAAACGCACCTGGGCACTGCGCGCCTTGGTCTGGCCATTGGCGGGGCCGATGGCGTTGCGCGGTGGTTCCACCACGGTCAGGTTGGCATCCAGAATGCCCGGCAGCCCCAGGCCCACCGCCACGCTGTTGCTGCCATTGGCAGCGAGCAGGTGGGTGCGCACCAGGTCACCCAGGCCGATGGCGGCATCGAGCCCAGCGCCGATGGGCGAGGCCGCGCCGCCCGCAGAGATGATCGCCAGCAAGCCCTTGTCTCCCCCCAGTGGCAGCCTGACGTTCGCGATCTGGAAGGCGGCCAGGTAGGTGCGCAGATCGACCAGGGCAGCGATATCCACCTCGGCATTGAGCAGGCTGTCGCTGCCGGCCTGGATCGCGGCGTCGATCAGGTCGATCACCGAGGCATTGACGTTGGCCAGGTCATTGGGGGTGAGCAGCGCCAGGTCATTGACACCAATGGGCAGCCCCAGCACCTTGAGCAGGCCCGAGGGCGTGATCTTGGCATTGGCGATGCCGTCCTTGTCGAGCACGGTGAGGCGCTGTATATCCAGCCCCACCAGCGCGGTGATGCGCCCGAGCAGGCCATTGTTGTTGAAGCGCAGCAGCTGCGATCCGATCGAGAACGCGGCCACCGGTTCGCTGTCCTTGGCTGCGGTGGCAGCGGCGGCCACCACCCGGGAGCCGATAAAAGGCACCAGCTGCAGCACCTCGCCTTGGAGCTGCACGCGCACGGCATTCATCGGGCTGCTGTTGAGGCCGAAGCGCAGCGCATCGGCCTTGCTGCTGTCCCAGTGGCCGCAGTCAATCGTGCGCTGTTCGTTGTTCAGCGACAGGCGCATTTGGGTGGTCACGCTTTGGTTGGCCGCTGTCCGGCCCAGCCCGCAGGTCGCAGAGTTGCCGTAGGTGATGGCGTTGACGGCTTCGAGCGCGGCCACATCGGCGATGCGCTGCAGATCCCGCTTGGCGTAGTACATATAGCCGATCTGCACGGTGCCCAGCAAGGTGACCAGCACGGCAGCGAGCAGCGCAAACTGCACCAGCACGGCGCCGCGCTGGGCCGCAGGTATGGGGTGTCGTAGGGAAGGGGCGCTATAGGCGGACATGGTGCTGATCCTCCTCACAGCAGCGATGCAAAGTGCACCACGCTTTTTTCATAGAGCTGCCGTGGTTCGGTAACCCAGGCGCTTTGCGTGCCGAACAGTGGCGCGAGCTGGTAGCGCAGCTCAAATGTGGCACTGCCGGTGCCTGTGCTCGGGCAGGCCGCTTGCCATTGGATGGCGCCCACCGTCAATTGGTCTGCCACCGTGCCCGGTATGTCACTGCGCTCCAGACTGGAGCGCACCGATTGCGCCACCCGCAGCTGGATGGTGGCGCGGTTGGCCGCTGCCTGCGTGGGATGGCAGGGGTCGCTGACCCCCGCTGCCAGCACGCCCAGAATGGCGCGTGCGCCATCGCCCGCTGCCCGGGTGAGCGACTGCTGCGCCTGGAAAGCGCGCCAGTACACCGTCACGCCCAGCAGCATGACGACCATGAACACGGCAATCAGCGCGAACTCGATGGCCGCAACGCCGCGCTGGCGCCGCGGCTGCGCGCTGGTGTGCAGATACAGGCGGAGCTGCTTCATAGCATCCTCCTGTCCACCAACAGGCTCGCCTGGGCCTGCAGGCTGGCGGGCAGCAACAGGCCGAAACCGGGAATCGCCGGCGCAATGGCGCCCTGGCGGTAGTTGGCGATGCGGTAGCTGACCAGCACCAGGCAGGGAGTCTCGATATTGCAGTCGAGCGCCGGGTTCAACGCCGTGTCCTGGTTGCAGGCGGTGTCTGTCAGGTGGCAGAGCGTGAAGTTGATATCGCTCTCGGCCGGTCGGAGTTCGGCCGGCAACCAGTTGAGCGCGTTGGCCGTGGTGCGGCGCGCCTGCAGGCTGCGGAAGGCCCAGGTGGGCGGGTTGCTGCCGATGATCGTGGAGCTGGGGTAGCGCAGCGCAGCGCGGGCGCCTTCTTCCACTGCATACTGCATCGACTGGCGCACCAGAAAGGTCAGCCCGTAGCAGACGATGCCGTAGAGCAGTGCAAAGAACACCGGGAAGATGATGGCCCACTCAAGCGCATACACCCCGCGCTGCTGGCGCGAGTGCCTGCAGCGGTGCATGGATGAGGTGGGGTGCGGGCGCATCGCGGGCTCCTGGACGGCGGGGACTTACTTTTTCACATCCAGGCCGGTCTCAAAGCGCTCGGGGATCTTGGTCTCGAAGCTCTTCAAATAGCGCTGGTAGCTGCGGCTGGCCTGCTCGCCATCAATGGGGCGAGGGTGAACGCCCGGTGATGCCGTCTGCATGGCCAGAAGGCGCTCGGTGGCATTGCCGATGACGATGGGGCGGCTGCGCCAGATGACCGGGTTTTCCAGCGACGGGTTGCTGTTCTCCGTGGCCAGCGGGATATAGGGCTGCGTGGCGGGTGAGGCGCGCTCGGGAATCTGCACCACCGGCGCTTGCCGTGTCATCTCCAGGCTGGGCACCTCGGCCTCGACCGATACCACAGCGCGGCTGGATTCGGCATGCACGTCGAATGCCGAGAGGCCGGCACTAGCAGCCAGGCCCAGCATCAGCACGGAACGCCAGGTGGGGAGAGAAAGAGACTGAGACATGGAGTACTCCTGGTGGTGCTAAGGCGCGATGGGGCGTGCCGGGGATGCGGTGATGGGTTGGCTGTCGTTGCCAGCGGCCGTACTGCGCAAGGCCGTGGGCAAGGCAGGCCCAGGTCCCGCCGCTGGCACTTCGGATGGCGCTGCTGCCGGGGTTACAACAGGGGCAGCAGCCGGAACGGTCAGCGGGCTGGTGGCAAGCGCGGCACTGTCCACCAATGGCGCTGCAGCAGCCGGTGTGGGCGAGGGCAACTCACCGCCATTGCGCCGGCGCATGGCGGTCTGCACCGTCTGCAACTGGGCCTGCAAGGTCTGCATCGAGTTCGCATCAATCAGCGCGGGCACATTCTTGGCCGCGGGCTGGCTCAGCCGCTGCAGCAGTTGCGAGGCCTGCGCCTTCTGGTCGCTGGCCATCAGGTAGAGGGCCAAGTTGAGCTGCACCCGCGCATTGCCGGGGGCCAACTGCGCCGCTTGCAGCACCGGCAGATGGGCGGCCTCGGTCTGGCCATCCAGCATATGGGCATAGGCCAGGTCGCTCAGTACATCGGCATCGATGGGGTTGATCTGGCGTGCCATCTCCAGCTGTGCAATAGCGTTGGGGTACTGGCCCTGGCTGGCATACAGCAGACCCAGGCCGCGCCGGGCACGTGCGACCGTGCTGCTGTCAGGATCGGCCAGCAAGGCCTGGTAGCCCTGTTCGGCCAATTTGCCTTGCCCGGTGTTGCGCAGCGCATCGGCGCGCATCAGCCGGATCTGCGGCTGGCTGCCGTACTGGCGCTCAAAGGCCTGCGTGTGTGCCAGCGACGCATACCACTGGTTGGCCTGCTGCATCTGGCGGATCAGGTTCAGATAGGTCTGCTGCGCATCGATCTGGGTCAGCTGCGCGGCTTTTTCCATTTGCTGCTGCGCCTGGGCGGCCGTGCTTTGCTCGGCAGCGCCATAGCCTTGCGGGCCCTTCGAGGCGCAGCCGCCCAGCAGCGTTGCGGCCAAGGCCAGCAGCGGTAGGGACCGTGTTCGGGTGTTGCGGTGGGTCTGGCGCATGCTTATCGCCCTCCAATGGATGACAGGGAGCGGATCACCGCCGTAAAGCCGGGGCCTGCGGTGATCACAATCAATGCAGGGAGCAAGGTCAGCACCATCACGCCGGTCATCTTGACGGTGATGGTGCCGATCTTTTCCTTGAAACTGGCCTGGCGCTTTTCACGCAGCCGCAGGCTGAACTCGCGCAACGGCTCTTGCACGGCGCCGCCATGCCGGTCCACCTGTACCAGCAGGTTGACCACGGCACTCATGTCGTCGTCGGCCCCCAGCATGGCCAGGCGCTGCAGCGACTGCTCGCGTGTGCGGCCCGAACTGTAGAGCCGGTTGGCCAGGCCCAGCTCGGCGCTCAGCACCCGCAGCACGCTGCCAAACTCGGTCGCCAGAATGTGCAGGCTCTGATCAATGCTCAGGCCCACACCTTGCAGCAGCCGCAGCAGGTCCACAAACAGCGGCAGCTCCTCGACCACCTGCTTGCGCCGGTTATTGGCCTTGGAGCGCAGAATCCATTTGGGCAGCATCAGGCCCAGGCTGAACGCTGCAAAGCCATAGAACACGGCCTTCATACCTTGCGGTTGCAAAAGCAGAAGCACCAGCGCGGGCAGCAACAGGCAGAGCACGGTGCGGCAGCCCACAAAAATGAGACCACCTCGGCCAATGTCGATGCCCGCCTGCTCCATGAGTTTGCGGTCCTCTTGGGCGAACAGCGCCTTGGCCAGTCCTGTCTCCAGCCACGCCGGTGGTTGGAGGCGTTCGAGCACCTGCTGGGCTGCTTCTTGCTCAGTCTGAACTGCCGAGGTAACCAGCGGCTGCAGCCCCGGCATCGGGAACGGCTGTACTACCGCCGCCGCCATGGCCTCGCGCTGCTGCAGCAACTGTGCCACCCGCTGTCCGGTGCGTTCGGCGCGGTGCTGGCGCAGCAGCAGCCTGCCGGCAAGCATCAGCAGACCCAGTGCAGCGAGCGCCAGGCTGGCGATCCACAGTTGGTCGGCGTTCATAGGCACTTCCTTGCGCTGGACACGTGCGCAGACCGAGATGCGTCGTGGCGGTGTAGTTGGCAAATGGATCGGAACATCTTGGGCCTTCCTTACTTCAGGCGTGCCAGCCGGTACAGCAGGAAAGAACCAAATACCTCCAGGCCGGCTGCGGCAAAAATCATCTTCTGACCGGTGCCGTCGTTCCACATGCGCATGAAGTAGCCTTGGTTGAGCAACATGATCAAGGTGCCGACAATGATGGGTAGCAAAGCCAGCACCCAGGCGGACAGACGCACCTCGGCCGACAGCGCATGCAGTTCGCGTTCGGCCGATTGGCGGTCGCGGATATAGGCCGATACGCGTTCCAGCACCTGGTCCACCCGGCCGCCATAGCGTGTGCTCATGCGGAACACGGCGGCGAGCAGGCCAAACTCGGGCAGTTTCCAGGTGCGCTCCAACTGCGTCATCGCCTGGCCCAGGTCGGGCGAGACGCTGAGCGAGGCATTGACATGCTGCAAGGCACTGCCCAGCGGCTCGGGCACATTGCCGCTGGCAAACTGGAAGGCTGCGTGGGGCGAATTGCCGATGGAGATCAGGCGCACCATATTGTCCAGAAAGCCGGGCAGCAGCGAGAGCATCTTGGCGCGGCGCTTGCTCACCCGGTGCCAGATGCCAAACCAGGTCAGCAATGCATAGACCCCCAGCACCATCATTCCCAGCAAGGCGCCTGCTTGCAGTGCAACCACAAATGCGAGTACCAGGCCCAGCCCGGCGATCATCACCACGCCACGCGGGCTGATGCCCCAGGCGCCATAGCCCAGGTGGTCATACAGCCACTGCCGTGCTGACGCCGAGCTGCCGGGTGCGCCCGCCAAGGCTGTGGAGGCGCGCGGATCGGCCACCATGCCAGGCATCGGTGCTGCCGCAACGCCTGCCATCAGATCGCGCTGGATATCGCGGCTGCGCTGCAGGTGGCCGGTAATCGATTGCCGCGCCTGCTGCTGGCGCGCACGGGAGAACAGCCAAAGCGCCAGGGCCAGCAGCGCGCAGGCGAGGGCGGCGATGACCAGGACGGCGGGGTGGATGTTCATCGTGGCCCTCCGCTGCTGCCGGGCTGCTGCTGGGCGCGCCACCAGGCCAGCAATTTGGGGGAATGGGGGGAGATGCCCATGGACACCCATTGGTCTTGCTCCTGGCCATCGGGCCCGATCTGGGCCTCGTAGCGGTAGAGTTCCTGGGTGGAGATCATGTTGTCCGTCATGCCGGTCACCTCGGTCAGCGACAACAGGCGCCGGCGGCCGTTGGAGAGGCGGCCGATCTGCACGATGAAGTCCACCGCATTGGCAATCTGGCGGCGCAGGCTCACTTCGCTGCCCTGAAAGCCTGCAAAGCCGGCCAGCATCTCGGCGCGGTAGAGGCATTCGCGGGGCGAGCTGGCATGGATAGTGCCCATGGAGCCATCGTGGCCGGTGTTCATCGCCTGGAGCAGCTCCAGCACCTCGCCGCTGCGCACTTCGCCGACGATGATGCGGTCGGGCCGCATGCGCAGGCTGTTGACCAGCAGGTCACGGATGCTCACATGGCCCGAGCCATCAAAGCTGCCCGGCCGGCTCTCCAGCCGCACCACATGGCTGTGGTTGAGGGCCAGCTCGGCGGTGTCCTCAATGGTCACGATGCGCTCGTTGCTGGGGATGAAGCTGGCCAACGCATTGAGCAAGGAGGTCTTGCCCGAGCTGGTGCCGCCGCTCACCAGAATGTTGCAGCGGGCCTTCACCGCCATCTCCAGAATGCGGCAGATGTCTTCGTTAAAGCTCCCCAGCTGCACCAGGTCCTTGGGCGTCAGCGGATCCTTGCGGAACTTGCGGATCGAGACCGTGGGGCCGTCGATGGCCAACGGGCCGATGATCACATTGATACGGCCACCATCGGGTAGGCGGGCATCGACCATGGGGCTGGATTCATCCAGCCGCCGGCCCAGCGGCGCCAGAATGCGCCGCACGATGCGCAGCACATGCTCGTCGTCCTTGAAATGCGAGGCCTCGCGCTCGAGCATGCCGCCGCGCGAGACATAGAGATCCCGGTAGCCATTGATGAGGATGTCCTCGACCCTCGGGTCTTCGAGGAGCGGCTGCAGCGGGCCCAGGCCGGTCAGTTCGCGGCTGAGCGCCTCGCCCACCTGGCGGGCCTCCTGTTCGTTGACCGGCACCGCATGCAGGCGGATAAAGCTGTCGAGTTCGAGCTTCACAAACTGCGCAATTGCCGCCTGTGACCAGCGGCCAAACTCCGCCCCCAGTTCCTCAATGCGGCTGAGCAAATGCTCGTAGACATGGTTCTTCAGATCGGCGAGCAGCTGGGCATGCTGCAAGCTGTCGCTGGTAGCGGTGGCGGCGTTGGTGTAGTCCGGGGTGGTCATGGTCGTGTTCAGTGGCCGCGCAGGCGCTGGAGAAGGGTTAGCAAGGGGCCTGCCGCACTGCTGCGGTGGCCCGGGCGCTGTGGGTGGTGCTCGGCCAGCAGCTGATCAGCCAGCTGGGCGACGGCCTTCACATAGGGTTCGCTGCGGCGCTGCGCCTGCAGCAGCTGGCCACGGTTGACCTCCTGCATCAGCGGTCGGCGGCGCTCCGGAATGCGGCCCAACAGTGGCAATTGCAACTGCGCCGCCATATGGGTAGCCGCCAGCTCCAGGCGGCTGTCATGGCGGTTCACAAGCAGTTCGATGCGATCGGCTGCAACGCCCATGGCCTGCAGCTGCTGTAGCAGCTCGGCCGTCCAGACCACACTGGCCACGCTCTGGTCGCAAACCAGCCACACCTCGCTGGCCTGCGGCAGCACCTCGGCCATTACCGGCACCGGAGTGTCGGCGCCCAAATCCAGCACCAGGTGCTCAAAGTACTGGCCCAGGCGCTGGACCAGCGCGTCAATCTCGCCGGCCACTGGCGGCGTGGCATGGCGGGGCATCGTCAGCAGCCGCAGGCCGCTGGGGTGGCGCGACAGCGCACTGGCCGCCATGCGCTTGTCCAGGCGGCGCTGCTGGCTGAGCGCATCGGCCAGGCTGAACTCGCCCGGGGTGTTCAGGTAGATGGCGCAGTCCCCGCCCGAGCTCCCCATGTCCAGCAACAAGGTGTGCAAGCTTTGCGCATCGGCCGCATGGCTGGCGGGCGCTGTGGCTTTGGCGCCATGGGCCGGGCTCAGGCCTTCTTGCAGTTGCCAGGCCAGGTGCGATGCGAGCAGGCTGCAGCCCAGGCCGGCGCGGGCCGAGAGCAGCGCGGTGATCGGGGCGGTGTCCGCGCGGCGGTGGTCAACGGCAGCGGGGCGTGCCAGCAACTGGCTGACCACGCGCTGGGCCGGCTCCAGCGGTGCATCCAGATCCAGAAAATCCTGTACGCCCGCGCGCAGCGCGGCCAGCAGGCATGGGGCCTCCTGCGCATGCCCGATTGCCAGGCGAGGGATATGCGGGAATGCCTGCTGCAGTTGCGCCACCAGCGCCGTAGCGGCATCGACATTGGCGCCATCAAACTGCACCAGCACGGCATGGGGCTGCAGCTGCCGCACTTGCTCGGCTACCGTGTACAGGCTTGGGGCAACATGGGGCTGGGCGCCGCCCAGCAGTCGCTGCATCCAGACCAGCGCCAGTGCGCCTTGCGGCGCGGGCGCTTGCACCAGCAGCAGTGGCACCGTGGCGGCGCTGTCGGCCGTGTGGTCGGCATGCGCGGGTACCTGTGTCAGCGAGGGAGGCACGGCGCGCAACGCGGGGCGCTCGCTGGCATCTGCCGGCGCAGGCCGTGCCTGGCCGGGCCGGGGCGTCAGCAGGTCGGCCAGCGAGGGGCTCTCGGGCGCGGGGCCTGCGCTGTGGGGGGCGAGAGAATCCTTGTTCATGGCATCAGTACGAAAAGCCGGGCAGGGGCGAGTCGGCATAGGGCGCACCCACGGCATAGGGCGCCCACACGCGGCCAGCATTGGGCAGTTCCTGCTGGGCACCAGGCAGCAGGGCCTCCAGGTTGGTGCCTGCCGGCAAAGGCTGCACCAGGCGTGGCGTGACGATGATCACCAGCTCGGTCTCTTCCTGGGAGTAATCCAGATTCTTGAAGAAGGTGCCCAGGATGGGCAGGTCACCGAGCAGCGGCACCTTTTTGACGTTGGACAGGGTCGAGCGGCTGACCAGCCCGCCAATGACAAAGCTCTCGCCGTCGGCCAGCTCGACAAAGGTGTCGGCCCGGCGGGTGCGCAGCGCGGGCACCGAGATATCGTTGATGGTGACGCCCTGGGTGTAGTCCAGGTCGCTGGCCTCGGGCGCCACCTTCAGGGCGATGCGCTCATTCGACAGAATGGTCGGTGTCAGCTGCAGCTTGACGCCAAACTCCTTGTACTGGATGGAAATGCTGTTGCTGCCGCCGCTGGGCACGGGAATGGGGATTTCGCCACCCGCCAGAAAGCTCGCGGTCTGGCCGCTATGGGCCACCAAGGTGGGCTTGGCCAGCACACGTGCCAGGCCATTGCCTTCCAGAAAGCCCAGTTGCGCGGTAATGCCCCGGCCGCTGAAGGCGCGGCCAAAGCCGAGCACCAGGTTCATCGCACTGGCAATGGCCGAGGTGCCGTTGTCGCCGCCGTTGCCACCACCACTGCTGCCGCTGGACGAGCCACTGCTGCTGCCATTGCTGCCAGGGGTGTAGACCCCGAACTGGAAGCCATGGTCATTGGCGCCACCGCTGTTGAGCTGCACGCCCGCACGCCGCATGGCCGATTTCTTGAACTCCACCACCTGTACATCCACCTGCACGGTATTGCTGCGCACGTCCACCTTGGACAGGTCGGCCAATGGCGTGCCTTTGGGGGCCAGGGCGGCCAGTTCTGACGAGGCACGCGCGTGCTCGGGGAGGGACTGCAGGCGGCGCTCCAGCAAGAGGCGCGGGCCGCTGACCACGATGCTCCAGGTATGCGGTTCGCCCTGCGTAGGCCAGACCATCAAGGTCGTGCTGCCAGCAGCCTTGGGGGTCAGCAGCAGCTCGGCATGGCGGGTGGGGCGCTGGCCCGCTGCCTTGCCTGCGGCAGGCTTGCCGGTCTGGGGCAGTTCGCCCAGCACCTGCACATCCAGCACCGCAGGGTCGCCAATGGCGATGCGTGCAATGGCGATACCGGGTTTGAACAGCTGCTGCTGGCCTTGCACCAGTGCCAGGGGCTGCACGTTCATGGCAGCGGGGGCCACCGGCTGGGCCTGCACGGCCAAGGTGCCGGCCAACAGGGGCAGCCAGGCGGCGGATGCGAGTGCAGTGGTTCTCATAGTCGTTTCCCTCGTCTGTCTCGTTCTGGTTCCGGGCCCTGCGGGTCCGTGTGCGCCTGTGGTGGCGCGGACGGCCGGGGCTGACAACCCCGGTCGCCCTCAATAACGTACGGTCTGCGCGCTGGCGCCCTGGTAGACCTCTACCGTGCGCAGCGGTACGGACGGGGCAGCAGGTGCCGCAGGCGCCTTGGCGTGCGTGACGGCGGGCGGGCGGCGCACCGGTTTGCTGTCGGCGCCCGTTGCCAGGTCCTTGAAGCGCAGGCCGGCAAAGGAGCGGTCCATGTCCTGCAATTGCTCGCCCTTGGCCAGCTTGCCCGCTACCGGCTGCAGCACGGTAGGCAGCGCGGCAAACAGCGCCGGGTCGGGCACGCGGCTGTCATCAGGGTGGCGCAGCGCCAGGCTCAGCTGGCCGTATTTCTCGGCCAGAGTCAGGCGCTCGACATCCTGCAAAGGAACGGCCAGCACGGCGGTGGCTGCGTTGCGCGCCGCCTGGGCATCTTGCGTATTGCGCCGGGCCGCATTGGCGCTGCTGCCGGTCTTGGCGGCCTCTTGCTCGTCCTGCTGGCGCTGGGCCAGGGTGGGCGGTGGGTTTTCCACACTGGCTGCGCCATAGGCCAGCACACGGGTGCGCGCCAGCAGCAGCCGGGTCTGGCTGTCCACCTCGGCGGCGTCGGTCTTGCCATCCAAGGTAAAGAACACATCGACAAAATCGCCAGGCCGCACATGGTGGCCAGCGGCCATGGCCTCGCGGATGCCGACGGACACTGCGCGTTGGCCGGGTTCGACCTGCAATGCCAAACCGCTGATCAGCTGCTGTTCAAACAGCGGTGCATCGGGCACCAGAGCCATCGTGGTGGTGCGGCCCAGCAGTGCATCGGTCGTCGAGAAACTGGACGCTACCGCCACTGGCAACTGCGCAATCTTGATATCGTCGGCTACCAGGCGCTGGCCTGCGGCAATGGGTTTAGCTGCTACCACGACTGCGTGGGTAGGGGCAGGTTGGCTGGCAGAGGTGCCGCTGGCCTCGGTTACGGGTGCCACGGGACGGTTGGCCGTCTGGCGGCCCAGCAGCAAGGCGCCCAGGCCCAAGGCCAAGGCCAGTACCAGCAGCAGGCCGGCAAGTATCTTGGTGAGGTTCATGGTCGGAGGCTCCTGGAGGTTGAACGCGGCATATGCTTTGCTGTCGCGGCAGCGCATGCGGCCCAGCGGGCGACAGCAAAGCACATGGAAAATGGATAAGGTGTGAAGGCCATATCTGCTCGCCTTTATCCGGTGATGGGGCCTGCATTGCGCATCAGCAGCACGATAGCCACCAGCGCCATATAGCCTGCATAGGGGATGCTGCGTGCGGGGCCTGATGGGCGGTTGGATGCAGCGGCATCTGCTCCAGTGGTAGTAGCGGGTTGCAGCAGCGGTGCCCAACGCACAGGCAGCTTGGCCTGCAGCATGGCCCCTTGGGGACTGCGTACCAGGCTGCGCCAGGCCAGCACTGCCATGCCATGGAAACCGGCCAACAGGCTGGCTCCGAGCCAGATCACCAGCAGGTGCGCAGACAGACCAAACCAAAGCCCAGCTATTGCCGCAAACTTGACATCGCCTGCACCCATCCAGCGGATGGCATAGAGCGGCAGCAAGGCGGCAAAGGCCACCGCCATTCCCGCCAAGCCTTGCCAGGGCAACAGATCGAACGGTTGCACACCTCTGAACAGTGCTGCCAGGCCGGTTGCCAGGCCGAGCAGCACCATCCAGTTGCGCACCTTTCGGCTGCGCAGGTCCATCACTGCTATGGCGATGAGCCATAGCAGCAGGATCCAGGTGAAGGCAGTGGATGCCATGACGAGATTAGACCGTCATGCCACTCAGTTTTGCACCGATGGCATTGAAAAGACTACTCAAACCGCCTTCCAACGTGCTCAACGCTGCAATCAGCGCCACAGCAATCAGCCCCGCAATCAACCCATACTCAATGGCGGTCGCGCCTTCTTCATCGTTCCAGAAGTTCTTGATGATGTTGGTCATGATGCTCTCCATTTACATAGCCCAGCTGAAAAACAGTGGCAGGCGTGGGCAAGCGCCTGTCGCTGTGGAAACCCGTACCTCTTACCAGCGCAGAGCGCGTGCTGCACCGGGGCCTTGCGGCTGGCTGAGCAGCTGCGCGTCCCATCGGTGGTCCAGGCGCAGCGGCAGGTGCTGTGCCGTCAAAACAGGGGGGGCGGTAGAGGGTGTGCCGGGCCGGGCAGGGGCTGCGCGGCTGCTGGCCAGGGGCGCGGGGCCAGGGCCGGCAAAGGGGCGCTGCGCAGCGGCAGGCGCGGGGGCATTCGCAGAGCGCTGGGCAAATAGCTGGTCCAGCCAGTGCTCGGGCAAGTCGCGGGGCAGCAACTGGCCGGTGGTGCGGGTCAGGCGCAGTTCATTGATGCGCTGGTCATACATGGCGTCGGCGGCGTCCAGCATGAGGCGCTGTACGTCGAGCTGGGCATCTAGCACCTGCGACAGGTTGCCCCGGCCCACTTCCAAGAGGCGCCGGTAGCCGTCAAAGGCGGCGCTGGCTTCGCGCAAGGCGTCGCGCAGCTGGGTTTCGCGCGCGCGGCCCGCTTGCCAGCGGCCCCAGGCCGATGAGGCAGCCTCATGCACCTGGCGGCGCACGGCTTCTTGCTGGGCCTGCTGCGCCTGCAGCTCGCTGATGGCCTTGAGGATGCGGTCGCGCAGCTCAAAGCCATTGCCAAAGTTCCAGTTCAGCTCGACGCCATAGCGCGTGCCTTCGGTATAGAGCACGCTCTTGGGATCGCGGGTGTGCGAGACGACGGCCGCAACCGTGGGCCAGCGCTGGGCCTTGCTGCGGTCCACCTCGGCCTGGGCGCGCGCGATCAGGTGAGCGATCTCGCGCAGCTCGGCGCTTTGGTTTTCGGCGGCCAGCAGCGCGGCTTGCTCATTGGTCGGCACCCAGAAGCTGGGCACCTGGGGCTCGGGCAGCCACGACAGACTGGGGATGTAGTTGAAGTAACGGGTAAAGCGGGCCTGCGCATCGATGCGCTGGGCTTCGAGGGCATTTTGCTGGGCCAGGGCGCTGGCGCGGCGCGATGCGGCCTGGCGCAGGTCATTGCGGCCGACGGCACCCAACTCGGCGCGGCGCTCCTCCACCCGCGCCAGCTGGCCGATGATCTCGGCCGATTCGGCGGCAATGCGGGCCTTGGTCTGGAAGCGGTGCAGCTCCAGCAACGCAGACAATGCGTCGAGCAGCACATTCTGGCGCGTGGTGTAGAGGGCGCTGCCTTGGGCCGCTTCCATCGCCTGCGCCGATTCGATGCCGGCGCTGATGGCGCCGCCGTCGAGCAGGTTCATGCGCACCTCGGCATTCACTGCCGTGTAGGAGCTGCGGCGCTTACCCTGGGGCAGTGCCGCATTGCCGGCCGAGGTGCCGAGCTTGAACGTGGGCCAGCGAGCGCCCTCAGCGGTATGGGTGTCGTAGCCCGCCGATTCCACCGCGGCGCGCGCCTTGCGCACATCGGGGTGGTCGCTCAGCATGGCGTAGAGCGCGGCCAGCAGTTGTTGTTGGGATGCGTTGCCCGCCAGCGTGCCGGGCATCAGCTTGGGCGCCATCTGCAATGCGGCAGCCGGGCTGGCGTTGGCGGGGGAAACGGGGGTGTTTGCCGTTGGAGCAGGCCGGGCTGCGGAGGCCGTAGGTGCCGCATGGCTGGCCATTTCAGGCGCGGAAACGGGGCTTTCAAGCGCAGGCTCAGCCCCTTGCACGCGCAGCGGCATCTCCAGCACCGGCGGGGCATCGTGCAGGCTGCTGTCCTGCGCGGGCACGGTGCCATCGGAGAAGCCCTGGGCCTGCAGATCACTGCCCGCCAAGGCCATCGTGAGCGCACAGACGATTCCCCAGACGGTAGAGCCCTGCGGCTCGGCACGTGCTGGGCAAGCCAGCCGGGGCTGCGCAGCCAGGTAGTGGGCTGGCTGACAGCTGGGGAGAAGAGGGGCAAAGAGGCGCATGGCTCAAGGCTCCCGGAAAGCTTCGCTCTGGATATGCAGCACGGGGCGCAGCAGGTACCAGATAAAGGGCTCGCGGCCCAGCAGCAGATCCAGCTCGGCCTGCATGCCGGTGGTGATGCGGTTGTCCTTGCGGCCGACCCAGGGCTGGGCCAGGCTGGCCTGGATCCGGAAATACGAAGGCGCATCGGGCACGTTCGGATCGTGGTCGGCATCGGCCGATACCAGCGTGACCTTGCCGGGCACAAAGCCATAGCGCAGGTAGTCATAGGCACTGACCTTGGCTTTGGTGGCCTGGCCGGCGCGCACATAGCCCCGGTCGGCCGGGTTCAGTCGCGCTTCGACGATGACCTCGTCCTTGTCGGGCACGACTTCGAGGATGGCTTCGCCAGGCTTGACCACCCAGCCCGCACCCGAGCTGCGCAGCCCTTTGACGACGCCGTCGGTTGGGGCCAGCACTACGGTGCGGCTGCGCTGGTTGCGCGCCCGGGACAGGTCCTCGCTCAGGCTGAGCAGTTCGCGCTCGGTCTGCGCCAGCTCTTCGGAGGCACGGCGCCGGAACGCGCCCTGGGTTTCGAGAATCTTGGCCTGCGCCTGCTCGACCTTGGCACGGTTGCTGACCAGGCTTTGCGTGGCGGCCGCCAGATCGGTGCGCACCAAGGTCAGCGCGCGTTGCTTGTCCAGCACTTCAAGCTGGCCGATCAGTTGCTCGGCCGCCAGCTGCTGGGCGATGGCGGCCTCTTGCTCATGCAGCGCCAGGCTGCTGCGCAGACCGTCAATACGGGCCTGGCTTTGGGCCACATCACCTCTGGCCTGCAGCAGCATGGCCTGGCTGGACGCGAGACTGCCCTGGTATTCCAGCGCGCGCGACGAGAACGCGCCCAGCTCGGCACGCACGATCTTGTTCTCCAGCTCCTTGGGGAAGTCCGAGGCCTTGAGTGCCTGGCCCTGGCTCTCGGCCGTCAAGCGCGTGCGGCTGGCCTGCGCAGTGGCGCTGCGGGCCGTCAGCTGCTCCAGGTTCAGGCTGCTGCCGCCCAGGTCAATCTCCAGCAGCGGCTCGCCCTTGTGCACTTCCTGGCCTTCTTTCACATGCACGGTGGTGACAATGCCGCCCTCCAGGTGCTGCACGGTCTGCACACGGTCCGACGGAATCACCTGGCCGGCGGCGACCACGACGTTCTCCACGGGGTAGAACAGGCCCACCATCACCAGCACGGCCAAGGCCGCCAGTGCGATACGGCGTTGGTTGCGGCCGGGTGCGGGTGTACCGGGATCGGGTGCGCGCTCCAGGTTTTGCAGCACCTGGGGCAGGTCGTGGAGGGAGCGGGCCGTCATGATGCCAACTCCTGGGCCTGGGCCGGGCCGGATGCCGGTGTTGGCTTGGCGGCGGCAGCAGCGCTGCGCGATGCGGTGGCCTCATTGGCAGCAGCCGCTGGCTTGTGGCTGACGCCAAAGAGCAGCGGCAGCATCTGCTCGGGCTGGCCCTGGTCGACCTGGCCATCGCCGCGCACGTGGTAGATATGCTGGGCAAGCGATGCCACACGCAGCGAATGGGTGACGATGATGACGGTGTGTTTGGCCGCAATCTGGCGCAGCGTCTGCAGCAGCGCGGTTTCGCTCTCGAAATCGAGGTCATTGCTGGGCTCGTCCAGGATCAGTACCGAAGGGTTGCGCAGAAAGAGCTGGGCCAGACCGAGCTTGCGCAGCTCGCCGGCGGACAGGCCCGCGCCGCCTTCGCCAAGCACCGTCTGGTAGCCCTGAGGCAACCGGCTGATGAAACCGTGCGCACCGGACAGCTGGCAGGCCGCCAGAATCTGGCCGTCATCGGCATCGGGGCTGACCATGCGCAGGATATCGACGATGGGACCACTGAACCAGTAGGTCTGCTGCGCGAGGCAGCCGACCCAGCGGCCCAGGTCATTGCGCGGGAACTGCGCCATGTCATATTCGTCGATCGAGATGGTGCCCTGCGTGGGCTGGTATAGACCGGCGAGCAGCTTGGCCAGCGTGGATTTGCCGGCGCCATTGCGGCCCAGGATTGCATGGATGCCGCCGGGGCCGATCTGCAGCGACACGTTGTCCAGCGCCAGATGGCCCGATGGGTACTGGAAGCTGGCCTGTTCCAGGCGGAACACACCGCGTGGCCGGGGCAGCGCGATGCGTTGGCTATCGGGCTCCAGCGGCTCCTCCAGCGCATCCTGCAGGCGCGCAGTGGCCTCATTGGCGCGGGCCAGCGAACGCCAGTTGCTGGCCAGCTGGGCAATCGGGCCCAAGGCCTTGCCCGACAACAGGTTCACGGCCATCAGGCTGCCGATGCTCATCCACTGCGCATTGATGGCCAAGGCACCCACAGTGATGACGGCGACCGAGAACAAGGTCAGCAGCACATGGCTGGTTTCCTTGGCGTTTTCCATCTCGCCGTTTTTCTCGAAGCTCTCGGCCAGCCAGCGGTCATAGCCGGACTGCCAGGCCTGCTGGGCTGCTGCGTCATAGCCCAGCACCTTGAGCGTGCCGCGTGCATTGCAGATCTCGGCCGTACCCCTGTCCAGCTGGCGCGCCTGCTCGACTTCTTCGACCCGGCCGCTGCGCACCTCATCGGCCCACCACCAGGCCAGCACCGCCAGGATGACCATGGCCACGACGATCACCGGCAGCACCGGCCAGGCGATGATGCCGATCACGATCAGGGCGAGCAGGGCCATCGGCAAATCCAGCACCGACGAGGCCACGCCGCCCGAGATGCACGAACGCATCGCGCCGACATCGCGGAACAGCTGCAGCCATTGGGTGGCTGAGCGCTGCTCCAAGGTCAACAAGGGGTGGCCCAGCATCGAGCGCATCAGGCTTTGCGAGACTTCGCGGTCGATTGTGGCGCCGGCTTCCCGCAGCGCACGGGCGCGTTTGCGGCGCAGGTACAGCTCCAGCGCCAGCATGCACAGCACGCCGGCGACCATGGCCGTCAGTGTGGCAGTGCCGCCGCGTGAAATGACCCGGTTGTAGACCTGCAGCAGGAAGATGGAGGGCAGAAGGCCGAGCAGACTGATGGGCAGGGACAGCCAGACGGCCTGGTGCAAATGGCCTTTGGCATGGGCGAACGAGTCGCCATCGCAGAGGCAAACGGGCTGGCGGTCGCCGCTTCGGCCTCCTGGGCCTGCGCCGTGGCTTCGGTGCGTGACACCAAGGCGCGGGGTAGCAGGTACTCGATCATGTAGGTCTCTCCCAATTCCTCTCAGCTATCCACTGCTGCACTGCACAAATACTCTTATCTATTTATTTGTTTTTGTTATTAAGTCGTAGAACCAACCGCTGTTTGGTTCACCCATTGCTCTAATTTACTTTGATTTTTATCAAACATATCCCGGATGGTAGGTGGTAAGAAATTGTATTTTTTTATGGCAAATGTCACCCGCCCAGATACTTAATATAGGGTTTGATTAAATATTGGCGGAGCGGAGTGGTTGAAGTTTTTTTCTATGTAAATGTTCAACAAATTAATAGTGCTTGCTAATCAAAAATTGATTAATTGCGGGACAGCGATATGGTGAATCCACTGGTAGCTGCGCCAGCTGCTGGCCTGGGACGGATCGGCATGCGCAAAGGGGTCGATAAACGCGGTGTACTCGCGGGTGTCGGGCGGTAGAAACATCGCTGTTTCCGGGTGAATGCGTTGCGGCAGGTTGGCGCGCAACGGCTGGCGCAGCGCTGCGAGCCAACTGCAGCTTTGCAAATGGCGGCGTGCGGTGGCCATCGCCGGTTGCAAGGCCAGCTCGGCCACGGCAATCACGGACCAATCGGGTTGTGGTGCAGAAGCACCGCCATGGGCGAGCAGATGCCACTGCAGCCAGTGCCGGGTCAGTGCTTCCAGCGCCGCCATCTCGGGCGCCACCATGCGGGCGGGGCTGGCGTCACTGTGCAGGCCGGTGTTGCTCGCCGGTACGGCAGTGCCTGCCGCAGCTAGTGGCCCAGCGGCGCCCAGGCAGCCTGCATAGGCGGTCAGTGCCACCAAGCGCCAGGCGGGTGCCAGTGCGGCCGGTTTGGGTGTGGGCAACGGGGGTTGCAAGTCGCTTTCGGGCAGCGGCTGATGGGCTGTTATGCGCCGGGCCAACTGCGCCATTGCGGGCATCACGCTGTCCAGCGCGTCGGACTCGGCCTGCGCATAGCGGGCCAGTACCAGCAGGCACAGCGCATGGTTCAGGTGCTGCGCGCGCTCCGCCTGTTCGTCCCTGATGTATTCGCACAGTTGCAGCGCGGCGCGACCCAGCAGTTGGGACAGTCCACGCTGCGGCATTGCCGGGCCGTCGTCCGCCTGCTGCTGGTAGTGGTGCTGTACCAGCAGCAGCGCATAAAGCCGCGCGCAAAAGGCGTCCAAGCGCTCGCTGCTCCAACTGTCTGAGGCGGGCTCGGGCGCGGCCAGTGCTTGCAGTATCGCCAGACTGGGATCTCTCGGCTGGGGGCCGGCAGTGGCTGCTGCGGCTTCCAGCGGCCCGCTGCTGCGCGACGGACCGGCTCCCGCGCGTGGCAACGGTGTCAGGCTGCCCTCGCTGTTGACCAACAGCCCTTGCAGATGCAGCAACCAGTGCGCGCGGGGCAGGCTGTCTGGCTGCTGGGCGCCCGCCGCCAGCCAGCTGCGGGGCGCTGACGCCGTTGCAGGCCAGTGCTGCGGTGGTAACAGCTGGACCTGCTCCAGGCTCTCATCGGCCAGCGCCCAGGCCGATACGGCGGGCTGCGGCCCCGGTAGAACGGAGGCGGCGGCTTCCGACGCGCTGATTTGCAAGGGCCAGTCGATGCGCAACTCCAGGCAGTCAAGGCTGCGGCTCCAGGCCCATTGCCGCACCTGGGTCGAGCCTGCGCGCCACGCGGCATCCAGGGTGGCGCGCCGCACATAGAAGGTGGCCACGGGCTCACCCGGCGTGGCCACGCTCAGCAGCAGGATGCAATCACCGAAGGGCTCGGGCAGCGGGCTGGTGCGGGTTTTCAGGTAGTCCAGGCCCAGGCCCAGTTGCTGGACCAGGCTGGGCTGTGTGCTCCAGCGGTGGGGTGCTTGGTGCGCCAACACGGGGCCTCCAGGGGGCTGAGACAAGAGAATCGGCATGGCGCGGTTGCGCGCCATGCCGTGCGGCGCTTAGCGGTACTCGAACTCCACCCGGCGGTTGCGCTGGTGGGCCTCTTCGCTGGTGCCGGTATCGGCCAGCCGCTCCTTGCCGTAGCTGACGGCTTCGACGCGCGCGGGATCGATCCCCAAGGTCTGCAAGCTGCTGCGCACCGACTCGGCCCGTTTTTGGCCCAGCGCCAGGTTGTATTCAATGCCACCGCGTGCATCGGTGTGGCCTTGCAACGTCAGCGATTGGCCGGGGTTGCTGCGCATCCAGCGGGCATGGCTTTCCAGAACCGGGCGATCGGCGGGACGCACCGTGTAGGAGTCAAAGTCGAAATAGACGATATGGGCGGTATCGGCCGGGCCTTTTTTGCCGGGCTGTGCGGTGGCCACGACCGGCGCCACGCCCGATTGGGCAGGTGCTTGCGCCGGTTTGGGCAGCGCGTAAATGTGTTCCTCGCGTTTGGCGGTGGTGGAACTGGTGCCGCAGGCGGTGAGGCTCAAGGCCAGTGCGGCGGCAACGGAGAGAGGTAAATGTTTGAACATGGCAATCCTTGATCGGGCCCGGCGCTTGCCTGTTGCCAGGCAAGCGCTGCGAACCCATGGGGCACAAGCGGGTCACTGCTCAGCGCGGGGAGCGCTGTGCATCAGGCTGCCTGGTGGTGCAGAAGGTCCTGCGGCAGCACGCTGTGTGCATCGCCACTGGTCACGCTGCTGATGGCCGTAGCCACCGGCTGCAGCGCACTGCCTGCGCTGCTGGCCACGAAGTGCGGCGCTGCCGTGCCCCCCAGCAAGCCGCCCAGCAGGCCTTGTCCGCCGAGCAGACCGCCGACGATGCCTTGTTCACCGGTGATGCCGGACAACAGGCCGGTGTTGCCACCCAGCAGGCCGCCGACGACGCCGTTGTCGCCCAGCAGGCCGCTGACGAGGCTGCCGTCGCCGGTCAGGCCCGCCAGCACGCCGCCCGTGGTGCCATCGGTCGAGCCAAGCACACCGCCGAGCAGACCGTCAACAACACCGCCCAGGTCTGCTGCGCCGCCACCCGAGGTGGCACCGCCCAGCCCTGCCACGACTTCGTGCACGGTAGAGAGCACCGGCTCGAGCGCCTGGCCTGGCACCTGGGTCAGGCCATCGGCGACTGAGGTCACCACACCAAGCGGGCCACCGCTGGTGCTGGTCAGGTCCTCGGCGACACTGGTGACCGGTGCCAAGACGCCGCTTTGCGGATCCAGCAAGGTATCAACCACGGCGTTGACCGGTGCTGCCACCGTGCCACTGACCAGATCGCCCACCACGTTTTGCGCGGTGGTCACCAGACCGCTGCCATCGGCGCCGCCCGAGCCGGAGCCCAGCACACCGCCCAACAGGCCACCGTCACCGGTCAAGCCGCCCAGCAGGCCGCCTTCGCCAGTGACGCCGGAGAGCAGGCCGCCGTCGCCACCCAGCACGCCGCCAAGCAAACCGCCTTCGCCGGTCAAACCGCCCAGCAAGCCGCCGGCCGCGCCACCCGATGCGCCGCCGCTCAGACCCGCCACCACATCGTGCACCGCAGAGACGACCGGCTCCAGCGCCTGGCCAGGCACTTGCGTGAGGCCGTCGACCGCCGAGGTCACGAGGCCCAGTGGGCCGTTGCCGGTGTTGGTCAGGCCTTCAACGATGCTGGTCACCGGCGCCAGGACGCCGCTTTGCGGATCCAGCAGGGTATCGACCACCGCGTTGATGGGCGCTGCCACCGTTCCGCCGACGAGATCGCCGACCAGGTTTTGTGCCGAGGTGACCACGCCGCTGCCATCGGCACCGCCGGAGCCGTTGCCCAGTAATCCGCCGAGCAGACCGCCTTCACCGGTCAGGCCGCCGAGCAGGCCGCCTTCACCGGTCAGGCCGCCGAGCAGGCCGCCATTGCCACCGACGACGCCGCCGAGCAGACCGCCGTCACCGGTCAAGCCACCCAACAGGCCGCCTTCACCGGTCAGGCCGCCGAGCAGGCCACCATTGCCACCGACGCCGCCGCCGAGCAGGCCGCCTTCACCAGTCAGACCTCCCAGCAGACCACCTTCTCCAGTGAGGCTACCGAGCAGGCCGCCGACTGCGCCGCCTGCCGTGCCTTCGCTCAGACCTGCGACAACCTCGTGCACCGCAGAGACCACCGGCTCCAGCGCCTGGCCAGGCACCTGGGTCAGGCCATTGACGGCCGAGGTGACGACGCCAAGCGGGCCGCTGCCGGTGTTGGTCAGGCTTTCCACGACGCTGGTCACAGGGGCCAACACCCCGCTTTGTGGATCCAGCAAGGTATCCGCCACCACGTTGACAGGGGCTGCGGCCGTGCCGCCGACCAGGTCTCCGATCAGGTTTTGTGCCGTGGTTACGACACCGCTGCCGTCGGCACCGCCCGAGCCCGAACCCAGCAGCCCGCCAAGCAAGCCGCCGTCACCGGTCAGACCGCCCAGCAAGCCACCGTTGCCGCCGACGACGCCACCCAGCAGACCGCCTTCGCCTGTCAGGCCGCCCAGCAGACCGCCTTCTCCGGTGAGGCCACCCAGCAGACCGCCTTCACCGGTGAGGCCGCCCAGCAGGCCGCCTTCACCGGTCAGGCCGCCGAGCAAGCCGCCATTGCCGCCCGTCAAACCGCCCAGCACGCCGCCAACCACGGTGCCAATCAGGCCGCCACCGAGGCCGCCGCCACCGCCGTCGCCGATACTGCCCAGGCCGGCGATCAGTTCGTTCAGCGTGCCGATCACAGGCTGCAGGCCCTGGCCTTCAACCTGGGTCAGACCGCTGACCAGCTCGGTCAGTACGCCCAGTGGGCCGCCTTCGACCGAGGTCAGGCCTTCGAGCACGTTGGTGACCGTCGCCAGGGTGCCGGTACCAGGGTTGAGCAGGCTGTCGAGCAATTGGCCTACCGGTTCAGCAACGGTGCCGCCCAGCAGGTTGTCGACGACATCCTGGGCTGTGGTGATCAAGCCGCCGTCTGTGGCGCCGCCGCCCGGGACCAGACCGCCCAGCACACCGCCGACGATGGTTCCGATCAGACCGCCGCCCAGGCCGCCCCCCAAACCGCCTTCGCCAATAGTGCCCAGACCGGCAATCAGTTCGTTCAAGGTGCCAATGACCGGTTGCAGTGCCTGGCCTTCGACCTGGGTCAGGCCGCTGACCAGCTCGGTCAGCACACCCAGCGGACCGCCTTCGACCGAGGTCAGGCCTTCGAGCACCGAGGTCACCGTGGCAAGCGTGCCGCTGCCAGGGTTGAGCAGGCTGTCGAGCAGTTGGCCTACAGGCTCGGCCACCGTGCCGCCCAGCAGACCATCGACGACATCCTGTACCGTCGTGACCAAGCCGCCGTCGGTGGCGCCGCCGCCGGGCACCAGGCCACCGAGCACGCCGCCAACGATGGTGCCAATCACGCCACCTCCCAGGCCACCTTCACCCACGTTGCCCAAGCCGGCAATCAGCTCGTTCAACGTGCCGATGACAGGTTGCAGCGCCTGGCCTTCGACCTGGGTCAGGCCATTGACCAGCTCGGTCAGCACGCCCAGCGGGCCACCATTGACCGAGGTCAGGCCTTCGAGCACCGACGTCACTGTGGCAAGCGTGCCGCTGCCAGGGTTGAGCAGGCTGTCGAGCAATTGACCCACAGGCTCGGCCACGGTGCCGCCCAGCAGGCCATCCACCACGTCTTGCACGCTGGTGACCACGCCGCCGTCAGTGGCGCCACCGCCTGGCACCAGACCACCCAGGATGCTGCCGACGATCGAGCCAATGAGGCCACCGCTGATACCGCCTTCGCCAATGCTGCCCAAACCGGCAATCAGCTCGTTCAAGGTGCCGATCAGCGGCTGCAGCGCCTGGCCGTCCACTTGGGTGAGGCCATGGACCAACTCGGTCAGCACCCCCAGCGGGCCGCCTTCCACGCTGGTCAGGCCTTCGAGCAAACCGGTGACGGTGGCGAGTGTGCCATCGCTGGGGTTGAGCAGACTGTCGATCAATTGGCCCACAGGCTCGGCCACGGTGCCGCCCAGCAGGCCATCCACCACCTCTTGCACCGTGGTCACGATGCCGGGGCCATCCGTACCACCGGGAGGCGTACCGGAGCCGCCGCCCAGCAAGCCGCCCAGCAGGCCGCCAACGCCTGCCAGCAGCTCACCGAGCGGGCTGTTCTCACCCAGCAAGCCGCCCAGCACCTGGTTGACCACGCCGGGAATGCCTTCGGTAGCGGTCGGGTCGCCCAGACCGGCGATCAGCTGGTTGAGCGTCGCCACCAGTGGCTCGAGCCCCTGGTCCTGGATATTGACCAGTCCATCGACCAGCTCGGTCAGCACGCCCAGAGGACCGCCATTGGTATTGGTCAGCTGCTCCAGCACGCCGGTCACCACTGCCAGGGTTCCCGTCGATGGGTTGATCAGCGAATTGACCAGGTCCGTGACGGGTGCCACCAAGGTGCCACCGCCCAGCGCGCCCAGTACGTCCTCCACCGAGGTGATCAGACCATGCCCATCCGTCGGATCCGTAGGAGTCGTCGGATCCGTTGGGTTGGTCGGGTTGGTCGGATTGGTTGGATCCGTGGGGTTGGTGGGGTTGGTCGGATTGGTGGGGTCCGTTGGGTTAGTTGGATTGGTAGGGTTGGTCGGATTGGTAGGGTCCGTGGGGTTCGTCGGATTGGTGGGGTTCGTAGGGTTGGTCGGATCCGTCGGATTGGTCGGGTTCGTGGGATTGGTGGGATTGGTCGGATTGGTGGGATCCGTAGGGTTGGTCGGGTTCGTAGGATTCGTCGGATTGGTAGGGTCCGTCGGATTCGTAGGGTTGGTGGGGTTGGTCGGATTGGTTGGATTGGTCGGGTTTGTAGGATCCGTCGGGTTGGTCGGATTGGTGGGGTTCGTGGGATCCGTAGGATTGGTTGGGTTGGTCGGGTTCGTAGGGTTGGTTGGATTGGTCGGGTTTGTAGGATCCGTCGGGTTGGTCGGATTGGTGGGGT
>NZ_JBGTYN010000009.1:0-192474 GCF_041730275.1 Comamonas sp. SY3 | reverse complement strand
GCACGCCTGGAAAGCGTGTGTGGGTTAATAGCCCACCGCGGGTTCGAATCCCGCCCTCTCCGCCAGTCAACAGGTGAAATTGTCAGCCAAGCTGTCCACGCTTGGCTTTTTATTTCCTGGCCACCACAGGATGTAAAACGTACAAAACATGCGGAGAGGTGGATGAGTGGTTTAAGTCGCACGCCTGGAAAGCGTGTGTGGGTTAATAGCCCACCGCGGGTTCGAATCCCGCCTTCTCCGCCAGAACACTGAAAAGCACCCCTTGAGGGTGCTTTTTTTATGCCTGTGGCCCGTCCGAAATAGCGTTGACACGTTGACCTTATTCGAAGGTAAGCGAGATGGAGTCATCGCCTATAAGGACACAAGCCAACTACACACCGGCCCATGAGCCAGGCTTGGTCGAGTACGCAGGATAAAACCAGGCGATGTAAGCAGGCAGAACCCAGATACCGCCCTTAAATCACATCGACGCTATGGCAAAAGCCACATCTTTTGGAAGCTGTTATAGGTGAGACTGTGGCCTCCCAGTCAAGGGACCAAGGACGCCTTGACCAACTTCTGGATCTTGTAATGCCAAGCCTCGACGATGACACGGCTTCCGTCTTTGAAGATCACCGTAGCAACGATGGTAGTGCCCTGGGTGAATGACAGCCCACCGGCAAGAAGCAGGCCGACGACCAGGCCTAAGCCAGCAGCCAGGAAAAATCCCAACAGCCCTAGAATCACAGCCAGTATCAGAAACATGGAGGTGCTGAACCCCTTGCTTTTCACCGTTTCGGTTTCCACCGAAGCAATCTCGCTCTTTGGCACATGCTTTTTCACAGCGCCATTTATCGTCAGGCTTCCATCGTCGTTGACCACAAGGCTTCCACCTGTTCCGTATGAACCACCAGTGATTCGCATGCACCCCTCCTTTTGGAAAGACGCATGCTACCAAATGTCAGCCGATTCCTTTGTTGATGCCCCAATGCAGCCAAGTCCATCGCTGGGCGCGTCGCGAAATTCTCCTTCCAAGCAACCTCTTCGGGACTGACGAGATCAAGCACGGACAAACGGCGGTGTACATCAGCACGATGCAGATGAAGCACCGCATCCCATTTCACCCCCTTGCGGCAATTAGGTCATTGACGCCCCGCGCAAGCATCTGACCCAGACGAAGAACGGCAGCAATTCCCGCAACGTGTTCTTCTACGAACCCGATGGCAAGAAGGACAACCTGCAGCTGATACCCATCAGCGAAGTAGATGCCAAAGATGACGTCTTGAACATCATCAACAGCAGCCGCGACGATATGCTGGCCTCGCACCGGGTGCCGCCGCAGCTTATTTGGATACTGCGAGACAATACGGGCTGCTTCGGTGATGTGAAAAAGGCTGCGATGGTTTTGCGGGTAATGAGATCACCACCCTGCAGAGCGACATAGCCTGGTCGATCAGCGCACAGGCCCGCCGGTAGGTGGTGCGCTTCAAGCCCTACCAGGTGAACGAGGATTAGGCCGCCGAGTGGCGCCGCCGCCATTTGACACCCAGGCACCAGAGCCCGCCCACGCTAGCCCGGCACCACTGCACACTCCCGGCCCGTGCCGCACTCACCGCCAGCCAGGCATCCAGTCCCACAGGCCGGCTACAACGCGGGTCTTTTGCATGGGTACCTCACCACGCCCCTGCCCCGCGCCAGGCCGACACTACATACCCCGCTGCCCCCGCTCGCTTAATAGGTCGCACTTGTCGGTACCGCTGACCATGCTGCTTTCCAGCGCTTGTGGTGCTTGGCGGGGCATCTCACCCCATTTTCAAGTGTCGGAAAACTTCGAGTTTCATCGGTTGAATACCAAGGTTGTTCACGAAACCTTACATAGCTTGCTTCAGACAAGCGTCATGAAGTGGAGAGTTGGACTGAGCGTACAGATGGCGCAGCACGTCGGTGGAGCGCTTCCTTGAGCATCTATCCGCTAACGCCCGGCTAAAAAGTTCCATAATGCTCGCAGAAACATCAACCTGAGCATGCATATGTTGCCGACAAATCTAGCGTTTTTGAGGGTAGTTCGACGCGCTGAACGTCAAGACGACGAGGTGTTGCAGAAGACCTTCGTCGACATTGGCCCAGTCTCTTCGACGCTTTCATCACTTGATCACCAAATCATCTTTGGAAGGCGTGGCACGGGGAAAACTCATTTGTTGTCGGTGTTGCGACAAGCGCGCAGCGCCTCTGGAGAAGTAGTAGTGCAGCTCGACATGCGGACTATCGGCTCCACAGGAGGAATTTACTCTGACCCTTCATTAAGCCTCCCTCAGCGCGCTACGAGGCTTCTTGTTGATGTGCTAGCGGCCATCCATGGGGCGCTGCTTGATCAAACCGGCGATGACAACGCTTTGATTCACTTGGGTGATAGCGGCAATGCGCTCAATGATTTCTATGGTGCACATGTTTCGGTAAAAGTTCAAGGCACCACAACCATTGAATCTTCTCGAACCCAAGAAGAATCATCTTCACGGGATAATTCACTCGGCCTCAAAACTAATTTCTCTTCCGCAGAAGTTGAAGCAGCAACGAAATCGGGTACTTCAAGTAAAGCAGTCGATGGTGAAAGGCATGAAGTTATTGGAAAAGAAGTTTACAGAGTCAACTTTGGCAATGTCGGAGTCGCAGTAAGAGCCTTAGTCAGAACGCTGCCCAATAAAAGACTCTGGCTTTTAATAGACGAGTGGAGTGAGATTCCTCTTGATATACAGCCTTATCTTGCTGACTTACTTCGCAGAGCTCTACTCCCAACACGCGGAGTGACGATGAAGATCGCTGCGATTGAACAGCGAAGCCGATTTATGATTCCTGACCGTGATGTGGGAAACATTGGTTTGGAACTGGGTGCGGATGTGGCGACGGCACTCAATCTAGATGATCATATGGTGTTTGAAAACGACGAGGCTACCGCAGTCGGGTTCTTTCAGAATCTTGTTCTTAAGCATGTTCAAGCTGCATTGGAAGCAGAGGGTATGCCAGCGCCGAAAGACGTGGAGCAACTTATATCTGAAGGATTTACTCAAGCCAACGCATTCGCGGAAGTGGTAAGAGCTTGCGAAGGTGTCCCAAGAGATGCCATCAATATTTTGAGCCAAGCAGGCCAAAAAGCTAACAAATCAACGATATCTGTTAATGACGTCCGCTTCGCAGCACGGCAATGGTACCAAGCATCTAAAGACGGTGCAGTTAGCGCGTCCCCTCAAGCTAAAAAACTTCTCACTTGGATAGTTGATGTCGTAATTAAAGAGCGTCAAGCAAAAGCATTTCTACTGGAGAGCTCTTCCAAGGACGATCTCATTGATTACCTCTATGATGAACGAGTGTTGCATTTGCTGCGAAAAGGGATATCCGCCAAAGATGAAGCAGGAAAAAGATTCAATGTATATGGAATCGATTATGGCTGCTATGTAGATCTAATCAACACCGCAAAAGCGCCAAAGGGATTGCTAGATATAGGAACCACTCACGCGGAGTTTTCTGCCAATATTCCTCACACTGACCTTCGAGCCATTCGCCGATGCGTTCTCAATTTAGATGATTTTTACAATCAACAAAAGCCGTCACAAAAACCGCAACAAGATCTCTTTGAAATTTAATTCATCTTGCGGCCATGTTAAAAATCATTTTAAAAACTTGATTTCACTGAACAGTGATAGCAATCGCAATACTACCAATCGTTATTCGCAGCTACATTCAGAGCGGTAAGCCAAGCGGCGCATATCTAGCTGAAATCGCGAGAGAATCCGTTGCGAAAAAGCCAACATATGTCTATCAAAGCATACTGGACGAACTCAGTTTCTTAACCCGCGCATTGATCTACAGAACCGAAAAATTCATTTCAAAGCGATATTTTTAGTCAATTTTTAGCGACCGCCTTCTCCGCCGCAAGTGAAAAAGCCAGAAAAGATTTGTGAATCTAGCACTATCAGAGACGCAAAAAGCAAAGGCTGCAAATTTCGGTTTGCAGCCTTTCTTGTTTCTAGCGTGACGCTTTTCGGTAGCCTTAGCGCAAATAAAACCGAAACCGCGCCCCCTCATCCCCCGCCCCGCTCAACAGCTCAATCGAGCTGTCATGCAACTGCAGAATGCGGTGCACGATCATCAAGCCCAAGCCACCAGACCGCCCATCGCTGCGGCTGTGCATGCGGCTCAACGTGGGGCGTTCGAACAGGCTGTCGCGCAGCGCGGGGGGGATGCCTGGTCCGTTGTCCTGCACCGTTACGCTGATAAGGCCATGCTCTGCGGCACGCAACTCCACCTGGATATCGCCGCCTTGCGGCGTGGCGCGGATGGCGTTGTCGATCAGGTTGACGAGGACCCGTTCGAGCATGCCGAGATCAGCGGTAACGGGGGGCAGATCCGGGTCGATCACCGCGTGCAGGCGCTGCGCCTTGGCCTCGGCGGCAAGCTCAAACTTCTGGAACACATCCTGCAGTAGATCGGGCAGAAAAAAGCGCTCGGGCTCGGGCTTGACCACGCCGTATTCCAGGCGCGCCAGCTCAAACAGTTTTTGCGCCAGGTCGCCGACCTTGCGGCTTTGGTCCAGTGCAATGCCCAGGTAGCGGCGGCGCTCGTCGGGCGACAGCACATCGGCCTTGAGCTGCAAGGTTTCCAGATAGCCATGCAAGGAGGTTAATGGCGTGCGCAAATCGTGGGAGATATTGGCGAAGAGCTCGCGCCGCTGCTGGTCTTGGGTGCGCAGCTTTTGCCACTGCTCCCAGGTGCGTTGCGCCAGCTGTGCAAAGGCCTGGCTGAGTACGGCGATATCGGCACCTCCGTGCGCGGCCTGCTGCAGCTTGGCCTGGGCTTGGGGCAGATCGGCCAGGCCGTCGGTTTGCAGCTCTTGCACGGCTGCCGTCAGGCGCCGCAGCGGCCGGGTGATCATGCCAAAGGCCACGGCTGCTGCGACTGCGCCCAGCACCACGACGACCAGCAGCGACCAGAGCAGTGTGCGCAGCGCGCCATCGCTGCTGACGCGCGCTGCCAGGCTGTCACGGCCCTGGCCTTGCAGGATCACATAGACATAGCCCGACCGGTGGCCGCCCTGCATCAACGGCGCTGCACTGAACACCTTGCGCTCCGTCATGCTGCGCGGGTCATCACCCAATACCGGCAACGCCGCGCCGCTGAACAGGCGCTGCAAGGGCTCCAGATCGACCTTTTGGCGCAGTATCCGTTCTTGCGGCGCATCGTAGGCCTGGATGGCGCCACTATCATCGAGCAGGTAGACCTCCACGCTCGGATTGACCTGCATCAGCTTGCCAAACAGCTCGCGGCTGGCTCCGGCGTTCAGGCCATCGGCACGCATCAACTCCGGGTAGCGCGCGATGCGCGCGGCCAGATCCTGCGACAGGCGCTGCACCACCTCTTGCTCGCGCTGGTCGGATACCCGCATCTGCAGCCAGACCGTGGCCGCACTGCAGGCCAACAGCAGCAGCACAAAGACCACGCTCAGGCGCTGGGCCAAGGTGGCGGATGCGAGCTTCATGGCGTCTCCTCCGCCCATTTGTAGCCATGGCCCCAGACCGTCAAGATGCGCTTGGGGCTGCCAGGATCGGCTTCGATCTTGGTTCGGAGTCGGTTGATATGGGTGTTGACCGTGTGCTCATAGCCATCATGGCGGTAGCCCCAGACCTGGTTGAGCAGGTCAAACCGGGAGAACACCTTGCCGGGGTTGCGCACAAAAAAATGCAGCAGGTCAAACTCCCGAGGTGTCAGCTCGACCTGGGCGCCGTCGGCTTTCACCTCGCGCGAAATGGGGTCGATCTCCAGATTGCCCAGCACCAGCACACCAGCATCCAGCCGGGCGTTTTGCGCCAAGGCCTGGCTGCGGCGCAGCAGCGCGCGCACCCGTGCCACCAGCTCCAGCACCGAGAACGGCTTGGCGAGGTAATCATCCGCGCCCAGTTCCAGCCCCAGGATACGGTGCATCTCGCTGGAGCGGGCACTGGTGATGATGATCGGCACGTAATAGGCCATCGCGCGGGCGCGCCGGCAGATCTCCAGGCCATCCACTCCGGGCAGCATCAAATCCAGCACCAGCGCATCCCAACCGCCCCGCTCCAAGGCCTGCATGCCCGCATCGCCGTCGGCCATGTGCACCACTTCATAGCCTTCGTCGCGCAGATGCAATTGCAGCAGCTCGGCGATGGGGGCATCGTCTTCCACGATCAAGATACGTTTGCTGGGATTCATGCTGTCATTGTGCGGTACAGGCGATGGTCTGCTGGCATCGGCAGCCAGCTGCAAACAGCCCATCGAGCCTGCAGGCAGCGGCTGCAAAAAAAGTGTGAAGCGGACTGTCGCTGGTCAGGCCCGGGCCGCCTTGGCGGCCGCCTGCATCTGCTTGCGCTTCTGGAACACCCAGCGCGCCGCCAGCAAGCCGGCCAGGATAAGCCCGTACAACCACACCTCGGCAAAGTTGTTCTTGCCGGCGCGCATCCACCAAAAGTGCAGCACTGCCAACGCAGCCGCGCCATACACGGCGCGGTGCAGCATCTGCCAGCGCTTGCCGCCCATGCGCCGGATGATTCTGGGCACCGAAGTGACGGCCAGCGCGAGCAGGATCAGCCAGGCCAGGGTGCCTATCAGTATGAACGGACGCTTGACCAGATCGTCGACGATCGCGGACCAGTCCACGCCCATGTCAAACACCACATACGCCAGCCAGTGCAGGCTCGCATAGAAGAAGGCATACAGGCCCAGCATGCGGCGATAGGCTGCCAGCGCGTTCCAGCGCAGCCACTGGCGCAAGGGGGTGACCGCCAGCGCAAAGCAGATAAAGCGGATGGCCCAGTCGCCCAGCGAACGCAGCAGCGCCTCGGCTGGATTGGCGCCCAGGCCATCAGTGGCAGCCAGGTAAAACAGCCAGGCGGCGGGCACCAGGCACAACAGGTGCAGCAGCAGCCGCTGCACGGACTTGGCCGAGAAACGCGAGGAGTTGGGCATGGGCAGGTATCAGTAGTCTTTGCGCAGATCCATGCCAGCGTAGAGCTGCCCCACCTGGGCCTCGTAGCCGTTGAACAGCAAGGTCTTGTGGCGCTTGGCAAACAGACCGCCTTCACCAATGCGGCGCTCGGTCGCCTGGCTCCAGCGCGGGTGCGGCACATCGGGGTTCACGTTGGAGTAAAAGCCGTATTCATTGCGCGCTGCCTTGTTCCAGGCGGTGCCGGGCTGCTTCTCCACCACACGGATGGTCACGATGCTCTTGGCGCTTTTGAAACCGTATTTCCACGGTAGCACCAGGCGCACCGGCGCGCCGTTTTGCGGGGTCAAGGTCTTGCCGTACATGCCAAAGGCCAGCAGGCTCAGCGGGTGCATGGCCTCGTCCATGCGCAGGCCCTCGGTGTAGGGCCAATCGAGTACGCCGCTGTTCAGGCCCGGCATCATCTTGCGGTCGGCCAAGGTGACGAACTCCACATACTTGGCGCTGCCTTGCGGCTCGACCTGGGCCAGCAATTTGGACAGCGAGTAGCCCAACCAGGGAATCACCATCGACCAGCCTTCGACACAGCGCAGCCGGTAAATGCGTTCTTCCTGGGCGCTGAGCTTGAGCAACTCTTCAATATCAAAGGTCTTGGGTTTGTTGACCAGGCCTTCGACCCGCACCGTCCAGGGCCTGGTCTGCAAGGTGTGGGCATAGCGCGCCGGGTCGCTTTTGTCCAAACCGAACTCGTAGTAGTTGTTGTAGGTGCTGGCATCCTGGAAGGAAGTCGGCGTCTCCATCGATATCGCCCCCGGCACCGTTGAGCGGACCGTGCTGATCGGCTGCGTGCCATCGGACTTGGCCGCTTGCGCCCAGGCCCCTCCTGCGGCCAGCGCGGTACCGCCTGCCGCGCCGAACTTGAGCAGGTCGCGGCGGCTCATATACAGATGCTGAGGCGTGATGTCGCTGCTGCTGCTGTGGTCAAAGCCCGCGTTGTTGGTACGTATCAGCATGGGTATCGCTCCTGAAGTGGGTGGATGCAGATGAGGCAGGCCAGCGGGCCTGCCTCGGTTACCTCTAATAGACACCATCTGCAACGCAAAGATTTCAAGCGCTGCTCAGTATTTGTTAAACAAAAAGTTATAAATGGCCAGCGAGGGGGCCGTCTGTGGGCAGCGCTTCGGAGCGCAGCCGACGGACAAGGCCAGCGCAAGCGGAGCTCACCGCACGGCAAAAGGCCACCCCATTCTGAGATGGCTGCAGCGGCCTGCGCTATCGGACAAGCGCTACAAGATACACAACCCGGTTAGGCACGTAGAGGACCTGATGCAAAAGCTGCTTGGTGCAAGCTGGGGGGGCATTCCCGTCCGTTGATAGCGATGCAAGACCAATCATGGCGATCTTCTGGAAGCGGTGTAGCCAATGACAAGCCTGCCGCACAGCCGGGACTGAATGGATCCGCCCTGGCCGTCAATTCCTCATACGTGATGGCTACGAACGGTCGATCCCTGTGAAGGTCTGAATCGGCACAGAACCGCATCTGCGGATCAAAGATGAGAGGCGCCACATGGGGCGGGACGTCCGGGCCTGCGTTGTAATAGCGTGTCGCTGCTGGGTGGTCCAAGTCCGTCAGCGGGCTGGCATGGAACCCCTCCTTGAGCGGATCAGCCTCGAGGTTCACGAACAACAGTGGCTGCGAAGCGCTGAACTGCGGCAATACCTCGGGGTTATGAGAAAACTCAAGACCATTGTGAGTGCTTTTTTCCAACGCAGTGAATGGGAAGGATGCGGGTGACTGCTGCGCATTCGGGCTTGGTTCGGCTGAGCGAAACCGCATGCCTGTGTCGACCGTGTCGTTGCGCAACGAGGAGTCCGTCATAGGGGCCACTGCGTGTGCATGGGCGGCAGCGCTTGCCAACAGAATGGCAGTCGTAGTGATGGATCGGATAAACACAGATATGCTCCTGTATAACCAAGACATTTAAAAAAATACCCTGATGCTTATCATCAACGGCATTTTAATAATAGGCGATCCATCCTCATCGAACACACAGCATTTGTTGAAAATTGAAATGCGCTCAAACTGTTACCCATTCAGTCTATAAGCTGCCATTGATCACAGCCGCAGACGATCTAATAATGCTACAAAAGCTCTCTATAAATATAATAATTTCCAACATCCCACCAGGCGCCTATCGGTTGAATTGTCTTTCAATTCAACGTGACAACCTTTGCGCAGCCCTCATCACCGCAGCTATTTTTCACAACGGTGAATTCGACGACCAGTAAAATATAAATAGCTTGGTTACTTATATTTTTTGCATTAGACACCACCAACAAAGTGGCTAACAACAACTACAAGGGCTATCCAGCCCCCACGCCAATACAACCAACAATGGGCAGCCATCAATGCCAATGCGCCTTTTAGAGGGCGAAACCATATTCCCAGGCGCAAGCCGGGGCTTGGCGCTAGACCAAGCCCGAGTCGATGCTAAACGCCTATAAAAACGCCGCTCAGAAGTCGTAACGCGCACTCGCCGTCACACTTCGCGGTGCGCCCCAGGTGTACTGCACCCGGCCAAAATCGCGCATGCCGGCAAAGTAGCTTTTGTCCAGCGCATTGCGAATGTTCAAGTTGACGCTGAGCTTCTGGTTGACCTGGTAGCGCGCCATCAGATCCAGCACCCAGAAGGCGGGCTGCACCAAGGGGCCGGCAGAGGTCTTGCTTTGCCAGCGGGTGGCCGCACCGATGGTGAGGCCGCCCAGCGCTCCGCCCATGCGGTAGGTGCTGCCCAGCTTGAGCTGGTTGCGGGGCAGATAGTTGCTGTTGCTCAGGCTGGTGCTGTTGAGCACATAGCTGCCCTGGGCCTGCCAGCCGGGGGCCAGTTCGCCCGACAGTTCCAGCTCATAGCCGCGCTTGCTGACACCAGAGACCGAGCGGTAGATGGCCGTGCCATCGGGCATGGTTTCGCCCGTGGCGTAGGCCACGTTGTCGGTCTTCATCCAGAAGTAGGCCAGGCTGGCGTTCAGACGCTTGTCCAGAAACTCGCCCTTGGCGCCAATCTCATAGGTCTGGCCCTCTTCCGGGTCCAAGGTCTTGCCACTGGCATCCAGGGCGCTTTGCGGCTTGAAGATGCTGGCATAGCTGCCGTAGAGCGAGACCTGCTCATGCACATCCACCACCAGCCCCAGGTAAGGGGTGACGACATTGTTCTTCTTGAAGTCGTAGTTCGAGTAGGCGTACGGCGTCAGGTCGTACTGCTCGTAGTTGGTGATGCGGGCGCCGCCAATCACTTTGACCGGGTCGGCTACATTCACGCGCACCGCGCCGTAGACCGAGCTGCGCTTGGAGCTGAAATAGCTGTGGTTGTCGACAGGATAGTTCACGATGTCATCAGGCCGCACAATCGCGCTGCCGCCATCGCTGTAGTCCAGGCCCAGATTGGTGAAGCGCTTGTTGGCCGAGTAGGTGTCCGAGCTGGTGCGGGCGGTATCGGCGCCCAGCATCAGCTCATGGCTGCGGCCCAGCAGCTCGAAGGGGCCACGCAGATCGGCGGCCATGCTGCGGTTGCGGTTGGCATGGTCCTCGGCGCGGCTCAGGTCCACCACCTGGGGCGATGCCGTAAACCAGGAGCCAGTTTCGCCGTACGGCATCTTGGTTTTTTCGGTACTGGCCCGCAGCTTGGCCGTCCAGCCGTTGTCAAAACGGTGCTCCAGGCTGGCAAACAAGGTGTCGGTGTCCTGCTCATAGCCCGACCAGGGCGCGCCGATGTTGAAGGAGCGCGGCTGCAGGCCCAGGAAGTCGCCATTGGCGGCATAGGCCTGGATCATGCTCGTGCTGCCCGCGCCATAGTACTCGCGGTGGCGGTGCACAAAGCCGATGTTGAGCAAGGTATCGCGGCTCAGGTCCAGGTCCAGGGTGCCGTACAAGGTCTGATTGCTGCGCTTGACGTTGTCACGGAAATCATGGCCATCCGATGCAGCGGCCACCAGGCGGCCGCGCAGGCTGCCACGGTCATTGAGCGGGCCACCCACATCGACATCGGCACGGTAGTTGGCCCAGCTGCCCACACCGGCGCCCACACTGGCGCGGAACTCCTGCGTCGGGCGCTTGCGGATCATGTTTACCGTCGCGCCATACTTGCCATCGCCATTGGTGAGGCCGGACGAGCCCTTGAGCACCTCGATGCGGTCGATCTCGGCCATGTCGTCCATGGTGTAGAGCATCTGGGTATTGGCATACCAGCCGCTGGCCATCTGGCGCAGGCCATCGATCTGCAGGTTGACGTTGTCGCCCCGCACCATGATGTTGTTGCCGTCACCCTGGCGGTCCACCGTCACACCGGGGGTCTGCTCCATCACGTCGGTCAAGGTCTGCAGCTTGAAGTCATCCATGCGCTGGCGTGTCATCACGCTGACCGACTGCGGCGTCTGGCGCAAGGTCAATGCCAGGCCGGTGGCTGTGGCGCTCGGCCCGCGCTGCGTGTAGCTGCCGGTGTCTTCTGTGCGGCCATCCTGTAGCGCATCGGCAGTCACGGTCACGGTCTCCAGGGTCATCGACTGGGGCGCTGTGGGCATGCGCTGCAACGTAAAGCTGCCCGGCTGCGTGCTCACTGCCGTCAAGCCCGTCCCTGTCAGCATGCGCGCCAGCGCCTCTGGCGGGGTCAGATTTCCGCTGACGGCCGCTGCCCGCAAGCTCTGCACCAGCGCATCGTCAAACAGCACCTGCTGCTGGGTTTGCCGGCCAAAGGCCTTGAGCCCCTCAATCAGCGGCTGGGCCGGCAGATTGAAACTCTGGCGCGCCGCCTGCGCAGCGGCTTGCGCTTGGGCAGCGGCGGGCAGCACACTGACACCCGCCATCGCAGCCGCTACCAATACGGCCAGCCATCGTGGCCGCAGCACCGGGGCCTGCGCTTTCCCGCGCACCGCCTTCTTCAACGGGCATCCGCCCTCTTCCCCCATCAACATCTCGCATCCCATGGCTCTCGCACTCCCGTGTATTCCTGCATCAATGACAACGGCCCTGCCCGGGCAGCTTTCCCGCTCCAGGCCCGAGTGGACAGGCTGGGAGCGGGCGCTTGCACCAGGCGCCGCTGTGGTTTGCGGCCATTGGCTGGGAATAACAAAGCGGAAGGCTTGGATCCGTGGCTGGCAGCCCGTGTGGCGCTCAGATCTCTGGCGCGCACCTTATGAAGAAGCACAAAACGCCTAAAACATGGAACCCGCGCAAATGAAACAAAATGTTTTTTATTGCCGGCGAATGCGCCAGCCACCTTCGGGCAAGCGCTGCACCCGCACATCGGCCACGCTCGGCAAGGCGAGCAAGAAACGCTCCGGGTCGGCTAAGGCCAATAGGCCCGAGATAGGGATCGCGCGGATCGCCGGATCAGCCACCTCGACGGGGGCATCGAGGTAACGGGCCAGCTCCTGGGTCACCTGCGCCAGCGGCCGGCGCTGAAAATACACCTGGCCGGTGCGCCATTCGGCCACCTCGTCAGCTTTCACCGCCAACTGCCGGTAGTGGCCGCGGGCCGGCTCCAGCGCCATGGCCATCCCCGCCGTCAGCGTCACCGGCTGCGGACTGCCCGGCAGCGTGGAGCGCAGCGCCACCCGCCCCTCTTGCACCTGCACCACCACCTCCGGCGGCGCAGCCCGCACATTGAAGGCCGTGCCCACCACGCGGACCTCGCTGTGCCCGCTGGTCACTGTAAAGGGCTTGTTCGTATCGGGCGCCACTTTGAAAAAGGCCTCGCCCTTGTCCAGCACCGTCTCCCGCCGGTAGGGGTAGTAATGCACCTGCAGGCGGCTGTTGGCGTTCAGCGCCACCTGGCTGCCATCGGGCAAGGCCAGATCGCGCAGCTCGCCGGTGCCAGTCGCAGCCGCCAGGCTGTAGTAAGCCGTGTTGCACCAGTGCTGCCAGCCCATGCCGGCCATCACCAGCAGCAGCAGGGCCGCCAGCAAGGCCTGGGCCGGCCAGCTCCAGCGCCAGCCCAGGCTGGCGCCCTGCGCAGTGCCTTGCCGTGGAGGACGCGCGGACGCAGCCGGCTTGGCCCTTACATCCTCCGCCGAAGTCTGGCCTGCGGAATAAGAAGCTGGAAACATCTGCTGCAGCGCCTGCGCATCCTGCCAGGTCTGTGCGATGCGCGCCAAGGCCTGCGCATGCAGCGCATCCTCGGCCAGCCAGGCATTCAAGGCCCTTTCATCGGCGCCGGTCCAGTCAGGCAGCAGGCGGCGCACATGCCAGTCGCCGGCGGCATGGTTCAGCGCCAGCAGCTGTGCAGGCGTCAGGCTCTGCAACGATCGGGGCGTCTGCGTTGCACTCATAGGGGTGGCTCCTCATCGGCAGCGCTCAGCGCCAGTTGCTGGGCTTGCAGCTGCTGCATCTGCTGGGCACTGGCAAATTGCACGCGGGTTTCACAATAGGCGACGGCACGCGCCAGGTGTTTGACCACCATGCGCATCGAGATGCCCATCTGCTCGGCCGTCTGCTGCACGGTATGGCCTTCGACCCGGTGCAGCACAAAGGCCTGGCGCTGGCGTTCAGGCAGCTCCTGGATGGCTTGGTGCAAACGGTGCAGCCGCTGCTGCTGGGCCGCCTGCTGGTTCACGTCATCGGCACTGCTGTGCAGTTGGGCCTCCATCGCCTGCGGGTGTTCGTCTCCCGATACCAGCTCCAGCCCCCGGGCCTGCGCGCTCTGCTGCCAATCGCGCGCGGCCACGCTTTGCAAGGTCTTGCGCAAATAGGGCTGCTCTTCGTCGGGCTGCAGCACCTTGCCGGTGGCGGCCACCCGTGCAAACACTTCCTGGGTGGCATCCTCCACATCGGCTGCATTGCCAAAATGGCGCCGCAGCATGCGCATCACCGGTGTGCGCCAGCGCTGGTACAGGCTCGCCAGGTGCCCGCCAGCGGGCTCCGGCGCACCCGCCTCGCCATGGGGCAACAGATCAGGCCGCATGGGGCACAAGGCCAGTCCACGCACAGCCGCCCGCACAGCTGCCGCATTCAGCAAACAAATCGCAGATCAAAGAACGGGGCATGGCAGGCAAGAACACAGTCAGCGGACAGGCCAGCAGCGCCAGACCATGGCCCAGCGCGCAGCAAGTTGGAAAAGCAAGGGCAGGCGCACCCTTTCAAATCCGCCTGCTGAAACGCGCGATGCCGTGGCAAAGCGCGGATGCATTGTACTGAGAAGAATTCTCATTCCCATCAAAATGCGCGCTTTTCAACGGCGCTCAGGCCGCGCCTGCCAAGCCCTCCCCTCCCTTATGCCCACCAGTGTTTAGAACTCGTAGCGTGCAGAGAGCGGCGGCGCAACCAGCCATGATGCTCCACATACAGCGTGGCCACATCCGGCATGGCCGCTGCTGGGCTGAGGGGCACGGGACTGGTCACGGTCATGGTTGCACACCATAGTCAGGCAGTCAGCGCTTAGAAATCCACACTGGCGCTGACCGTGAAGGTGCGCGGGTTGGACAGCACCAGGTAGCCGGTGGAACCGACCGAAGCCCAGAAGTTGCGGTTGGCCGCGTTTTCCACACGGGCACGCAGGGTCACCAGGCGGCCATCGATTTCGGTCAGGTAGCGGGCGCCCAGGTCAAAGCGAGTCCAGCCTGCCACCTGCAAGGTATTGGTCGCATTGGCATAGCTGCTGCCGGTAGCCACCGCACGGCCATCCAGGGTCAGGCCACGCACGCCCGGCACATCCCACTCCAGGCCCAGATTGCCTTGCTGGCGGGGCACGCCAATCACGCGCTTGCCGGCATTGGGGTTGTGGCCATCGGCCAGTTGCTTGGCATCCAGCCAGGTGACACCGCCCAGCACACGCAGGCCGCGTGTGACCTGGCCAAACACATTCAGCTCCAAGCCACGGTGGCGGTCCATGCCTTCCGGGCCGTAGACGCCCGAGATGGAATTGCGGAACACGCGCGGCTTGTCGGTGGTGAACCAGGCCAGGCCGGCGCCGATATCGCCACCGTCCCACTTCAGGCCCACTTCCTTTTGCTTGGAGACATAGGGCGCCAGCGCCGCGCCGGCATTGGCCACCGGCAGGCCCGAAGACAACGCCGGTGCAATCTCGCCCGGGGTCAGGCCTTCGATGTAGTTGGCATAGAGCGAGACCCTCTCTGCCGGCTTGAACACGACCGCAGCCATCGGGCTGGTGCGGCTCTTGTCCACCTTGGGCGCCGCAATGCCGGTGTTGTAGGCAAAGGTCTGCGTCTCGATGGTCTGGTGGCGCAGGCCCAGGGTGAGCAGCAGGCGCTCGTCGAACATCGACAGCGTGTCCGACAGCGCCAGGCTCGACAGCTTGATGCGGGCCTGCACGGCCGGATCGTCCAGATCGTTCGAGCTTGCGCCCAAAGGCGGGGCAGCGCCGTAGACGGGATCGTACAGGTTGGTGGCCAGCGCGCTGGCTGCGGGCTGCGAGTAGAAAGCGTTCTTGCGCTTGTCCGAGAACGCTGAGGCGGCCAGCACCAGGCTGTGGCCGATGCTGCCCGTCGTCAGCTTGCCGCGCAGGCCCACTTCGCCGGTGAAGATGTCATCGGCGCGGGTATTGTCAAAGCGCCCTTGGGTGCCGCTGCCGGTGCTGCCATTGCTCAAGGTCAAGCTGGCGAGCGAGTTGCGTTCGCGGCCAAAGCGTGCACCGCCGGCCACCCAGGCCGTGAGACGGCTGTTGATGTCGTACTCGGCGCGCACCGAGCCAAAGCTGTCGCGCTCGTTCGAATAGGTCCAGGGCTGGGCAAAGTTGCGGCTGTTGTCAGGAGCGCTCGGCACCTGGGTCACCGCTGCGCCCAGGGTCACATTGGGGCGTGGCGTGGTCAGCTTGTGGCTTTGGTAGCCCACGTCGGCCGACAGACGCAGATTGCTGGAGCGCCAGTCAATACCCAGGGACACCACACTCAGATCGACGCCTTCGTCGTCGATCGGTGTGTCGCCCTTGCGCTTGGCCACGTTAAGGCGCAGGCCGGTGGCCTGGTCGGGGCCAAAGCGGCGGCTGATGTCGGCCGCGGCATAGCCTTGCGCGCCGCTGGATCCGCCCACGCTGACCCGCGTCAGCGGCTCGTTCGACGCACGCTTGGGCAGCAGGTTCAAGGCGCCACCAATGCTGTCACCGGCAGGCGAGGCGCCATTCAAAAAGCCGCTGGCACCGCGCAGCAGCTCCACGCGCTCAAACAGCTCAGCCGAAACGTACTGGCGCGGCAGCAGGCCGTAGAGGCCGTTGTAGGCAATGCTGTCCGAGCCCAGCACAAAGCCGCGCACAAAATACGATTCCTGGAAGTTGCCAAAACCGCGCGAGACACGCACGGAGGCATCGTTTTGCAGCACATCGCCCACGCTGCGGGCCTGCTGGTTACGGATCAGATCCTGCGTGTAGGCCGTCGTCGAAAACGGCGTGTTCATGATGTCTTCGGTGCCCAGAATGCCGACACGCCCGCCGCGCGCCACCTGGCCGCCGGCATAGGCCTTGGTCAAGCCCTGCGCCGATGCATCTGCACTGGCGTTCACGGTTACCGTCGGCAAGACGCTGTCTTCGGTGGCAGCCGGCGCCGCAGCGGCGGGGGCTGTGTCAGCAGCACCCTCCTGGGTTTGGGCCAGAGCGGGGATAGCGGCAAAAGATACCAGCAGAGCAACTGCGCCAGCCACGGGGTGGAGCGCAAAACGGGAACAGAACAACATACGGACACCAGCGAAGAAGCAAATGAGACTGATTATCAATCATGCATCTGAGCGCCCTGGCAAACGGGTGCAAATCAGGGGCTTTGCCAGAGGCAAGTGTTGCCTGCAGGTGACAGCTTGGCGCCGATGCCCCGCCCTCCTCCAAAAAGCAAAAGGCCGGATGTGGTGCAGCGCACCCTCCGGCCTTTGTCTGATCATGTTTGCCCGGCAACCAGGCCGGGCAACCGCTATCAGGCGAAATTGCTTTCAGCAAACTTCCAGTTCACCAGCTTGTCGAAGAAGGTTTCGACAAACTTGGGGCGGGCATTGCGGTAATCGATGTAGTACGCGTGCTCCCACACGTCAACGGTCAGCAGTGCCTTGTCGTCGGTGGTCAGCGGGGTGCCAGCGGCGCCGGTGTTGACAATGTCCACCGAGCCATCAGGCTTCTTGACCAGCCAGGTCCAGCCGGAACCAAAGTTGCCGACGGCCGACGCCTGGAAGGCCTTCTTGAACTCGGCGTAGCTGCCCCACTTCTTGTTGATGGCATCGGCCAACGCGCCGCTGGGCTCAGCGCCGCCGCCGGGGGTCATGCAGTTCCAGAAGAAGGTGTGGTTCCAGATTTGGGCGGCCTGGTTGTAGATACCACCGGTGGCCTTCTTGATCACGGCTTCCAGTTCCAGATTCTCGAACTCGGTGCCCTTTTGCAGCTCGTTGAGCTTGTCCACGTAGGCCTTGTGGTGCTTGCCGTGGTGGTATTCCAGCGTTTCCTGGCTGTAAGCAGGGGCCAGCGCATCAATCGCGTAGGGCAGTGGTGGCAGAGTGCGTTCCATCGTGGTTTCCTCGTGGTTGGTATAGGTTGCAAAGCCGTCCCGGGCAGTGCTGTCAGGCAATACGCCCGGCGGGAGTCGCAGTGGTCGATTGTAAAAAGGAAAATCGACCCGTTCATGAATACGGGTTCAGCCAGATTACTATGACGACGATAGCATGCGAGCCAGGCCCCACGGCATCAGAATCCACCGCCAATCGGCTCGGGCCGCGTTGCAAGGCAGCCGCCGCCTCCACCGAGAAGCGCCAGACCAAGCTTAGACCAACAAGCGCTGCGTCGCCACCACGTCCACGCTGCCATCGGCCAGCTCGGCATGCATGGCCTTGCCCGGTGTCGCCTGCGTTACCGAGCTCACCACCTGGCCTTGCATGTCCGTCAGCAAGGCATAACCCCGTGACAGCACCTGGCGCGGGTTGAGCAGCTCCAGCCGCGCATGCAGCTGCGCCAGGCGCTGCTCGCTGCGCTCCAGATGGCGCGATGCCGCTGCCGGAAACACGCTGACCAGATGCTGCACCCGCTTGTCCTGCCCATGCAACTGGGCTTGGGCAGCGCCGTGCAGGCGGCGGCCCAGGCGGTCGAGCATCTGCTGCTGGCCGTGCACCAGTGACGAAGGCCTGCCGATCTGGCGCGCCGCCATGTCCAGGCGCTGCTGCTGGCGGTCCAGGTGGCGCTCGACGCCATCGGCCAGGCGCTGCTCCGCCAGTTGCAGCGCGCCCAGCCAGACATCGCGCGGCTGGCAGACCAGCTCGGCAGCGGCCGTTGGTGTTGGCGCGCGCAGGTCAGCGCAGAAATCGGCGATCGTGAAGTCGGTCTCATGCCCCACGCCGCTCACCAGTGGCACGGGGCTCTGCACCACCGTGCGGGCCAGCTGCTCATCGTTGAAGGCCCAGAGGTCCTCCAGCGAGCCACCGCCGCGCACCAGCAAGATGGTGTCGATGGCCACGGCCGGCGCGTCAATGCTCAGACGGGCGTCATAGGCGATCTGGGCCTCGGCCAGGCGGTAGAGCTTGTGCAGCGCCGCCACCATCGACGGCGCGGCCTGCGCGCCCTGCACCAGTGCCGGCACCAACACCACCGGCAGCTGCGGCACGCGGCGGCGCAACGCGGTCACCACATCATGCAGCGCCGCTGCGCCCAGCGAGGTAACGATACCGATGCCGCGCGGCATCAGCGGCAGCGGCCGCTTGCGCTCGCTGTCAAACAGGCCTTCGGACTCGAGTTGCGCCTTGAGGCGCAGGAACTGCTCGAACAAGGCCCCCTGCCCGGCCCGGCGCATACCTTCGACAATCAGCTGCAGATCGCCGCGCTGCTCATAGACCCCCAGCTTGCCCACCACCTCGACCAGCTCGCCATCGCGGGGGTTGAAGTCCAGCGCCTGCGCGGCGCGGCGAAACATCGCACAGCGCACCTGGCCATTGGCATCCTTGAGGTTGAAGTAGCAGTGGCCGCTGGCCGCCCGCGAAAATCCACTGAGCTCCCCACGCACCTCCACCGGGTTGAAGCGCGCAGCCAAGGTGTCAGCCACCGCTCGGCACAGCGCGCCCACATCCCAGATACGGGGGCTGGGGGCGGCGTTGGCAGCGGAGCTGGGCGGGTAGTGTGTGGTGTCCATGAAAGTGGCCGGCTGGGCGGCAGGCCCGGCTCGGCGGAAATAACGATGGGTAGGTCAGGGGTTGCACCGCGGCGCAGCGGGTATGCAGCAGACATGGTAGCGGTTGGGCGGTCCGCCATGGGTGCACCGGGCCGGCCCTTCTCGATCGGATGCCGCCTTTCAGCTATCGAGCGGGCTGCCAATTAGCTGCCAAGACAACCATTGACCGGGGCATTTTTTCCCGTCACAGCAACGACATAGACGCCTTGGCAGCGCCCCCAAATCGCCTTTTCCCACACCTCTGACGGGCAGTAGTCCACAAGAAGGCAGCTCTGTGACAGCGTCATGCATACGTCATACTCTGTAGCACAAAATATTGAACCTACGTACAAGCTTTTGATTTTTCAATATTTTTATCAGCTTATTTTTTAAGCAATCTAAGAAAAACCCCGTAAATTGGGCCATTTTTCCGGCTGATGACACATTACCCACAAAGTTATCCACATTTTTTGTGGATGACTCGGCCATTCCGGCATCCGGGCACTGTGGGTTGGACGCAGCGCCTGGCCCGATTTTAGGCGGACCGGCAGTGGCCTTGGGCCATAATGGCCGCTGAAAAAAGAAAGAGCGGAGAGAGAATCTTGTTTTCCATCATCCAAGCAGCAGGCTGGCCGATCTGGCCCTTGATTGCCTGCTCCATCCTGGCCCTGGCATTGATCGTTGAGCGCTTCGTGGCCCTGAAAGCGGCCAAAGTTGCACCGGCCAACCTGCTCCAGGAGGCCATTTCCGTCTCTGCCCATGGTGTGCCCAGCGCCGAAGTCGTGAACCAGCTCGGCCAGAACTCCTCGCTGGGTGAGGTGCTGGCCAGCGGCCTGCGCACCATCACCCTGGAGCCCCGCATCTCTGAAGCCGATCTGCGCGCCACGTTGGAGAGCACCGGCCGCCGGGAAGCCCAAAAGCTCGAGAAATACCTCACCGCGCTCGCCACCATTGCATCGGCTGCCCCGCTGCTGGGCCTGCTGGGCACCGTGATCGGCATGATCGAGATCTTCGGCTCGCAAAGCGGTGGCGGCAACAACCCCAGCATGCTCGCCCACGGCATCTCGATCGCGCTGTACAACACCGCCTTCGGTCTGATGGTGGCCATCCCTGCGCTGATCTTCTGGCGTTACTTCCGCAGCCGCGTCGATGGCTATCTGCTGACACTGGAGCTGTCGGCCGAGCAGTTCCTGCGCCACCTGAACAAGCTGCGCCGCAGCTGACCGCCGGGCAGGAGCCAGCATGAACTTTCGCCCCCGCACCACGACAGAGCCCGAGATCAACCTGATCCCGTTCATTGATGTGCTGCTGGTCGTCCTCATCTTCCTGATGCTCTCGACCACCTACAGCAAATTCACCGAGCTGCAGCTGACCTTGCCCACCGCCAATGCCGAGCAGCTGCGCGACCGGCCTAAGGAAATCATCGTATCCGTGGCGGCCGACGGGCGCTACGCCGTCGGCAAGGTGGCGCTGGAAGGCAAGACGGTCGCCGACATGGCCGAGGCGCTGCGCAATGCCGCCACCGCCGGCAAGGACAGCGTGATTATCATCAGCGCCGATGCGCTGGCACCGCACCAGTCGGTGGTCTCGGTGATGGAAGCAGCACGCCGCGTCGGCCTGCAACAGATCACCTTCGCCACCCAGACGGCTGCACAGTAAACACCAGGCCCCGTGCCTGGGCAGTGCTAGCATGCAGCCTGCATGACCGCCCCCTCCCCTCCCACGCCATCAGCTGCCGCTACGCGCCCTCGCTCGGCACGCATCACCGACGCATGGCAGCGCAAAGGCCCGCTGGCCATTGCGCTGCTGCCGCTGTCCTGGTGCTATGCCGCGTTGGGCGCGCTGCGCCGCACCCTCTACCGCAGCGGCCTTTGCAAGGCCTACCGTGCGCCGGTGCCGGTGGTGGTGGTGGGCAATGTGATTGCCGGCGGCGCCGGCAAGACGCCCGTCACCCTGCACCTGGTGCAGGCCTTGCAAGCCCAGGGCTGGCGGCCCGCCGTCATCTCGCGCGGCTATGGGCGCGACACCCGCAACGATCCCAACGCCATTGCCGTCCTCCCGGGCAGCAACCCGCGTCAGGTAGGCGACGAGCCTCTGCTCATCGCCCAGCGCAGCGGCGTACCGGTGTATGTGGCTGCACTGCGCGCTACGGCCACCCGGGCCGCCTTGCAGGCCCACCCGGAGGTGGATGTACTGGTCTGCGACGATGGCCTGCAGCACCTGGCACTGGCCCGCGATGTGGAGATTGCCGTCTTCAACGCCCAAGGCGTTGGCAATGGCTGGCAGCTGCCGGCCGGGCCGCTGCGCGAACCCTGGCCCAGGCGGCTGGACGTTGCGCTCTACGCCGGCCCGCCGCCCCCGCATCTGGCGGCCTCCGGCGCAGCGGCCTGGCCGCTGCAGCGCAGCCTGGCCTGCCATGCCGTGGGCCAGGATGGCCGTCGCCATCGTCTGGCCGATTTGCGTGGCCGCCCGGTGCATGCACTGGCAGCCATTGCCTATCCGCAGGAATTTTTTGCGATGCTGCAAGCCCAGGGCCTGCAGCTGGTACGCAGTGATGCGCTGCCCGACCATGCGCCGCTGGACGACCCGGCATGGCTGGCCAGCCTGGGGTTGGTGGCGGACAGCGCCCCTACAATAGACGCACCGGATGCCCCCTTGCTGCTGTGCACCGAAAAGGATGCGCACAAGCTCTGGTGCATTGCCCCGCATGCGCTGGCTGTTCCTCTGGAGGTCACCATCGACCCCGCCTTTGGCCAGCATGTCGATGCCCTGCTGCGCCCATGCCAGACCGCATTGCCCCCTGTAAAGAAAGACTGATTGCCGCTATGGACCCGAAACTGCTTGAACTGCTGGTATGCCCTGTCACCAAAGGCCCTTTGCGCTATGACCGTGAACGCCAGGAGCTCGTCTCGCGCAGCGCACGCCTGGCCTACCCTGTGCGCGATGGCATACCAATCATGCTGGAGAACGAAGCGCGAACCCTGAGTGATGAGGAAATCGACGCCTTGTCTGCTGCAGATTAAGCATCGATGACATTGCGGCCCCCTTCCGCGCCGAATCCTGGGCCGCACAGGCAAACCCCAATAGCCGCTTTGTAAAAAACAGACACAATTTGCTGAATTTTTAGGCATCCGCCTTGGAGACCCCGCAGCACAGGCCTGCAGAGTCTGCCTGTCGGACTGCATCCGCCCCATTCAGCAAATTGCCATGCATACCCTCATCCTCAAGAAAACCGACAAAGGCATGGAGGCGCTGCGCGCCCGGGATCCTGTCTTGCCCCACCGCATGCGTCCGGCTTTCATCATGTTCGATGGACACAAGAGCATTGAGCAAGTGATAGCGCTGTCGCCTTCCGCTGGCGGACAGATGCAGGTGCTGGAGGACATCAAACAGCTGCTGCAGCATGGCCTGCTGGAACTGCTGCGCCCCGGTGATGCGGGCCAGCCGCCGTCCAACCCCAGCGACATCATCGACAGCCTGGCTGGACCCGCGCCCACGCCACCGCCGGCTGCCGCTGCCGCACCGGTTGCCGCCAGCCATGCAGCCGCTGGCATCAACAACCACAGCGAACGCTATATCAAGGCCTATGCAGCGGCCAGCCAGTTGGTCAGCGGCCTGGGCCTCAAGGGCTTCCGTCTGCAACTGCAGCTGGAAAAAGCCCAGGGCTATGATGGCCTGGTCGCCATCCTGCCTAAGCTGCGCGAAGTGATCGACGCGAAGAAACTGCGCCCCATCGAGGCGATTCTGTTTGGCAGCAACGAAGCCCCTACACCGGTCAAACCGGCGCCCTGAGCCCTGGCACCCTGCCGCCGCCGCCGCAACCCACCCAGATCGCCTGCGCCCGGCCCGCCATGCGGGCTCGCTACAATTCCAGCCGGCTCCACTCTTCTTTCTTTCGCACCATGGCATCCGCACCCGCGCCGTTCACCGTCCTGATTCCTTCGCGCATGGCGTCCTCGCGCCTGCCCAACAAGCCGCTGGTGGACATCGCCGGTCTGCCGATGGTGGTGCGCGTGGCCAAGCGCGCGCAGGAGAGCGCCGCCCAGCGCGTGGTGGTGGCTGCCGATGACGAGCGCATCATTGATGCCTGCAAAAAGCATGGCGTCCAAGCGGTGATGACCTCGCCCAGCCACCCCAGCGGCAGCGACCGCCTGGCCGAGGCCTGCAGCTTGCTGAAGCTCGCCGGCGACGACATCGTGGTCAACGTGCAAGGGGATGAGCCCTTGATCGCGCCAGCGCTGATCGATGCGGTCGCCGCCCTGCTCAGCGAGCGGCCCGAGGCCAGCATGGGCACCGTCGCCCATCCGATGGCCGATCTGGAATCGCTGCTCAGCCCGAATGTGGTCAAGGTGGTGCTAGATGCCCAAGGCATGGCCAGCTATTTCAGCCGCGCGCCCATCCCGTGGGGCCGTGATTTTGTCAATATGGCCTGGTGGAAGAACCCCGGCACCACCGGCACACCCGGCTTTGCGCCGCTGCACCATATGGGCATCTACAGCTACCGCGCCCAGTTTTTGCATACCTTCCCCACGCTCAGCCAGGCACCTACCGAGCAGATCGAGATGCTGGAGCAGTTGCGCGCAATCTGGCATGGCTACCGCATCGCCGTGCATGTGACGCGGCAGATCCCCGGCTCCGGCGTGGACACCCCCGAGGACCTGGTGCGTGTGCGACAGCTGCTCGGCGCGACCATGTAGGCTGGCGCAGATGGCCCTCTACCCGCTCGATCCGCTGCAAGCGCTCCGTAAGCTTAAAGGCGCAGGATGCCAGATTGCACCCCCGAGACAGCGCATTGCCTTGCAGTCGGCTGGCCCTCGCCCGATGCGTGATATGCTCAAGCCCAGTTTTTTTGTGTAAAAGCGGGCATAGAACCTGTTTATGATCTCCTCGCGCCGCGACAGCGGTTTTGCGGGATGGGATGCGAGGCGCAACACCGCAGCAATAGCCAGGCTATTGCGAGGATTTGCAACGACGCAGACCGCCCCTAGTCGGGAACCCGCAAAGCCACTGTCCCGAAGGGTTGGAGTGAAATCGGGCGATTTCTGCGCGCTGATCCTTGCTTGCACCCCGGTGCAAGCTGCGAACCAGCCCTTCGAACTCATCCCGATTGCACTCCAACGCGGCTGCGTAGAGATCGTAAACAGGTTCTGAGTGCCCGCTTTTGCCGTGCAAGTTTTTTATTCTCCAAGGACCGTCATGAAATTAATTCTTTTGGGAGCACCCGGCGCCGGCAAAGGTACGCAAGCTGCCTTCATCTGCCAAAAATACGGTATTCCCCAGATTTCCACCGGCGACATGCTGCGCGCAGCGGTCAAGGCGGGCACGCCACTGGGCCTGCAGGCCAAGGCCGTGATGGATGCCGGTCAGCTGGTCAGTGACGATCTGATCATCAACCTGGTCAAGGAACGTATCGCCCAGGCCGATTGCGCCAATGGCTTCCTGTTTGACGGTTTCCCCCGCACGATCCCGCAGGCCGATGCGATGAAGGCCGCTGGCGTCAAGCTCGACTACGTGCTGGAAATCGATGTGCCGTTTGAAGCCATCATCGAGCGCATGAGCGGCCGCCGCAGCCATCCCGCATCGGGCCGTACCTACCATGTCAAGTTCAACCCGCCCAAGACCGAAGGCCTGGACGATGTGACCGGCGAGCCCCTGGTGCAGCGCGAAGACGACAAGGAAGAAACCGTCAAGAAGCGCCTGGACGTCTACAGCAGCCAGACCCGCCCCTTGGTCGACTACTACAGCAGCTGGGCTGCACAAGACCCGGCCGCCGCCCCCAAGTACCGCGCGATCAGCGGCATGGGCTCGGTCGAAGAAATCACACAGCGCGCGATTGCCGCCCTGCAGGCCTGATAAGCAACTCTGCCTCATCTACCAAGCCACTGTCTTGCGACAGTGGCTTTTTTATGCCCGTCTATTTATCGGTAAATAAACCGGTATCTGGCGTTGGCTCCCATGCTCGTACTTAGATTTTGGATCGTGCCTGCACCAGTGCCAGCTGCAGGCTGACCCGGCATTTGTAGGGCGTCAAGGCCACGGCCAGGTCTTTGTCCAGATCGGCCATCCCGGGCAATACTGCATCGCTGATCACGCCATCGCTGCAGCGGCTGCTGCGCCACACCGGCAAACCTTGCTGGCGTGCGCGCGCCATCGCATCCAGCAGCACCTCATGCACCGTGCCATTGCCGGTGGTTGCCACCACCAGGCCCTGCACACCCTGGGCCTGTAGCGCCTCCAACAGCCCCGGGCGCAGGCCTGCATGGCTGGTGACGATCTCCACCCACGGCCAGGGCGTACTGGCCGGCGCGGGCAACGTAGCCAGCCATGCGCTGCCGGTGTAGCCGCCCTCCGTATCTGCTGCCTGCGGTGCATAGCCCTGGCGCAGGCGCACGTTCGTGCCATCCACCCAGCCCAGCGGCCCCTGCTCGCCCGATGAAAAGGCCAGCAAGCGGTGCGGGTGCACCTTTTGCAGCCAGCGCGCGCTGTGCAGCTCGCCCCCGCCGGTCACCGCGACCACCTCGCGCAACAGCGGATGGCCGTCCGCATCCAGCGCCGCAGCGGCGGCCACGGCATCCTTGAGATTCTGCGGGCCATCGGGCATCAAGGCATTGGCCGGGCGCATCGCACAGGTCAGCACCACCGGCTTGGCCAGGCGCCCTAAAACGCAATGCAGGAACCAGGCGGTTTCCTCCAAGGTATCCGTTCCGTGGGTGATAACAACACCGCGTACCGCCTCGTCGCGCATCGCTGCATCGCAAGCCTGGAGCAGCGCATGCCAGACCTCATCGCTCATGTCCTTGCTATCAATTTGCGCGATCTGCATTGCATCCAGCGGGCCCGCCGCGGCGGTCTCGATACCGCCCACCCCCGCCAGCAGGGCCGCGACCGACAGCTGCGCCGCACGGTACTGGCCGGGATTCTCGGCATCATCGGCCATGCCGGCAATGGTGCCGCCGGTGCCGATGATCAAAATTTTTGGCTGCAAAGCTTGCCTCCTGCAAAAAACTGGTTAAAAATACAGGTACTGGATTGATATACAGGTGTTGGAGTGCACGGCAGCTTGGCTGCCACCCGGCACCACAGATCACACGGAGATCTTATGCGAGACCATCCCAAACTCACCGCGCGCCAACAAGAGATTCTGGACCTGATCCAGACGGCCATCTCGCGCACCGGCGCCCCGCCAACGCGCGCCGAAATCGCCAGCAAGCTGGGCTTCAAATCGGCCAATTCGGCAGAAGACCACCTCAAGGCGCTGGCACGCAAGGGTGTGATCGAGCTGGTCAGCGGTACCTCCCGGGGGATTCGCCTGCAAAGTGATACCGTGCGCTCCATCAATGCGGCACGCGGCACGCGCTTTTCGTCGCCGCTGGCAGGCGTGTCCAACGCCACCGCCGGCCTGGGCCGCGTGGTGCAAGAGCTCGCCCAGCTGGCCCTGCCGCTGATTGGCCGCGTGTCAGCGGGCTCGCCCATCCTCGCGCAAGAGCATGTCGACCAGACCTATACCGTTGAAGGCGGCCTGTTCCAGCAGCAGCCCGATTACCTGCTGAAGGTACGCGGCATGTCGATGCGCGATGTCGGCATCATCGATGGCGATCTGCTGGCCGTCAAAGCCACCCGCGAGGCGCGCAATGGCCAGATCATCGTCGCGCGTCTGGGCGATGACGTCACCGTCAAGCGCCTGCAGCGCACCAAGGATGGCATCGAGCTGCTGGCCGAAAACCCGGATTATCTGCCCATCGTCGTGCAGCCGGGCGAGCCCTTTGAGATCGAAGGCATTGCCGTCGGGTTGATTCGCAACACGATGCTGAACTAAGCCCAGCGGCCCTGTCGGCCCCTCCCTTTCTGCGCAACCCCAGGTAGCGGGCGTTGTGGGCACCCGGCCCACAACCCTGGGGAATGCGCTCGCCTTGCGCAATCCTGCTGTCATCCGTACACCAAGGAGTCTCCCATGCTCGTAGCAGATGCATTGCGTGCGCTTGCGCCCTTTTCCCTCGTCGCTGGCCTGCCCTGGTTCCAGTCCATCCAACGTGCCATCGTGCGCAGCAGCCGCCGCCGTCCAGGCCATGGCGCCGCCAACGATGGCCAGCTTGCCGCCCAGGTGCATTGCTTTGCCGCCGCCTCCAGCGCCGCTGCGCAGCGTGGTGCCGTGCAGCAACTGAGCCTGCTCGATGGCCCCAGCATTCCGCCTGGCGTGGACGGCCCTGCTGAAGAGACACCCGCACAGCGCCCCATCGACCGCATTCGCCTGCCGCGCAAACCCGCAGCGCGCCGCCGCCTCTCCGTCGGTGCACCGTCTCACACCCGCCCGTTCTTGTCGGTACAGCGCTGCAGCGCCCAGGCCGCCAACGATGCCCCCATCAAGATGTACTGGGCGCAACCGGCCAGCCTGCACCGCCAAAAGGGCATGCGCTGGGCCATGTCGGGCAGCATGGCCGATATCTGTGCCGAGCTTGAACGCCTGGAGCGGCTGGAGCATCTGCACGCGGTCTAAGCCAGTGCCAATCCGGGCCGGTGCGTTGTAGCCAGCCTGCTGGCAGCTGCATGCCTGCTGTCACGAGAGGTGGACAGCAGCGGAATCGCTACACTGGGTTGACGCAGACGCTGAACGTACCGGGCGTTACCGCCATGCCGGGCACGCGCCAAACCGGCACCTTCAGCGCTCTGCCTTCCGCCCGTTGCTCATGGCCACTAAGCCGTGGCTGCCGCTGCACTGCCAGCGGCTTCTTCTTTTCTATCTTTCGCTCAGCGTGCGGCCGCAGCAACCTCCAGCGCCTGCTGCTTGAAGGACGCCAGTTGCTCGCGCAAGGCGTACCTCGCAGCATCGACTGCAGTGGCGACGGCATCGGGCCCCAACACCAGACCTTGCAGCAACACAAAATGCACATTGCGGATGCCGATGGAGGCCAGCGCATAACGCAGATAAGGCGTCAAAAAGTCCTCCTGACGCGCCTTTGGACCTGCATGGAAGCCGCCTGAACTGACCAACACCAAGGTGGGCCGGTCCTTCATCAAGCCGATCTTGCCTTCGGGCGTCGATGCAAAGCTGCGGTGGATACGGATCACCTGGTCCAGCCAGAGCTTGAGCGTGGCCGGCACCGCAAAGTTGTGCATGGGGGTCAGAATCATCAGCAGATCGCTGTCTTCCAGCTCTTTGATCAGCGTTTCCGACCAGGCCAGCGCGGGCGCATCCGCGCTCGCATTCGAGGTGATCGCCAGCGCATAGTCGCGGCTGATCGGCGGTATCGGTGTTGCGACGAGATCGCGTTCCAACAGCGGCTGCTGCGCAAGGCCCAGCTCTGCCAGCATGTCGGCCGCCAGTTGGTAGGCGTGGCTGGCCTGGCCGTGTGGGCCACAGTTCAAGAGCAAGGTACGGGTCATCGTTTGTCCAATCGTTTGAGTAGTCAGGCCAAGGTGGGCCGCATCCGCACAGTTCTACGGCATCACATCGCCCGGGATTTGCACACCCAGGCGGCGAGCGTGGTTCGGCCCAGGCGTGCGGGCCCCACCGGAACCAGGCAGCCATCGTCCAGCAGCGCACCCTGGTAACGCACAGTGGCATCGCCCAGCACCATGCGAGGATCGCCTTGCAAGCGCAGGTATTGCTGCACCCACTCGGCCATCGCCATCTTCTGCGGGCCGGCCACGTCCATGCAGCCCGCCAAGGGCTGCGCCAGCGCGGCATCGGCCACCAGCATCGCCAAATCCTCTGCCGCCAGCGGCTGCACCTGGGCCACCGGTATCGCCAGCACCGTATCGGCCACGCTGTCGTGCGCCAGCTGCGCCAGGCTGTCGTACAAGGGTGCTGCACGCAGCACGGTACAGGGGGTGTTGCCTGCCAGGGCCAGCTGTTCCCGCAACGCGATCGCCTGGTAGTAGCCGCTGCCTTGCAATCGCTGTACACCCAAGGCCGACAGCGCAATATGGTGCGCAACCGCTGCAGCAGCGATGGCGGCATTCAGCTGCCGGCATGCGCGCGCCCAGCCCTCCAGCGCATCGGCCGTATCCACCACAGGCGGCTCGCGCACATCGATCAGCACCTCGGCACCATGCAGCGCAGCCGGCAGTTGGGGGCCCGCATCGGCGAGCACCGGGTAACCCAGCTGCCGCAGATTGCCGACCACGCGCTTGCCCAGCGGGTTGCAGCCGCCCAGCACCAGGACTTTCATAAGCCGCGTTGCGCCACACCGGGGGCTTGCCTGTTAAACGGGCATCTTGCGGAAGGCGATCGCAAAGCGGTTCCAGCTGTTGATCGAGGTGATCACAGCGGTCAGCTCCATCAGCTCGGCATCCGTGAAGTGGGGGCGCACAGCTTCCCAGACAGCATCGGGCACATGGTCGTGCGCGACAAGGGTCAGTGCCTCGGTCCACGCCAGCGCAGCACGCTCACGGTCGCTGAAGAACGGGGTCTCACGCCAGGCGGCGACAGTGGCCAGACGGCGGCTGGATTCACCGGCCTTCATCGCATCGGTCACATGCATGTCCAGGCAGAAGGCACAGCCATTGATCTGCGAGGCGCGCAGGCGCACCAGTTCCTTGAGCAGAATGTCCAGGCTGCCTTTGGCAATCTGGTTTTCCACGCCCAGCAGCGCTTTCATGATGGCGGGGTCAGCGGTGTAGAAGTCGAGTCGGGTTTGCATATCTATCTCCATCCAGGGTTGCGTCGGTGAATTCCGTTGCTGGCAGCCAGTATGCGATGGTCTTGGCCAAGCCAAAAGAGCCAAGAAATGCAAAAATGACTAGGCCAAGATAGGAATACCTGGATGCCCGACCCCACCCCCTCCGTGCAAGCCCTGCAACTGCAGGTCGACCGCAGCCTGCAGCTGCCCATGTACCTGCAGATCTGCCAGCGCTTCAAGAGCGCCATTGCGCAAGGCCATCTGCGCGCGGGCGACCGGGTGCCGGCGTCGCGGGCGTTGGCGGCCGAGCTGAACCTGTCGCGCGGCACCGTCGATCTGGCCTACCGCATCCTGGCCGATGAAGGCTATTTCCAGGTACGCGGGGCGGCGGGCACGGTCATATCACCGGGCCTGCCCCCCGCCGCGTCTGCAATGGCGCCGCAAGCCATCGCCCAGCCACCGGCCACCCACATCGTCGACTACGATGGCCTGCAGCCCCGGCCGCTGCAGCTGGGGCTGCCGGCGATCGATGCCTTTCCGCGCAATGTCTGGAACCGGCTGGTCACCCACCGCCTGCGCAGCAGCGAGCCCTACCGCCTGGCCTACCCCAACCCGCAAGGCGATGAGGAGCTGCGCCAGCGCATTGCGGCCTACCTGGCGGTCTCGCGTGGCGTCACCTGCGTGCCCGAGCAGGTATTTGTCACCACCGGCCTGCGCAATACCTTGGAGCTGAGCCTGCGCAGCCTCGCCAGCCCCGGCGATGCGTTCTGGTTTGAGGACCCGGGCTATATCCTGGCCCGTCCGTTTTTACAAAATGCCTCGGTGCAGATCGTGCCGGTGCCGGTCGATGCCCAGGGCATGCAGGTGGAAGTTGGCCGGCAGCGGAGCCCCTATGCCCGGTTTGCGATGGTGACGCCATCGCACCAAAGCCCGCTGGGCGTGACCCTGTCGCTGGAGCGGCGCATGGCGCTGCTGGACTGGGCGCGGGAGGCTGGCAGCTGGATCATCGAAGACGACTACGACAGCGAGTTCCGCTACCAGGGCCGGCCCCTGCCCGCCCTCAAAAGCCTGGACCGGCAGGACCGCGTGATCTACGCCGGCACCTTCAGCAAGGTGATGTTTCCGGGCCTGCGCCTGGCCTACGCGGTGGTGCCGCTGGAGGTGGTGCCGCGCTTCCAGGCCGTCAGCTCCAACCTCAATGCCGGCTGTCCCTATCTGCTGCAGGCCAGCGTGGCCGATTTCATGGCCCAGGGACACTTTGCGCGCCACCTCAAGAAGATGCGGCTGCTGTATGCCGAGCGCCGCGCCATCGCACAGCGCAGTTTCCAGCAGGTGCTGGGCGATCGCCTGCGCATTGACCTGCAGCCCGGCGGTCTGCACTTGCTCGGGCAGATTGGGGACAGCGACAACGACAGCCTGGTGGCCCAGCGCGCCCGCGCGCAAGGGCTGGCCACGCATCCGCTGTCGCGCTGGTATATCGATGCCGCGCCCCGCCAAGGCCTGCTGATGGGCTTTGCCAATATCACCAGCGAGGCGCAGGCCTTGCAGCTGGCCCGGCAGATCCAACAAGCCTTCGGCTAGCGGGAGAACGACGCGTTAGCCCTTGAACTCCGGCGTACGCTTGTCGAGGAAGGCGCTCACGGCTTCACGGTGGTCGGCCGTCTGGTGCGCCAGCGCCTGGTAGGCAGCCGACAGTTCCAGCAAGGAAGCCAGGCTCTGGTGCATGCCTTCGCGCATCAGCTTCTTGGTCATGCGGGTGACCTGGGGCGGATTCGCGGCAATCTCGCTGGCCAGTGCGTTGGCGGCGCTCAGCAGTTCCTCGGGCGGCACCACCTGCGACACCAGACCCCACTGCAACGCGGTGGCAGCGTCGATCATGCGGCCCGTCAGCGACAGCTCGGCCGCGCGCGCCATGCCAATCACCCGGGGCAGCAGCCAGGCACCGCCGTCGCCGGGGATGATGCCCATCTTCACAAAGCTCTCGGCAAACCTGGCCTTGTCCGAGGCCACACGCAGATCGCACATGCACGCCAGGTCCAGGCCCGCACCGACGGCCGCGCCATTGATGGCGGCGATGGTGGGTACTTCCAAGTTGAACAGCGCCAGCGGCAGGCGCTGGATGCCACGGCGGTAGTCATCGCGGATGCGCATGCCATCGACATCGCCAAAGGACTGCTGCTGCATGGTCTTGATGTCGCCGCCCGACGAGAACGCGGGGCCCTCGCCCGTCAGAATGACCGCGCGCACGCTGCTGTCGGCCGCAATCCGCTCGCAGGCGGCCAGGATCTCGGCCACCGCCGTGTTGCCGGTCAGCGGGTTGCGGCGCTCGGGCTGGCACATCGTCAGGGTGACGACATGGCCTTGCTGTTCGTAGTTCAAAAATGCAGTCATGGAAAGGGCTCCTGGTTCCGGTAGGTCTCGATGCAGTCAGCGCTGTGCGCCTCACGGGCCAGCATACGGGTAAAGGCCACATGCGACTGCATATCAGCTGAGTGCAATTTGGTATTGGACGCTGCCCAAAAACGGCCCTAGCCTGCATGGATGCTGGGGCAGGCAGCCCCCCCACATGCCCATAACTAGATGCTGCCTAGGAGACAGTTGATGCCCGTATCCCGACGCCAGTTCCACCACCGTCTTGTGCAATGGGGCGCGGCCGCCAGCCTGGCCAGCCCCTGGCTGGCGCGCGGGGCCGATGCCCCCTTGCGCTGGGTCGTGCCCTACCCCGCAGGCGGTGCAGCCGACCAGATCACGCGCATCGTCGCCCAGGATGTGGGCCAGAGCAGCGGGCAACCCATCGTCATCGAGAACAAGGCCGGCGCCGCTGGCATGATTGCCGCCGAGACCGCACTGCGCGCACCCGCCGATGGGCTGACCTTCTTTGTCGGCTCCAATGCGCCGCTGGTCATCAACAGCGCCATCTACACCAAGATGAGCTACGACCCGGTCAAGGATTTTGTGCCCGTCGCAGGCCTGGGCAAGGCGCCTTTGCTGCTGGTCACCCGCAAGGACCTGGGCGCCAGCGATCTGCGCGCGCTGATCGCACTGGCCCAGCAGGCACAGCGCCAGGGCAAGACGCTCAGCATGGGGTCGGCCGGCAGCGGCAACATCACCCATCTGGCGGGCGAATACGCCAGCGAGCGCATGGGTTTCCAGGTCACCCATGTGCCGTTCTCCGGCAGCGCGCCGGCCATCACCAGCATGATGGGCGGCAATGTGGACATCATGTTCGACGCGCTGCCCTCGTGCATGCAGCAGGCGATGGGCGGGCGCATCGTGCCGCTGGCGCTGCTGGACAAGCAGCGTTTTGCAGCGCTGCCCCAGGTGCCCACGCTGGCCGAGCTGGGTTTTGGCGACACCGAGGCCAGCGCCTGGTTTGGCGTGGTGGCCCGCAGCGGCACACCGGCCGACGCGGTGGCGCGCATGGCCCGCGCCATCCACCAGTCCCTCGCCAAGCCTGAGGTGCAGGAGCGCCTGCGTCGCATAGGTGCGCAGCCGATGGCGGGCAGCACCGCAGAATGGGGGCAGTTCGTGGCCTCGGAGCGCGAACGCTGGATACCGGTGGCCCAGAAACTGGGCATCCGTGCCGAATAACCCCCGCTCCCGCCGCTGGCCCGCCTTACCGCTTTATTTTGAAAACCGACTGATATGACCGCCCTGACCCTGAGCATGCATGGCACCACCGCCGTGCTGACGATGAACCGCCCCCAGGCCCGCAACGCGCTCGACGAGCAGATGCGCGAAGATTTCACCCGCCTCATCCCGCAGGTGCGCGATGACCGCGCCATCAAGGCGGTGGTGCTGACGGGTGCCGGTGGCCATTTCTGCGCCGGTGGCGACATCAAGAGCATGCAGGCCACTGTCGCCGGCAAGCAGGATGTGTTTGACAGCCGCAACCGCATGCTGGGCCTGCACCGCTGGTTTGATGAGTTGCTGGACATGGAAAAGCCCGTCATCACCGCCGTGCAAGGCAGCGCCTTTGGCGCCGGCCTGTCGCTGGCGCTGGCGGGTGATTTTGTGCTGGCGGCGCCCTCTGCCAAGTTCTGCTGTGTGTTTGCCAAGATCGGCTTTGTGCCTGACCTGGCCGGCATGTACTTGCTGCCGCGCCTGGTGGGCCTGCAGGCAGCCAAGGAGCTGGCCTTTACCGCCCGCGTTGTTGCCGCCCCCGAGGCCCAGCAGATGGGCATGGTCTACAAGATCGGCAGCGAAGACGTGCTGGCCGACGCGCTGGCCTTTGCCGAGCGCTTTGCCAGCGCACCGACCGAGGCCATGGGCTACACCAAACGCGTGATGAACCGCGCGTTTGAGACCCAGCGCGACGAGATCTACCAGCAAGAAGCACTGGCCCAGACGCTGTGCCGCGAAAGCGCCTTTCACCAAGAGGCCATTGCCCGCTTTGTCGGCAAGCAGCCGCCGCTGTTCCAGTGGCAGGATTGAGCGCAGCCTGAGGCCGCACCAGCAAGCCGCTCCAACGTGGCTGGCTGGTAAGCCGCCTCAGTACTTCACATTGACAATCGTCGCCTGCAGCAGCGCCACCACCTTGGGCGCTACTGCAGCATCTGCGCCATAGGCCAGCACCTCGCCGCTGCACACCGTCAGCAGCTTGCCGGCATTGACAACCTTGCCGATGGCGACAAAGCGCTCGCCAATCGCCGGGCGCATCAGGTTGATCTTGAACTCGGCCGTGACCACCTCATAGCCCTCGGCCGCCACCGTCAGCGCTGCATAGCCCGCCGCGCTGTCCACCACGCTGCTGACGGCGCCGGCATGCAAAAAACCATGCTGCTGCGACAGCGCCTTTTGGTAGGGCAGCGCAATCTGCACCTCCCCCGGCTGCACGGACAGCAGGCTCGCGCCCAGGGTCTGCATCAGCCCTTGGGCATGGAAGCTGGTGGAGATGCGTTCAAACAGTGCGTTCATGGTGGTATGCCTTGCGCCCAGGACAGGCTGGTGATCAGCCAATCTAGCATGCAGCGCAGCCGATGGGGCGGCCCCGCGTCCTGCACATGACAGCTGCCTTTGCCACTATGCTTGCGGCCATGGACAGCGCCCAACTCCTGATCGTCTACCACAGCCACACCGACGGCAGCCGCCAGATGGCCGAAGCCGCCCGCGCCGCCGCTGCCAGCCAGGCAGGAGTGGAAGTGCGCCTGCTCTGCGCACCCGATGCCGGGCCTGATGATGTGTTGGCCGCCAGCGGCTACCTGTTTGCCTGCCCCGAGAACCTGGCCGCGATGAGCGGGCTGATGAAGGACTTTTTTGACCGCTGCTACTACCCGGCGCTCGACCGCATCCAGGGCCGCCCCTATGCATGCTTGATTTGCGCTGGTAGCGATGGCAGCAACGCGGCAAGGCAGATCGCCCGCATCGCCACAGGCTGGCGGCTCAAGCCCATCGCGGAGCCGCTGGTGGTGTGCACCCATGCCCAAACGCCCGAGGCCATTGCAGCGGCCAAGCAGATTGGTGCAGACGATCTGCAGCGCTGCCGCGACCTGGGCGAAGCCATGGCCGCAGGCATCAGCATGGGTGTTTTTTAAAGCTGGCCCGCTTCCCCAGCCCGGGCGGCTTGGCGCGTACCATAGCGCATCCCCACACCACAATATGCCGCCCCCGATGCTCTACATCATTCTCAAAACCGTGCACCTGCTGTCCATCATCGTCTGGCTGGGCGGCATGGCCTTTGCGCATTTCTTTCTGCGCCCTGCCCTGCAACAGTTGGAGCCACCCCAGCGCCTGGTGCTGATGCGCGATGTGCTCCAACGCTTTTTTGCGGTGGTGCTGGTCATCATCGCGGCCGTGCTGCTGTCAGGCATCGGCATGATGGGCCTGGTTCATAAGATGGCCGCGCAGGCCGGTGCCAAGTTCAGCATGCCCGTCTCCTGGATGGTGATGGCCGTGCTGGGCCTGGCGATGATGGCCGTGTTTGGCCATATCCGGTTTGCGCTGTTCAAGCGGCTGGACCAGGCCGTCAGCGCCAAGGACTGGCCGGCAGGCGGCAAGGCGCTGGGCCAGATTCGCCAGCTCGTCGCGCTGAACCTGGCGCTGGGCGTCGTGATTGTGCTTTTCTTGCGCGTACCGCTGTAACTGGTACAAAGCCGCGCGCCGCCGCCAGCACCTAGCTGGCAGCGGCGCTAGCCTGCTTCAGAACTTGAAGTCGCCCCGCAGCCACAAGATACGCCCCGGCTCGTTGATGCGCACCCCGCCGGGGAAGCCAAAGCATTGCCAGCCAGGTTCAGGTGCTCGGCATAGGTCTTGCCAAAGACATTGTCGATACCGGCAGTCAGGCGCAGCTGCTCGCTGAGCTTGTAGCCCGCATGGAGCGACAGCACCCCGAAACCGGCACTAGGCCCCAGATCCTGACCGACGACATTGCCCTGGCCGCTGGCATAACGGTGCTGCGCGGCAACCAGGCGCCACAGCGCGCCAGCGCTCCAGGGGCCTTGCCGGTAGTCCAGGCCCAGCTTGGCCTCCAGCGGTGGCACCTGTGGCAGCGGCTTGCCATCGCTGCGGTTGCGGGCCCAGCTGTAGGCCATCGTGGCTTGGGCGGTCAAGCCGGGAGTCAGCTGGTAGCTGCCACCCAGCTCGGCACCAGCGGTGCGCGCCTGCACATTGCGCACGTTGGAGGCCATGCCCACATAGTCAAACAGCAGATAGTCCTGCACCTGGCCGACATAGGCGGAGGTCCAGAGCTGCCAGTCCGCGCCCTTCCAGCTTGCGCCCACATCGATCTGCGTGGTTTTCTCCGGCCGCAGGCGGTTGAAGGCATCACCTTGGTCAGCGGCGCTGTTGCCGGGCGATATCAGCTCCCAGTAATCCGGAAAGCGCTGCACATGGCCAATACCGGCATAGAGCGTGCTGCCATCGGCGCGGGCGCGCTCCCAGCGCAAAAAGCCACTGGGCATGGCGCTGCGTTCGCGGTGGTTGCTGGCCGTGGCGGGCATACGGCCATCCATGCCGGCCATGGCCTGCATGCCTCCCATCGAACCCATATCGCCCATACCATCCATGCCGCCCATGCCACTGTCGCTGGGGTAGCGCCAGGCCTGTGCCCGGTCCAGCCGCAGGCCGGCCACCAGTTTGTCCTCGCTGCCCAGGTGCTGCGTGGCCTGCGCAAACAGACCCTGGTTGCTGAACTTGGCATCCCGCGCCCAAGGCTTGTTGCGGTAGGACTGCATCTGCGTGCCCGACCGGCTGTCGTGCGGGCTGCCCATCGCATCGACGCCCAGCACCGCTTCGGTGTGCGGCCCCAGTTGCCATGTCGTTGCCACCCGCATACCGGTGGTGGTGCGCCGCACATTGGCCGCCATCGGCATCGACATGCCTCCCTCCGGCACAAAGGGCCGCAGGCTGAAGTTGTCCATCACATGGTCGGCGCGGTGGTAGTACAGCTGCGCTTCCAGCTTGGTCAATCGCTCGCTCAGGTTCTTTTTCTCCAGCCGCAGGCCATAGCTTTCGCGCTTGAACTGGGTGCCATCCATGCCCCGGCCGCCATAGCGCGCCTCGCCATCGCCCTGTCCCGCACTCAGCTCCAGCCAGGTGTTGGCATCGGGCGTCCAGCCAATTGCCACATCGGTGTTCCATTTGTCCCAGTGCGAAGGCACGCGCTGGCCATCGCCGTCGCGGTAGTCCTTGCTTTGCGAATGGTTGGCGGTGAGGCGAACGTAGTACTCGGCATTGCCGGCCAGCAGGTCGATGTTCTGGTCGCTGCGCGCGGCCGTGCCGCCTTGCAGGCTGGCAGACAGGCGCACCTGTCCGCTGTCCAACGCCGGCCTTTCGCGGTCAAAGCGCACCACTCCGGCCGATGCACCCGGCCCCCAGATCACCGTCTGCGGGCCCTTGACCACCGTCAGCACATCGTAGGTCTCGGGCGATATATAGGAGCTGGGCGAATCCATGCGCGCCGGGCATGCGCCCAGCAAGGTCTGCCCATTGGTCAGGATCGGCAGGCGCGAGCCAAACTGGCCCCGGAACACCGGGTCGCTGTTGGAGCCCCCACTGCGGATCGCCGAAAAGCCCGGAATGCTTTTGAGGTAGTCGGCTGCATCACTGGCCGGCACCGGTTGGCGCGGCTGCTTGGGATCGGCCACCACCTGCAGCGGGGAGTGCTCGTGCACCGCTGTCACCACGGTCTCCTGCAGGCTGATCTCAGACGCGCTGGCCGCAGCAAGCACCGGGGCATCGGCCGCCTCTGGCGTCTGCGCCCAGGCAGCACTGCTGGCCAGCATCAGTACGGATAGCGCCGTCTGCGGTCGCGGCAAGCGCGCGCGCGGTGGGGCAGGCAGGCGCAGATTGGGCGCTGCCTCAAAAAAGTAGGAAGTCATCAATGTCTCTCGCAGCAAGCGCTGCAGGCGCAGCGGCTTGCATCAATGGGGGGTGCGGGCGCTCGCAGCCATGCCCAGGCCCAGCCGGCCGCAGCCAAGGCGGCCAAAGCAGGCATCACAAGCAGGACGACGAGGCCCATGGGCCGCAGAGGCTGCAGGACGGCCCTCCGCACGCAAAGTGCAGAGGTGGCAGCGGCAGCATCACTGCGGCATCAACACTTAGACGAGGACGGCTGGGGGGCCGCGCGCGGGCAGTGGCGCGCCCGGCGCATGGAGGCTGTGCGCTGTCTGGGCCTGCCACTGGTGGTGGAAGGCAGGGGCCGCTGGCCGGTGCACATCGGCGGCAAAGGCCTGCGGCAGCGCCATGGCGATGCAAAGCACGCAATCGGCGCCATGGGCACTGTGCGCGCTGTGGTCGGCATGGTTTATGCCGCTATCGGGCAGAAGATCATCGGAGGTCTGGTGATCGGCATGGGCCAGTGCCAGATCCAGCGCCGGTGCATTGACGCTGCAGACATCGGCCGCCAGCGCCGCGGCCACCGGCTGTGCCAGCACGCGCACCTGCACACCTGCTACCGATGCCACCAGCAGCAGCAACGCAAAAACCGCCGTGATCACGGCGGAAAAGCGAGGGCGGCTGCGCAGGCGTTGGAGCATGGTCAGGCAGCAGTATAGGTGAGTTCCAAAGTAGAACTTTCAGAATTTATTAAATTATCAGTTCAATCAAAAAGGGGCCAGGTTGGGCAAAGCTGGCCTGCATCAGCCTGGCGCACTCTTCCATGCTGGTAGCCCGCGCCGCTTCCACGCCCATGCCTTCGGCCAGTTTCACCCAGCCGATCGATGGGTTGCCCAGGTCCAGCATCTGCATCGCGGTGGCGCCCGGCGTGGCGCCCACGCCCTTGTATTCGCCAATCAGGATGTTGTAGCGGCTGTTGTTCAGCACGATGGTGGTGACGGGCAGCTGCTCGCGCGCCTGCGTCCACAGCGATTGCAGCGAATACATCGCCGAGCCATCGGCCTGCAGATTGATCACCCGGCGCTGTTTGCCCGCGCCAATGGCGGCGCCCGTCGCGACCGGCATGCCATCCCCAATCGCGCCGCCCGCCAGGTGCAGCCAGTCATGCGCTGGCGCGGCATGGGTGTGCGGGTAAAAGCCCCGGCCGTACGAGATGCTCTCGTCCGAGACGATAGCGCCCTCGGGCATCAGTGCCGCCACGGTGCGGGCCAGGCCCTCGGGCGTGGGCGCGCCGGTGGCCGCTTCGGGCCGTGGGCCCGCATCGGGTATGGCAGCCTGCGGCGCCTGCAGCGCATCGATCAGGGCCTGCAGTGCGGTCAGCGGCTCCTGCTCGGGGCGCGTCAACACATGCAGCTGCGCGCTGTCCGGGTACTGGGTGGACGGCAGGCCGGGGTAGGCAAAAAAGCCCACGGGCGGCTTGGCGCCCACCAGGATGATGTGCTCAAACCGGGCCAGGGTCTTGATCGCGGCCTCCATGCCATAGGGCACGCGCTCCAGCGCCATGCGGCCCCGGCCACGCTGCAGGTGCGATGCGCCGTACTCGGCCAGCACGGCCGCGCCGCTGGCCTGCGCCAGTCGCCACACCAGCGCCTGGGCCGGCGCAAACACCGCCGCGCCCGACAGCAAAATCAAGGCCTCGCCGCCGGCCTGGCGCAGCACCTTGGCCACGTTATCAATCGCATGGCCATCCACCGCTGGCGGCGTGGGCACCGGCAGCGGCTGCGCCACCACACCGCCCTCGTCCCACGAGACATTGGCCGGCAGAATCAGGCTGGCGATCTGGCCGGGGAAAGTCGAGGCGGCACGCACCGCCATCGCCGCGTCCTGACCCAGGTCCGCACTGTGGGTGCTGGTATGCACCCAGCCCGATACCGCGCGGGCCAGGCCATCGGTGTCGGCCGTCAGCGGCGCATCAAAAGGCCGGTGGTAGGTGGCCTGGTCGCCGACGATATTGACGATGCCACTGCGCGCGCGCCGGGCGTTGTGCAGGTTGGCCAAGCCATTGGCCAGGCCCGGGCCGCAGTGCAGCAACGTGCAAGCGGGCTTGCGCGCGATGCGGTAATAGCCATCGGCCATGCCGGTGACCACGTTTTCCTGCAGTCCCAGCACGCAGCGCATGCCGGGTATCTGGTCCAAAGCTGCTACAAAGTGCATCTCGCTGGTGCCAGGATTTGCAAAGCAGGTGTCCACACCTGCCGCCAGCAAGGTCTTGACCAGACTGTGTGCGCCATTCATCTCGATGTCCTTCGGGGTTGCCTATCACTGCGCGACACCTTAGCCGCAATGGTGCGAAAACCGGGTCACCAAGATGAAAGCGCGCAGCGCCGGCAACGCGGCAGCGCGCGGCAATGGCGCGTTGGCACAGGCACCGCACAGGGTTTTGCATTCAGGTTGTATGTAGGCCAATTCTCAAACGCTGTTACGGCATTGGATGGCGGCGTAGGCCCTGGCTGCGCTGCACAGTGGTGCCTTCACAGGAATGGGCCGCGCAGTCCGGACTGCGCTGGCCGATTCCGGGCTGCACGATGGCGTTCCGAAACGCCATCAGCCCCTCATCCGCTATGCCGCATCTGAATACCAAGTGTTACCACTAGCGCGCCTGTAGCGCCTAGGATGGCCCGATGCACAACCACACCAAGGAAACCCGCATGCACCGTATGTCCCGCCACGCCCTGCTGTCCACCGCCCTGGCCTGCGCCGCTTTTGCGGCCCAAGCCCAAAGCACGCCCGAGGCGTCCAGCGCACCTGCGCCTTCGGCCGCACCCAGCAGCGAGGCTGCACCGCAGGCCCCTGCGCCCAACCCGGCAGCAGAGAAGGCCCTGGCCCAGCGTTTCCAGGCGCTGTTGGCGGCCTTTGAAGGCAAGGCCGCGCTGCCCGATGCCAAAACCTTTACCGATGACTTCAACAAGCAGGTCAATGGCGATCAGATGAAGCAGGTGTTCAATGACGTGCACCAGAGTGTGGGCAGCTGCAAGGTGGCCGCGCAGATGACCAGCCCCACCCCCTACATCACCAGTTACCTGCTGCAATGCGACAAGGCGTATGTGCCGATGGACATCGGCATCGAGGAAAAGGCCCCCTACCGGGTGCACAGCCTGCTGATCCGCCCCGGTTACTGGAAGAAGTAAGCGCAGACGTTTCGACAAAATAGACGATCAGAACGACCATCACAACAGTTACTTATCAGTGTTTCCCTGGATAGGGCGTAAAAATTGACGCTTCAACGTCGATTTTTACGCTTAATGGGCAATTAGGCTGGTGATAATGCGCACAAGCTCGCCGCTTCGGCCAAAAGCACGGCGCAGGGCTGTCGCCGGGTCGCCACACGCTGATGGAGACTCCGACGAAGGGCTGCAAAAGCACTAGCATGCTAGCCACCTCATCAACATTAGGATCCGAGGATTCACTATGCGTAAAACCTTGATCGCACTGGCAGTGGCCGCTATCGCAGCCCCCGCATTTGCTGCAGACCTGAAAGTAGCTGTCGACCCGACCTACGAACCGTTCACCTTCAAGACGCCCCAAGGCGACGTCACCGGCTTCGACGTCGACATCGCCAAGGCGGTGTGCGAGCAGATCAAGCGCAAATGCGTATTTGTCGAACAGGTCTGGGACAGCATGATTCCCGGCCTGCAAGCCAAGAAATATGACGTGATCGTCAGCTCCATGTCGATGACCGACGAGCGCCGCCGCGTCGTGGATTTCAGCGACCGCTACTACAAGACCCCCAGCGCGGTGGTGCTGAAGAAAAGCGCCGAATACAAGGGCCCGGCATCGGCCAAGGGTCTGAAGATCGGCGTGCTCAAGGGCTCCACCCAGGAAAAGTGGGCCAACGGTGAGCTCAAGCCTGCAGGTGCGACCATCGTGCCTTATGAAGCACAGGACCAGGTTTATCTGGACATCAAGTCCGGCCGCTTGGATGGCACCGTGGCCGACAAGGTCGAGGTCAATGGCGGCTTCCTGCGCAAGCCCGAAGGCGCCGACTACGGCTACAAGGGCCCGGACCAGTACGAGACCAAGTACTACGGCGACGGCATCGGCATCGCGATGCGCAAGAACCAGGGCGATCTGAAAAAGCAGATCAACGAGGCGATCAAGACCATCCGCAGCAATGGCACCTATGCCACGATTGCGAAGAAGTACTTCGATTTCGACCCCTACGGCAACTGATCCGTGCAGAGCCTTGCTGCACTCCCGGTGCGGTCAGGCTCTGGATCAGGGCTAACACCAAGCGGCGCGGTGCTCCAGAGTCTTCATACTGGAACGCGCCGCAATTCCATGGTGCCCTGCCCCTTTTGCAAGCGCCTTCAGAGGCAACCACCAGGCCATTCACCAGCGCTATTGCACTCCGCAATACCGTTGCCTAAGGCCAGAAACTATGAGTGATTACTTTCAATCGATCCTGATGGGCTCGCTGCTCACCGTGGCGGTCTCGCTGGCGTCGGCGGCCATCGCCACCGTGCTGGGGCTGCTGGGCGCCAGTGCCAAGCTCTCAGGGCGGCGCCCGCTGGTGGTGCTGGCCACGTTCTACACCTCCATCGTGCGCGGCATCCCCGAGCTGGTGATGATGCTGCTGATCTTCTACGGCGGCGCCATCGGCCTCAATACCTTGCTCGAGAAGATGGGCAGCGAAAGCTCCGTCGACCTCAACCCCTTTGTCGCCGGCGCGTTCACGATCGGCTTCATCTACGGCGCCTACATGACGGAAACCTTCCGGGGCGCGATCCTGGCCATCCCCAAGGGCCAGATGGAGGCGGCCTGGGCCTTCGGCATGAGCCCGGTCAAGACCTTCTTCCGCATCACCTTGCCGCAGATGGTGCGCTACGCACTGCCCGGCTTTACCAACAACTGGCTGGTGCTGATCAAGGCCACCGCGCTGGTCAGCCTGATCGGCCTGCAAGACATGACCTACCTGGCCAAGCAGGCCAGCGCCGCTGCGCGCGAGCCCTTCATCTTCTTCCTGTTCACCGCTGCGCTGTACCTGATCTACACCTCGGTATCGCTGTGGGCGCTGGGCCGCCTCAATGCGCGCTACAGCCTGGGAACCGAAAAGGTGCAGCTATGAACTGGGAAGTCATTTTTCAGCCGGACACCCTTGCGCTGTACGGCGAGGGCCTGGTCACCACCCTCAAGCTGCTGCTCTCCAGCCTGGCGATTGGCGCGGTGCTGGCCTTGTTGGGCGCGCTCGCCCTGGTCAGCCGTTCCTGGCTGCTGCGCAAGACCGTGGGCGCCTTTACCTACTTCATGCGCGGCACGCCGCTGCTGATCCAGGTCTACCTGATCTACTACGGCTTCTCGCAGCTCGAATGGGTGCAGGCACGCTGGGATGCGGTCTGGCCCTGGACCTATTTCAAGGAGCCGTTCTTCTGCGCCTTCCTGGCCTTCACCTTGAACACGGCCGCCTACACGGCCGAGATGCTGGCCGGCTCGATCCGCGAAACCTACAAGGGCGAAGTGGAAGCGGCCCGGGCGATGGGCATGGGCCGCTGGCAGCTGATGCGCCGCATCGTGCTGCCCAGCGCCATCCGCCGCACGCTGCCCGCCTACAGCAACGAGGTGGTGATGATGCTGCACTCGACCAGCCTGGCCTCGACCGTGCCGTCGCTGGTGGACCTGACCGGCGCCGCCAGCCGGGTGTATTCGGATTACTACCTGCCGTTTGAAGCCTATATCGCCGCAGCGGTGATCTACCTGTGCATCACCTTCATCCTGATTGGCATCTTCCGCGTGGCGGAGCGCCGCTTCCTGGGCTACCTGGCTCCGCGCAAGGCCTAAGACATTCGAGCATCGAGATATGAACGCATCCAACTACAAACTGCAGGCGCTGGACATCCACAAGAGCTATGGCAGCAACCAGGTGCTCAAGGGCGTCTCGCTCAATGCCTGTGCTGGCGACGTGATCAGCATCATCGGCAGCTCCGGCTCGGGCAAGAGCACCTTTTTGCGCTGCATCAACCTGCTGGAGCAACCGCAGCAGGGCCAGATCATCGTCGCCGGCGAAGCGCTGCAATTGCGCACCGGCCGCAATGGCGCGCTGGACGCCGTCGACCCCAAGCAGCTCCAGCGCCTGCGCAGCAAGCTGGCCATGGTGTTCCAGCACTTCAACCTCTGGGCCCACATGACCGTGCTGCAGAACATCATCGAAGTGCCGGTGCATGTGCTGGGCATCAGCAAGGAAGAGGCCGTGGCCCGTGCCCGCAAGTATCTCCAGCTCGTGGGCCTGGAGAACAAGGAAGACAGCTACCCCAACCACATGAGCGGCGGCCAGCAGCAGCGCGTGGCCATTGCCCGCGCGCTGGCGGTGGAGCCCGAGGTGATGCTGTTTGACGAGCCCACCTCTGCCCTCGACCCCGAGCTGGTCGGTGAAGTGCTGCGGGTCATGCAGCTGCTGGCCCAGGAAGGCCGCACCATGCTGGTCGTCACCCATGAAATGGGCTTTGCCCGCGAGGTCTCCAACCACGTGATCTTCCTGCACCAGGGCCTGATCGAAGAACAAGGCCCGCCGCGCGAGGTGCTGGCCAACCCCAAGAGTGAGCGCCTGGCGCGCTTCCTCTCGGGCAGCCTGAAGTAAACCGCGCAGGCCAAGTTCTGCCCGCGACAGGACCTGCGCCATCCGAGCGCCGGGCAGGCGCAAAATAGCGCCCGGTGCTGCCGAGAACCTTGAGGAGGTTTTCAGCAGTACCCATCACTCCCGGCCCTTCAGCGCAGATCCGATACCCCATCACCCCAACATGGGCACGCCCAACTCCCCGCCGCCCCCAACCGATCCGGTCGCAGACAGCGGCGCAGAGTTTTCGCTGCGCCGCATTGCGGTGGCCGCCTTTGGCCCCTCGCTGCTGTTTGGCATTGGCGAAGGAGCGGTGCTGCCGGTCATCGTGCTGATGGCGCGCGATCTGGGCGCCTCGGTTCCCATCGCAGCGCTGGTGGTGGGGCTGGTCAGCATTGGCTCGTTGCTCAGCAATATCCCGGCCTCGCTGATCACAGCCCGCTGGGGGGAGCGCTGGCCGATTGTGGCCGCAGGCCTGTGGAGCGCGCTGGGCATGGCCCTGTGCCTGGCCACCCAGCAGCTCTGGCTGTTTGCGCTGGGCTGCCTGATGGTGGGCATGTCGCAGGCGGTCTACAACCTGGCGCGGCAAAGCTATCTGACCGAGGCGGTGCCGGTGTCGTTCCGCGCCCGTGCGCTGTCCACCCTGGGCGGCGTAATGCGCATCGGCATGTTCATCGGCCCCTTCATTGGTGCCTGGGCCATGCATGCCTGGGGGCTGCATGCCGCCTTTGCGGTGGGTATTGTGGGCGTGCTCTGCGCCGCAGCCATTGGGCTGCGTGTACCCGATCTGGCGGCCCCCAGCGCGCTGCCGGGCCAGCCGCTGCCCGCCGAGGCGCCGTCCATCGCCGGCATTCTGCGCGATCACCACAAGCTCTTTCTCACCTTGGGCATGGGTGTGCTGCTGGTCAGCGCCGTGCGCGCCTCGCGCCAGGTGGTCATTCCGCTGTGGGCCGACCATCTGGCGCTGGCGCCTGCAGCCGCATCGCTGGTGTACGGGCTGGCTGGCGCCATCGACATGCTGGTCTTCTACCCCGCCGGCAGGCTGATGGACCTGAAAGGCCGGCGCTGGGTGGCCGTGCCATCGATGCTGGTGATGGGCACCGCCATGCTGCTGATGCCGCTGACCGGCACCGTGACGACCTTGCTGCTGGCCGCGATGGCGCTGGGCTTTGGCAACGGCATTGGCTCAGGCCTGATCATGACCTTGGGCGCCGATCACGCACCACGCCATGCCCGGGCGCATTTTCTGGGGATATGGCGCCTGGCGGCCGATCTGGGCTCATCGCTCGGGCCAGCGCTGCTGTCGTTTCTGGCCGGCAGCCTGTCGCTGGCCAGCGGCATTGCCTGCATTGGCCTGCTGGCCTGGGGTGCGGCCGCTGCACTGGCGCGCTGGATACCGCCTGCCCAGCGCTGATCTGCGCCCACCAGGGGGTGCAAAGGGGCGTTAGCGCCTACCAGACGACCGGTTCCGGCTCCAGCTGGATACCAAAGCGCTCATAGACGCTGGTCTGGATCGCGCGCGCCAAGGTGACCACCTCACCGCCGGTAACGCTGCCCTCCCCTGCGCCCAGGTTGACGAGTACCAGCGCCTGGCGGTCATAGACACCGGCCTTGCCAATGCTTTTGCCGCGCCAGCCGCAGGCATCGATCATCCAGCCCGCAGCCAGCTTGATGCTGCCATCGAGCATCGGGTAGTGCACGATTTTGGGCTCGCGCGCGATGATGTCCTCGCACTGGTCGGCCGTTACCTGGGGGTTCTTGAAAAAGCTGCCGGCATTGCCGATCTGCGCCGGATCGGGCAGCTTGGCGCGGCGTATCTCCACTACCCAGTCAAAAATATCCTGGGCGGTGGGCTGCGCAATGCCTTTTTCGGCCTGCTTGCGGGCCAGGTCCAGGTAGCCCAGCTCGGGCTTCCAATCCTTGGCCAGGCGCAGGCGTACGTGGGTGATCACCGCGCGGCCCGCCAGCCCCATGCCCCGGGGCTCGGCGACGCCGGTGGCGCGGGCGATCATCGTCAGCGGCATGGTTTCGGCCGGCGCATGCTTGAACACCGAATCCCGGTAGCCAAACGCGCACTGCGCCGCCTGCAGGCTGAAGTGTTCTCCATTGCTCAGGTCGATCGCATCGAGCGAGTCAAAGCGGTCTTGCAGCTCCACGCCATAGGCGCCAATGTTCTGCACCGGCGCCGCACCTGCGGTGCCGGGGATCAGCGCCAGGTTCTCCAGCCCGGGGTAGCCCTGGGCCAGGCTCCAGGCGACCACCTCGTGCCAGACTTCACCGGCACCGACCTCGATGATGTAGTGCTTGTCGGTCTCTTCGACCAGGCGCTTGCCCATGATTTCCATCTTGAAGACGGTGGGCTCGACATCGCCGGTGATGACGATATTGCTGCCGCCCCCCAGCACCACCACCTGGCGGCTGGCGCCCAACGGGGGCTGCGCCAGAAAATCACGGATATCCTGCGGGGCCTGCACGCGCACCAGGTTCATGGCCCGCGCCATGATGCCAAAGGTGTTGTATTGCTGCAGCGGGGCATTTTTCTCGACTAACATCGGTAGATTGTCGCACTTGTCGCGACCCACTCAGGCGCTCAGCCTGGCCTGCAAGGAGAGTATTTATGCCATCGTTTGACACGGTTTGCGAAGCCGACTTCGTCGAGGTGAAGAACGCTGTTGAGAATTCCGCCAAGGAAATTGGCACCCGTTTCGACTTCAAGGGAACGTCGGCAGGGATCGAGCTCAAGGACAAAGAGATCATCATGTACGGCGATGCCGACTTCCAGCTCGTGCAGGTCGAAGACATCCTGCGCAACAAGCTGACCAAGCGCAATGTGGATGTGCGCTTTCTGGACAAGGGCGATGTGCAAAAGGTCGGCGGCGACAAGGTCAAGCAAGTGATCAAGGTGCGCAACGGCATCGAGCAGGAGCTGGCCAAGAAGATTCAGAAGCTCATCAAGGACAGCAAGATGAAGGTGCAGGCTGCCATCCAGGGCGATGCCGTGCGCATCACCGGCGCCAAGCGCGACGATCTGCAAGCGGCGATGGCGCTGCTGAAGAAAGACGTGACCGACGTGCCGCTGTCGTTCAACAACTTCCGCGACTGATCCGCCATCGGTCAAATACCAACAGGCCGCGCTGCATGGTTTGCAGCGCGGCCTGTTTTTATGGCGCCTACCCTTTTAGAACTGGTAATTCGCGCTCAGCAGAGCACCACGCGGCGTGCCGGGCATGCTGCTGCTGCGCCAGTATTCCTTGTTGGTCAGGTTGGACACCGCCAGGGTGACGGTCCATGGCGCGGCGCGCCAGCCTACCAGGCCATCCCATCGGGTGTAGCCCGGCACGCGGCTGGTGTTGGCGTCATTGGTGTAGCGGGCGCTGGTGTGGGTCACACCCAGCTCGGCATACCAGTTGCCTGCGGGCGCATAGCGCAGAAAGACATTGCCGTTGCGGCGCGCGGTGTTGGCCAGGTAGTTGCCTTCCAGCGCCGGGTTGGCCTTGTTCTCGGTGACCTTGGCCGCCATGATGCCGACGCCGCCACGCACATACCAGAATGGTGCGACACGTCCGGCCGCGCTGAACTCGATACCGCGCGAGCGCTCCTTGCCACGCACCGCCCAGGTGAAGGGGTCGTTGTCCGGATCAGGACGGTAGCGGATGTTGTAGTGCTCCAGCTGGTAGACGGCCAGCTGTGTGGACAGCGCGCCATCGAGCCAATCGCTCTTCACACCCATCTCGAACTGCTGCGAATGCTGGGGCTCGTCGTCCAGCACTGCGCCGGCGCCGGTATCGACCGACAAGATGCCGCGCCCGCCATAGGGTGAGAAGCTGCGGCTCCAGGACGCATACAGGCTGTGCTCACGCACCGGCTGCCAGACCAGGCCGGCGCGGGGGCTCACCGAGTGGCCATCGGTACTGCGGCTGGCATCGGTCAGCTGGTTGCGGCTGTTGAAGTCAAAGTTGTCATAGCGTGCACCCAGCAGCAGCTTCCACTGGTCGCTCAGGCTGATCAGATCCTGCACATACAGCGCGCGGGCCGTGCCTTTGTGCAGGTTGTGCTGCGATGGCGTGCCTTGGGGCGGGCGCACGGCATCGAACACCGGGTTGTTCGGGTCGATATAGCCATTGCTGTTGGCGGTGCTGAAGAGGCGCGGCGCGCGCTCTTCCTCGCTGTGCTCCACGCCCAGCAGCAGCTCATGGCGCATGCCGGCCAGGTCCAGCTTGCCGGTCACATCGACGGTGTGGGTGGTGGTGCGGTTCTCGGTTTGCTGCCAGGCATAGCTTTGGCGCAGCAGGCCGGGGTTGGCGCACTTGGCGCCGGCAGGGGTCAGGCCCTGGGGGTTGCAGTAGGTGCCGGCAAAGTAGTGGTCAAAGTCCTGGCTGGCTTCACGCTTGCTGGCCACCCAGCGCACGCTCCAGGCCTTGTTGAACTCATAGGACAGGTCCGAGCGCAGCACGCGCAGGCGGTCTTCGACAAAGTCACCTGGCTGGGCAAAGCCCTGGCGCAGCGACATGCCCGGCGGCATCTGGTCGTAGGCAGGGCCCCGGTCCGGCACGCGCCAGACGTTGTCATAGGTGTACTGGCCGGTCCAGCGCAGGCCCGTGCGCGTATCGACCAGGATGCTGGGCGAGACCATCTCATTGCGGTTGCGGATGCCGCTGCGAAAGCTGTGCGCCTGCTCGCGGTCGGCCGTCAGGCGCATGACCACGTTGGGGCTGATCACCCGGTTGATGTCGATGGTGCCGCCCACGTTCTCCCAGGAGCCACCGCGCAGCGTGACGCTGCTGACGCCATCAAAGCGCGCCTGCTTGCTGACCATGTTGACCACACCGCCGCCAGCGCCACGGCCGTACAGCACCGAGGCGGGGCCTTTCAGAATCTCGATGCGCTCCACATTGGCGGTGCTGCGGCGCACCTGGCCGGATTCGCGCACGCCGTCGCGGTAGATGTCGCCGCTGTCGGCATTGAAGCCGCGGATCATCACCCCCTCGCCACGCATGTCGTAGCTGGTATTGACCCCGGGCACGCCATCGAGCATGACCGACAGGTCATTGATGCCGTAGCTCTTGAACTTGTTGACTTCCAAGGTGTCGATGGTCTGCGGGATGTCCTTGGGCGCCATATAGGTCTTGGTCGCCGTGGTCACGCCTTCGGGGCGCACATCGTCGGGATCGAACTGGTCGGCCGACACCTGGACCGTTGGCAACGTGTGCTCTTGCGCCATGGCCGGCATCGCTGCCAGCGTCAACAGCGCGGCGACCGACAGGCCGGCGCGCTCGCCTCTTGTACGCGCGAGCGTCTCGCTGCGAAGGGCTTGGATCATTGAAAACTCCTGAAACAATAATTCCGCTTGGTTAACGGCTTGTAAATTTGAGTCAGGAATGCTAATGATAACAATTATCAATAGCAATGCATTAACCTTCAACTGGCAGTTACTTTTCCAAAAAACAACGGGCTTGCCCTTGGGTCAAAAAATAAATCCCGGGTCCTGGCGCAGGCCGCTTCGTTTACGATGTAAAGCGATCGGCCCGCCGGTGGCCGCCATGGAACTCGGCACTTCCCGAGCGCCTACACCCATACCGCTGCCTCGCCACCTATGAAGCCTTTGTTCTCCCCAGCCCGCCCCGCGCCCGCCCGCCTGCACCGCTGGCTGCTGGCATGGGCCCTGTGTGGCAGCGCGGGCTGGGCAGCCCATGCCCAAGATGCGGCCGAAGGCCCCCGCTCGGTGGCGCTCGCCGGCATTCTGGGCGACAAGGCCTTGCTGGTCATCGATGGCCGGGCGCCCAAGGCCGTGGCCGCTGGCAGCAGCTACCAGCAGGTGCAGGTCCTCAGCGTCAACGATGGGCAGGCGCAGGTCCGCATCGCCGGCGTGGCGCACAGCCTGCGCATGGGCGAGTCGCCGGTCAGCGTGGCCGATGCCGCGCTGCCCGTCAGCAACACCGGCCGCATTGTGTTGGCGGCCGATGCCAGCGGCCATTTCATGACGGCCGGCATGATCAATGGCAAGGCCACGCGTTTTCTGGTTGATACCGGCGCCACGACTGTCAGCCTGGGGATGAGCGAAGCGCTCAAACTGGGCATTGACTACCGCAAGGGCCGTGCGGTGCGCATGGGCACTGCCAATGGCGTCAGCAACGGCTGGTATCTGCAGCTGAGCAGCGTGCGCATTTCCGATGTGGAACTGCGCAATGTGGATGCCGTGGTGACCTCCGCCAACATGCCCTATGTGCTGCTGGGCAACAGTTTTCTGAATGCCTTTGAGATGAAACGCGCCGGCCCGCAGATGACCTTGGACCGGATCAAATAGCGCCCGGCCGCCGCGCTGAACCTCGGCAAAACAAAAGGGCTGAACCCGCGATGGTGTTCAGCCCTTCTGCCGTCTGCCCGTGGGCAGCACGTTGCATCACTTGGTTTTCTTCTGGCCCAGCTTGGATTCCTTGCCTTCCACCAGGCGCTGGATGTTGAGCTTGTGGCGGTAGACCAGCAAGGCCGACATGGCCAGAATCGCGACAAAGATCTCGGCATGAAAATCCCAGAGCTCACCACCGATGAGGATGTAGAACACGGGCGCCAGCACCGCCGCCACCAGCGACGACAGCGACGAATAACGCCAGATGGCAGCCACCGCCACCCAGGCCAGCAAGGTCAGCAAACCCAGCCAGCCGCTAAAGCCCAGCAGCACGCCCAGCGCCGTTGCCACGCCCTTGCCGCCTTCAAACTTGAAGAACACCGGCCAGAGATGGCCCAGGAATGCCGCAATACCCACCAGCGCAATCGTGCCCTCTTCCAGGCCATAGGGTTTGCCAAACCAGGCCACCAGCGCGACGGGCAGCCAACCCTTGGCGGCATCCAGCAGCAAGGTCACGATGGCGGCCGCCTTGCTGCCCGAACGCAGCACATTGGTGGCGCCCGGGTTTTTGCTGCCATAGGTGCGCGGGTCACTCAGACCCATGCTGCGGCTGACGATCACCGCGAACGACAACGACCCGATGAGGTAGGCCAGGATGGTGGCCAGGATGGAATAAACGGTACTCAAATTGCTCCCCTTGCTCGCGCGCGCCGGTGGCGGGCGCCAAGCTGGTTGATGTCACTGAAATGCAGGCGTCATTCTGCCAGCGCGCATTGCACCGGCTGGGCGCCGAGCACTTCAACGCATGCTTTGGGGTCGATCTGCACCAAAAAACCACGCCGCCCGCCGTTGATGGCGATGCGCGGCAACTCCAGAATCGTCTCTTGAATGTATACCGGCATCGCCTTGCGCAGCCCGAACGGCGAGGTACCGCCCACCAGGTAGCCGCTGTGGCGGCTGGCCACTTCGGGCGAGCAGGGCTCAATGCTCTTGGCGCCAATCTGACGCGCCAGGCTCTTGGTCGACACCTTGCAGTCGCCATGCATCAGCACGATCAGCGGCTTGGCATCCTGGTTCTGCATCACCAAGGTCTTGACGACGACATGCTCATCGAGCCCGAGCTGGCGGGCCGACTCGGACGTGCCGCCATGCTCCACATACTCGTAAGGATGCTCGGTAAACGCCACCTTGTGCGCCTTCAAAAACTGGGTGGCCGGCGTTTCGCTGATATGGTTTTTTTTGCTCATAGCTCACTGGATGGCGGCAGGCGCCATTCGAAATCTGCCCCTATTGTCTCGAAAAATGGGTGGGGCGCCGCCAAGCATAGCGGCCTTTGCAATGCCAAAGGCCCTGGTTTGCACCAGGGCCTGCGGGTCACTGCCGTCACCAGTCCGTCAATCGCCCGGTAACGGACGGCGAAGCTTATTGCGCCGGATCGCCCAGCGCCCAGCGCAGTGCGTCAATCTCTTGCAGCAAGGCCTCGGACAATTGCGTGCCCCAGACATTGAGGTCTTCGTCCAGCTGCTCCATCGTGCGTACACCAATGATGGTGCTGGCCACCTGCCATTTGCTGTAGCAAAACGCCAGCGCCAACGCGGTGGGGGTCAGGCCATGGTCGCGCGCCAGCTGGTTGTAGCGCCTGGCCGCGTCCAGCGCCTCAGGGCGGCCCCAGCGCTGCTTGCGCACCGATTCATAGCTGGCAATGCGTGCGCCCTGCGGCGCCTGCGGGCCGGTGATGCCGCTGTCGTCGTACTTGCCCGTCAGCAGGCCAAAGGCCAGCGGCGAATACGCCAGCAGCGACACGCCCAGGCGGTCGCAGGTCTCATCCAGGCCGTTTTCCCAGATGCGGTTGATCAGGCAGTACGGGTTTTGCACGCTGGCCACGCGCGGCAGGCCATGCTGCTCGGCCAGGCGCACAAACTCGTGCACGCCGTAAGGCGTTTCGTTGGACAGACCAATGTGGCGGATCTTGCCCGCCTTGACCAGCCCGGCCAGCGCATGCAGCTGTTCGCCAATCGTCGTCTCGCTGGTTTCCTTTTTCGGGTCGTAGTACAGATTGCCGAAGGCCGGCACATGGCGCTCGGGCCAGTGGATCTGGTAGAGGTCAATCACATCGGTCTGCAGGCGGCGCAGGCTGGCGTCGCAGGAGGCCACGATGTCGGCCGCCGTCATGCCCTTGCCCTCACGCACCCAAGGCATGCCGCGCGATGGGCCGGCCACCTTGCTGGCCAGCACTACCTTGTCGCGCAGCCCCGGGTTGGCCTTGAACCAGTTGCCGATGATGGTCTCGGTGGCGCCATAGGTTTCGGCGCGGGCGGGCACCGAATACATCTCCGCCGTGTCCCAGAAATACACGCCGCGCTCCAGCGAGTGGCTGAGCATCGCATGGGCATCACTCTCGCTGACTTGCTCGCCAAACGTCATCGTGCCCAGGCAAATGGGCGAAACCTTCAAATCACTGCGGCCAAGGAGGATGTCTTGCATAAGAAAAATTCGGCGAAGTCGGTCAAAAAAACCAAGTGTAAAAGCATTTTTTGACACCTTGCTGGCCATGGCCACGATCTGAGACTGCCCTTGGGCCCGCGACCGCTGACGACACCCACACCATGCAGCGCCTTGCAACCGCCCCTACCGTTGTCAAGTGCCATTCAGCCGTCTTTTGATCTACATCAGTCACCAAACGCCCGTAAGTTCCATCGAAGCTTGATCTTTTACTATTTATAAAAAACTATCGAAACCATTGCTTCATTCAATACAGATACCGAGACAGCCCCATGATGTTCCAGCCGCCCAATCACCACAGCCACCCTCCGCCATTCCCCCGCCCGGACAAGCCGCGCGAGCCTAGGCCACAAATCGGCAAGACCCTGCCCACGCGGTGCACCGAGGTCCACTGCTCGCAGTGCGCTGACCATGGCAGGCAAGCACGGGCCTTCAGCGGCATGGGGCCGGGGCATCCCGGCAAAGATCCATTCACTGCGCAACCATCCCTCCAGGGCATCGTCCATTGCATGCTCTGCGATACCAGCGGACACGCCCATGGCACCGTCCGGCTCATTTTCGAACCGCAAGGCCCCCTCCACTTCCGGCCAGGCCAGACACTGCGGGTGCTGCTGCCGGGGGGGTGTGGCCCCGAGATTCTGATTACCTCTCCCCCCGGCAATGCCAGCGTCATGCACGGCAAGCTGCTGCTGGCACAGGGCGAACCGCTGCCGGCACAGTTTGGCCCTGATGCAGCTTTTGGCTGGATGTTCCAGGTCTGCCTGCGCCACAAGACCCGCCCCAATTGATGCGGCCCCACCAGCCGCCACGGCAACGGCCACTGTCTCGCCGGCGCCCACTGCCCGGCTGGGCCGCTTCTACAATGCAGCAGCCCTATGACCCACCCCATACCTCTGAGCGACGCACTGCGATCGCGCATCCACCACAGCCTGCAGCATTTTGAGGTGCAGCGCATAGGCGGCAGCGACCAGGCGCAGGCAGCGGTCGCGCTGGTGCTGCTGGACGAAGGCCCAGGCACCGGGCTCGAAGGCATGCAGCGGCCCGCCCAGTGGAGCAATGAGGCTGCGTTGCTGCTGACCCGCCGCGCCTTGCACTTGCGCAACCACCCTGGCCAATGGGCACTGCCCGGAGGCCGCATCGAAGCCGGCGAGACGGCCGAGCAAGCCGCGTTGCGCGAGTTGCATGAAGAAGCAGGCCTGCTGCTGCCGCCCAGCCAGGTGCTCGGGTGCCTCGATGATTACGCCACGCGTTCGGGCTTTGTCATCACACCGGTGGTGGTGTGGGCCGGCGCCACCGCCCAGCTGCAGCCCAACCCCGATGAAGTGGCCAGTGTGCACCGCATCCCGCTGGCCGAGCTGCTGCGCAGCGATGCGCCCATGCTGGAGCCGACCGATGCCTCGCCGCACCCGGTATTGCGCATGCCGATGGGCAAGAGCTGGGTGGCCGCGCCCACGGCCGCATTCTTGTACCAGTTTCGTGAGGTGTGCCTGCGCGGCCAGCCCACCCGGGTGGCGCATTTTGACCAGCCCCGGTTTGCCTGGAAGTGAGCCCCGCCACGACCGCCGCCGCAAACGCCGCGCAGCGGGAGCAAAAACATTATTTATCAAGCATATGCCCTAAAGCACCACTGGCCGGCCAAGCCCTGCCAGCATGCGACAATAGCAGGCTAGACCGCAATAATAGGACACAGTGACATGGAAGCAGAACGCATCAACCAAATCGGCAACACCCTCGAAGACCTGTCCAGCCGGACAGAAGAGCTTCGGAGGTATCTTTGACTACGATGCAAAGTACGAACGACTGCGCACGGTAAACGCCTCGCTGGAAGACCCCAGCGTCTGGAACGACCCCAAGAAGGCCCAGGAGCTGGGCAAGGAAAAGAAGGCCCTCGACTCCGTCGTGCTGACCTTGCAGAAGCTGACCAGCGAGCTGGCGGACAATACCGAGCTCTTCGAGATGAGCAAGGAAGAAGGCGATGACGCCGGGCTGGAAACCATCGAAGCCGAGGCTGCCAAGCTGCGCCCGCTGATCGAGGAGCTCGAGTTCCGCCGCATGTTCCGCAACGAGGCCGACCCGCTCAACTGCTTTATCGACATCCAGGCCGGCGCCGGTGGCACCGAGGCTTGTGACTGGGCCAGCATGCTGCTGCGCCAGTACCTCAAGTACGCCGAGCGTAAGGGCTTCAAGGCCACCGTCGAAGAAGAAACCCCGGGCGACGTCGCCGGCATCAAGAGCGCCACGATCAAGGTCGAGGGCGAGTACGCCTTTGGCCTGCTGCGCACCGAAACCGGTGTGCACCGCCTGGTGCGCAAGAGCCCGTTTGATTCGTCGGGCGGCCGCCACACCAGCTTCTCGTCGCTGTTCGTCTACCCCGAGATTGATGACTCCATCGAGATCAACATCAACCCCTCGGATGTGCGTACCGACACCTACCGTGCCTCCGGCGCGGGTGGTCAGCACATCAACAAGACCGACTCGGCCGTGCGCCTGACCCACATCCCGACCGGCATCGTCGTGCAGTGCCAGGATGGCCGTAGCCAGCACAGCAACCGCGATGTGGCCTGGCAGCGCCTGCGCTCCAAGCTGTATGACTTTGAAATGCGCAAGCGCATGGAAGAGCAGCAAAAGCTGGAAGACACCAAGACCGATGTGGGCTGGGGCCACCAGATCCGCAGCTACGTGCTGGACAACAGCCGTATCAAGGACCTGCGCACCAACGTCGAAGTCTCCGCCACCCAAAAGGTGCTGGACGGCGACCTGGACGTGTTCATCGAAGCCTCGCTCAAGCAAGGCGTTTAAAAAACCTGTGGCCCACCTTATGCAGCGCGCCCTCCCTGCCGCGCATGCGGTGTGCCACAGCCCCTCTATCGATCGGCTGGGGCTCCCAACCGATACGGACCTGAAGACAAGCCCAATGCCCGCGATCGAAGCGCTGATTTTTGACATGGACGGCACCATGGTCCACTCGATGCCCTGGCACACGCAGGCCTGGGTGGAGTACGCACGCCGCCACGCCATGGATCTGGATGTGCCCGCCTTCATGGCGCAGACCACTGGCAAGAACGCCTTTGAATGCGCCTGCGCGCTGATGGGCCGCACGGTGAGCGCCGAAGAGAGCGAGCGCATCACCGCAGAGAAGGAAGGCATTTACCGCGAGCTGTTTGCCGCCCACTTCTGCGCGGTCGATGGCTTTGCGCGCTTTCATGCCCAGGCGCGAGACATGGGCCTCAAAGTGGCCATTGGCACCGCAGGCGACCAGGACAATGTACGCTTTGTGCTGGACAACTTGCAGATGCAGCCCCCGGCCCAGGCCATTGCACGTGGCGACGAGGGCCTGCCCGGCAAGCCCCACCCCGATATTTTTCTGAAGGCGGCCGAACGCCTGGCGATAGACCCGGCCGCCTGCATCGTGTTTGAAGATGCGCCGCACGGCATTGAAGCGGCGCGGCGCGCCGGCATGCGTGCGGTGGGCATTGGCACCACGCACGATGCACAGCAACTCAGCGGCCCCCATGTATTGGCATGGGCGCCCGATTTCTCGACCCTGCTCAACAACCAATTTTTGGAGAAGCTCCATGATGCGTGAAGGACAAGCACACACCGTGTACCGCGCCGACTACCAGGCCCCGGCATGGTGGATTGATACGGTCGATCTGACTTTTGACCTGGACCCGGCCAAGACGCGCGTGCTCAACAAGATGCGCATTCGCCGCAACCCCGATGTGCCAGCGCAGCCGCTGCACCTCAATGGCGACGAGCTGAACCTGGCCCGCGTGATGGTCAATGGCGCGGCCTCCTCGTTCAAGATGGACGGCTCGGACCTGGTGCTGGAGAACCTGCCCGAGGGCAGTGACCCGGTGGACCTGGAGATCTTCACCACCTGCATGCCCGAGAAGAACACCAAGCTGATGGGCTTGTACACCAGCAATGGCTCGTTCTTCACGCAGTGCGAGGCCGAAGGCTTTCGCCGCATCACCTATTTTCTGGACCGTCCCGATGTGATGGCGATGTATACCGTGACCTTGCGCGCCAGCAAGGCCCAGTTCCCGGTGCTGCTGTCCAACGGCAACCTGGTCGAGCAAGGCGATTTGCCCGACGGCCGCCACTTTGCCAAGTGGGTCGATCCGCACAAAAAGCCCTGCTACCTGTTTGCGCTGGTGGCCGGCAACCTCGTCGCCCGCGAGCAGAAGATCAAGAGCCGCGCCGGCAATGAACACCTGCTGCAGGTCTTTGTGCGCCCCGGCGACCTGGAGAAGACCGAGCACGCGATGAACTCGCTGATGGCCTCGATCGCCTGGGACGAAGCCCGCTTTGGCCTGAGCCTGGATCTGGACCGCTTCATGATCGTCGCCACCAGCGACTTCAACATGGGCGCGATGGAGAACAAGGGCCTGAACATCTTCAACACCAAGTACGTGCTGGCCAGCCAGGCCACCGCGACCGATGCCGACTACGCCAATATCGAGTCGGTGGTGGGCCACGAGTACTTCCACAACTGGACGGGTGACCGCGTCACCTGCCGCGACTGGTTCCAGCTCTCGCTCAAGGAAGGCCTGACTGTCTTCCGCGACCAGGAGTTCAGCATGGACATGGCTGGCAGCGCCTCGGCCCGCGCCGTCAAGCGCATCGACGATGTACGCGTGCTGCGCACTGTGCAGTTCCCCGAGGACGCAGGCCCCATGGCCCACCCTGTGCGCCCGGACAGCTACCTCGAAATCAACAACTTCTACACCGTCACCATTTACGAGAAAGGCTCGGAAGTGGTGCGCATGCAGTCCACCCTGGTGGGCCGCGAAGGCTTTGCCAAGGGCATGAAGCTCTACTTCGAGCGCCATGACGGCCAGGCCGTGACCTGCGACGACTTTGCCCAGGCCATTGCCGATGCCAACCCCGGCTCACCACTGGCCCAGCACCTGCCGCAGTTCAAGCGCTGGTACAGCCAGTCGGGCACGCCCCGCGTGGCCGCGCAAGGTGTGTACGACGCAGAAGCGCAGACCTACACCCTGACGCTAACCCAGTCCTGCCCGCCCACCCCGGGCCAGCCTGGCAAGGAGCCGTTTGTGATCCCCGTCACGCTGGGCCTGCTGGCAGCCGATGGCCGCAGCCTGCCGCTGAACATCCGCCCCAGCCAGGCGCTCAGCAGCATCGCCCACAGCGCCACCAACCACACCGTGGTGCTGACCGAGGAATCGCACACCATCGTCTTTGACGGTGTCGAGCAAGCCCCTGCCCCATCGCTGCTGCGCAACTTCAGCGCCCCCGTGGTGCTGCAGATCGAAGAGAGCGATGACGCGCTACTGCACCTGCTGGCCCACGACGAAGACGCCTTCAACCGCTGGGAAGCCGGCCAACGCCTGGGCCTGCGCTTTGCGCTGCAAGCCATTGCCGCACGCAGCGCCGCTGGTGCCGATGCCGCTGCACCGCAAGCCAAGCTGCTGCCCGCATCGTTTGTGCAGGCCATGCGCGACGTGCTGCGAGATCCGCAGCTCGACGCCGCCTTCAAGGACCTGGCACTGACCCTGCCCTCCGAAGGCTATATCAGCGAACAGCTCGACCAGGTCGACCCGCAGACCGTGCACGCGGTGCGCGAAGCCATGCGCCAGCAACTGGCCACCGAGCTGGCTGCCGACTGGGCCTGGGCCTACGACGAATGCAGCCACACCGGCGCCTATGTGCCCGACGCAGTGAGCGCCGGCAAGCGCGCACTGGCCGGCCATGCGCTGTTGATGCTCTGCGTGGCTGCGCGCGAATCGGGCGACAAGGTCTGGCCTGGCAAGACCCTGCAGCGCTACAAGGACGCAGGCAACATGACCGACCGCTACAACGCCTTGAGCGCGCTGGTGGTGAGCGGCAGCCCGCTGGCTGAGTCTGCCATCCAGAGCTTCCACCAGATGTTCAAGAACGACGAGCTGGTGCTGGACAAGTGGTTTGCGCTGCAAGCCAGCGCACCGGACCAGAACGGCAGCGCCCTGCCCGCCGTGCGCGCGCTGATGAAACAGCCCGACTTCAACATCAAGAACCCCAACCGCGCCCGCAGCGTGATCTTCAGCTACTGCAACGGCAACCCCGGTGGCTTCCACCGCGCCGATGGTGCTGGCTACGCGTTCTGGGCCGAGCAGGTGGTGGCGCTGGACGCCTTCAACCCGCAAGTCGCTGCCCGCCTGGCCCGCGCGCTGGACCGCTGGAAGAAGCTGCCCGAGCCCTACCGCAGCGCAGCAGGCGACGCGATTGCCAAGGTCGCCGCCAAGCCCAAGCTCAGCAACGATGTGCGCGAAGTGATCACGCGCGCAATGGCGGACTGATGCGCCAAGGCATGCGCCAACAGCTGCTGGCCCAGGGCATCGCTGCCCTGGCCAGCCTGGCTGCAGCCATGCCTTTGCTGGCTACCGCACAAACCGGCGGCAACGCCAATGCGGTAGCCACATCCCCGGCCGAAGCTGCGCTGCCCACTACGGGCAACAACAATTTTGAAAAACGCTTTGCACCGCTTTACGCAGCGGTGTTTACCGAAGGCGGGCGCTTCAGCGGCAGCGCGATGAGCGCCGATTTGCAAGCGCTCGAACCTATACTCAAGCGCACCAAGGCGCCGGCGCTGGATTTTTTCCGGCTGTACTACACCCAGGCCACCCTGTTCAGCCGCCGTGGCATGCCGTCTGAGGCGGGCCTGGCAGCGCAGAAGGCCATCACGGCCATGCCCAAGCCCAGCGATCCGCAATGGGCCTACCCGCATCTGGAGCTGAGCATTGCCAGCGTCCGCTGGTTGGCAGAAGGCGGGCGCTATGAGGCGGCGCTGAAACAGGTGCAGACCCTGGCCGTGCGCTACCCGCTGCAACAGGTGGCCCAGCTGCCCACGCAGATGCGCTGGGACAACAGCACCCCCACCCCGCAGGCTGCCGACTTCCCCACGCAGCTGCAGGTGCTGGGCATCTACGAAGACCTGGGCTATGTGCTGCACGAGCAAGGCCAGTACCGCCAGGCACTGCAAGCCAACCAGCGGCTGCTGCCCGTGGCGCGCGAGCGCCTGCAAGCGATGGGCGAGACCCCGCGCCTGCGCGGCCTGCTGGCCAACCTGGCGCAGAACAGCTACATGCTCGGCCAGGTGGATGCCGCCCGCAACTACCTGCAAGAGCGCCTGCAGATCGCCCTAGGCGCAGGCGACCACGCCACCGTGTACGACAGCTACTTTCAGCTGATGGTGCTGGCCCACGAACAAAATGACCCGCAGCAAGCGCGGCAGTGGCTCAGCACCTATGAGCAATATGCCCGCGCCCAGGGGCACAGCGACCAACTGGCCCGCGCCCAACAGCTGCGCGATGAGCTGAACGGCCGCGAAGCAGCGCCCCCGCCGCAACAGCCGGCCCAACCGCCCGCCCCACAGCCAGCGCGCCAGCCCAAGCGCTGAGCCCACCCAGATTGACCAAGTTTGAAGGAGTTCCACCCATGAAGAAAAACATCACCCTCAGCCGCTACCTTGTCGAGCAGCAACGCGTAGACGGCCTCATCCCCGCCCAGCTGCGCCTGCTGATCGAAGTGGTGGCCCGCGCCTGCAAGCGCATCAGCCACAGCGTCAACAAAGGCGCGCTGGGCGATGTGCTGGGCACCGCCGGCAGCGAGAACGTGCAAGGCGAAGTGCAGAAGAAGCTGGACATCATCGCCAACGAAGTGCTGATCGAAGCCAATGAATGGGGTGGCCACCTGGCCGCCATGGCCTCCGAAGAGATGGACAGCATCTACCTGGTGCCCAACCGCTACCCGCAGGGTGAATACCTGCTGATGTTCGACCCGCTCGACGGCTCGTCCAACATCGACGTGAACGTGTCCATCGGCACCATTTTCAGCGTGCTCAAAAAGCCCGAAGGCCACCCTGGCGTGACCGAAGACGACTTCCTGCAGGCAGGCGCCCAGCAAGTGGCCGCCGGCTACTGCGTCTACGGACCACAAACCACGCTGGTGCTGACCTTTGGTGACGGTGTGGCCATGTTCACGCTGGACCGCGAGCAAGGCAGCTTTGTGCTGACCCAGGAGAACGTGCGCATCCCCGAAGACACCAAGGAATTCGCGATCAACATGAGCAACATGCGCCACTGGGATGAACCGGTCAAGCGCTATGTGGACGAATGCCTGGCCGGTGTGGAAGGCCCCCGCAACAAGGACTTCAACATGCGCTGGATCGCCTCGATGGTCGCCGACGTGCACCGCATCCTCACCCGTGGCGGCGTCTTCATGTACCCCTGGGACAAGCGCGAACCCAACAAACCCGGCAAGCTGCGCCTGATGTACGAAGCCAACCCCATGAGCTGGCTGGTAGAGCAAGCCGGCGGCGCCGCCACCAACGGCCGCGAACGCATCCTCGACATCAAGCCGACCAAGCTGCACGAGCGCGTCAGCGTGGTCCTGGGCTCGAAGAACGAGGTCGAGCGCATCACCCGCTACCACACGGAAGCATAAATTCCGCAATTTGGTCTGAGAGCCAAAATTTCACGCTATAATTTCTCTCTAACGCCGGTGTAGCTCAGTCGGTAGAGCAGCTCATTCGTAATGAGAAGGTCGGGTGTTCGATTCATCTCTCCGGCACCAAAACGATAAACCCACATGCCCACGCATGTGGGTTTTTTCATTTCCAAACAACAACTTAGCTATAGAAACACGCCCGCCAACGCCCACAAAAGCGCCTGCATAGCGCTTGTCTTCTTGTATCCCTCCGTGTATCCTCTAAAAATCTTCTAACAAAAAGGGATACAAGCCATGAAGCGATCAGAGATCAAGCGCCGCCCGCTGGCTGATACCGTGGTTGATGCCCTGGAGGCTGAGAAATCAGACTACCGAGAACTACATGCAGATGGGGTTTACCTACGCGTGAGGTCGAATGGCGGCAAGGATTGGCAGCTCCGCTACAAGAAGCCCGATGGCAAATGGGCATGGCTCGGTCTTGGCGGTTACGGCAAAGGCGCACATCACCTCACAGGCCAGCAGGCCCGCCAAAAGGCTGCAGAACTTACTCAGAAGGCGCGAGACGATGGCACCTCCCTATCCATAGCCAAGAAGGCGGCGGAGGGCATTGTGGACGCCTCCGACACGCTGGCCGGCCTAGTCGCAAGCTGGATTGAAACGAAGCGCAGCAAGTGGACGCCAGACAACTTCACCCGGACACGGGGCATGCTGGATCGCCACGTCATTCCCACAATGGGGCAGCGCGCTTACCGCGATATTCAACCCGATGAATGGTTTGCACTATTCAAGCGCATGGAGGGCTTGGGCATCCTTGAATCGCTGAGCAAGATACGCTCTTACTGCAAAGATGCATACACCTTTGCGCAGATACAGGGCTGGATCAAATACAACCCTATCGAGGGGCAGCACAAGTTCCTGGCGTCTGGCCAGAGTGAGAACTACCCGCATGTTTCGCCGGAAGAAACTCCCCAGCTCATCCGGGATATCCGCAGCCACGGGGCGCGGCATATTTCCATTGGGCTTCAACTGATGATGCTACTGGCCGTGCGTCCTGGTGAGCTGCGTCAGGCTCGGTGGGATGACTTCGATCTTGACGCGGGCCTGTGGACTATCGCAGCTGACAGCAAGAAAGAGCGCCGGGACTTCATACTCCCCCTCCCCTGCCAAGCTGTCCGTCTGCTGCTGGAGCTGCGAACCTATAGCACTGGCGTTCCCTGGTTGTTCCCTGGGCGAGACGATCCGATCAACACCCCGGCCAGCAACATGACTTTTAACCAGGCGCTGAACCGCATGGGCTACAAAGATAGGCAGACCCCCCACGGCATGCGCCATCTGTTCTCTACGGCAGCTAATGAGGCCGGGAAGGAATATCGGATCGTGGACAGTGCCCTTGCGCACAAGGTGATGGGCACCGAAGGCGTTTACAACAAGGCCCAGTACCTAAACCAGCGCCGTGAGCTAATGCAGTGGTGGGCTGACCAGATCGACCTGCTGGCCGTTAGCGGCCTAGCCAAAGTTCAGACGGCATAAGTTTTTGCTGGCCCTAGCACGACGGTGCGAAAACCTGTTTCCCTGACAGGCTGGGCTGGCAATCTAATTCAGGGGCTTTGGGGGGAAGTATTGATATTGCAAGACAGCTTGCACGCCGCCGTGAAAACCATCATGGCGAGCGTGCCTACGATACGGCTATCCACAGACCAAGAGGAAGCGGTACACGACGATCTGCAACTCAGCGATATTGAAGCGCAGGGATGGGAAGTCAGGTACACACTGCGAGCCTTATCTGCCCTACTGGATGCGCCTAAAAACGGGAGCGATCTTGATGCTGATGCAGTGGCTAAGTGCGTTGTTTACTTGGCGCAACTGGCGACACAGGTAGCTCATTTGCGGGAGCTGATAGCGACGGGGAAGGCCAGAATAGAGCAGCATCGAGCCTTGGTGCGCAATGCTGCCAAAAGCCGAGCCAGCGGTCAGCGCGGAGACTTTCTCACTCCGATTATTGCCAGAGCTGTGGCACAACATGGCGACGATGGTGCGCTAGTGTTCATGGCCTTACGCCAGATGGCCCAAGAGAGCCCGCCGCGCCCGCCATTCTTCGGAGTGAGTACCGAAGGCTTGCAGTGGATGGATGCTAATGATGAGCCCCAGATCCTGAGTCTGAGGGCCCTACGCGAGAGGCTAAGGCGGGCACGCTAAGACACGGCAAGACACGCCAGAACACGACAAGGCATGCGAGAGCACGGCAAATAGCCAGCGCAGCGTGCTCGCAGCACATTGGAGTCATGTACTACTACGCATAAGGAAGCGTACACATGGCCCTGCTCCGCAAAACCACCGCTGCAAAGGTTCTCGACCTGAGCAAGAGCGGTCTCGAAAAGCTGGTCAACTCTGATCCCGGCTTCCCCCGTCCGATCAAGCTGGGCGAAAACCGCCAGAGCGCGGTGTTCTTTGACGAGGGCGAAATCAACGCCTGGATCGACGCCAAGAAGGCCCAGCGCCTGGAGGTGGCAGCTTGAATACCGCTTGCACTTTCCCCAGCTCGGGCTATACTGGCAACGTCACGCCAGTAAAGCGTGATCGGGCCTGGACTCCCGTGCTTACACACTCTGCGACGAAAGCCGCAGCTCCCGCAATGGAATGCGGCTTTGTCATTCGCGCCCCTTTTATGGTGGCTCGACAGGCAGGCGCAAGCCTGGCCGGTTCTCGCAAGAGTGTGTCCGGTAGTCCAACCTGTCGAGCTACCGCCCTGATTGGACTCAGTGCGGTGGTTTCAGCTAACCACACACTCTTGGAGGCCATCATGGCTCAATCCACCGCCGCGCAAATCTGCGCATCGCCCACCACGGGCACCCCTGACCCTATCCAACTGCACACGCTGGCGCTCAATAGCCTGAGCCGCTGCAAGTCGATGCTGCTCGCTAACGAGCCGATGTACCTGTTCGCCCAGAATTTCCTGGCCGAAGCCCAGCAGGCTATCGCAGCCCTGAGCGCCCTCGATCAGAAGCTGGAGGGCTAACCCATGTCTACCAAGAAAAACGCTGCCAAAACGGCAGTGGAAGCTGCTGCATTGCCGACTGTTGGACAAATTCAGGTTTTGGCTTGCCGCCTGATGGAAGACTGCCTGGTCCGCGCCGGCGAACATTTCCTGGGTAGCGGCAACTGGCCGGAAGATCAGCGCGATTCAATAAACGCCGCTGAGCTGGCACTGGATAGCGTCAAGTGGCTTGCTGCCCGATTGCCGCTCGATTTTGATGAGTTCACCTATCTGCATTGCCGGATTCAATCCACCATCTCCCTTGCCGCAGCAGCATTTCCGGACAAGAACACGCCCACCTGGCGGTGGCTGCGCTCTGCTGAATCCGGCTTCACCGATGCGCTCTTTGCAATGGAGATTGCAGAGCAGGCAGAAGGTCAGGCCTCGAAGAACGGAGGTGCGGCATGAGCAACATCATTCCAACGCTGGCCCAGGCCATCAATGAGAAGGTGGCAGAGGCAGAGAACAAAGCACGCGGAGCAATGCAGTGCGCGCTTGAGGCTGGGGCGCTACTGGTGAAGGCAAAGGAGCAGGTTCCCCACGGACAGTGGGAGAGCTGGCTTGCGGATAACTGTGCTGTAGCGCCGCGCACGGCCCGCAGCTATATGAAGCTGGCAACTGCATTCCCCGCACTGCCAGAAGCAGAACGGCAACGCGTTGCCGATTTGCCCCTGCGCGAAGCCGTCAAGGCCATCGCTACCGATCCGACTGCACCAGCACGTCCAAAGCCTATTGGGTTTATCCAAAACCCAGGCACCCGGAATCGCGCCGAGGAAACACTCCAGAAGGCTGCAAGGGTTGCTAAGGATGCTGCCAAGTTCGTGCGCATCGGCATGACGATTAACTCCGCTAAGGCGGCAACGTTGAAGAACTCCTTGCTCGCGGCGCTCAAGGAAATAGAGAAGCTGCAAGCCGAAGATATTGAAGTGAAAGGTGGCGCTGATGGCAATTGACCAATCCCGCAAACCTGACCCCCAAAGCTACTACGAGGCCGAAGGCTTGAAGCTGAGCAAGGGCAAGAAGTGGGTCAGTACGGCCTGCGCATTCCACGGCGGCAGCGACAGCATGCGGATCAATCTGCACAGCGGTGCATTCGTCTGCATGGCCGGTTGTGGTGCCCGAGGTGGCGATACCGTGGCCTATCACATGGCAGCCTATGGAATGGGGTTCGTAGACGCAGCAAAGGCGCTGGGATGCTGGATCGAGGATGGATCCCCCGCACCAACAAAACCAACGCCTTTTACCGCCCGCCAAGCCTTGGACGTTTTGGCGGTCGAGAGCAATTTGATTGCGATTGCAGCCGCAAATATAGCGCATGGAGTGGTCTTGTCGCAAGACGACCGACAGCGTGTGCTGCTGGCTGCAAACCGCATTCATCAGGTCGGGGAGGTATTCGCATGACCAATCAAAAATTGGCCTTTGAGGCCGTAGACGCCAGCATGGCCGAGGCGCTGGCCTACCGCCCACCAATGCGTGAACGCACGTTTCCGCCCATGGAGGATGACCAACACCAAGCCCAGGTAGACAAGCCCGCATGCCGTGTGATTCTGCAGCGTGGCACAGACCTGCACCCCGAGCCGATCCGCTGGCTGTGGCAGCACTGGCTGGCGCTGGGAAAGCTGCATATCCTGGCCGGTGCGCCTGGTCAGGGCAAAACCACCTTGGCGCTGACCATGGCCGCGACCGTGACCATTGGCGGTCGCTGGCCAGATGGAACCCGGGTAGAGAAAGGCAACGTCCTGATCTGGAGCGGAGAGGACGATCCGGCAGACACCCTACTCCCCCGCCTGCTGGCCGCTGGTGCTGACCGTGACCGCTGCTACTTCATTCAGGGTGCTCAGGGCGTGGATGGAAAGATGCAGCCATTCGACCCTGCCCGCGACCTGGACGGACTGCGCCAGGCCATCGCAGAGATCGGCGGCATGCGCCTGCTGATTGTTGATCCGGTAGTTTCGGCAGTGACTGGCGACAGTCACAAAAATACTGAGGTTCGCCGAGCTTTGCAGCCGCTGGTCGATCTCGGTGCGGAATGCGGCTGTGCTGTGCTGGGTATCAGCCACTTCTCTAAGGGTGGGCAAGGCTCAGACCCGGCGCAGCGCGTGGTGGGCTCTGTGGCCTTTACCGCTGTGGCTCGTGTCGTGCTGGTGGCTGCCAAGGTCAAGAGCATGGAGACCGGAGAGGACGCCCGCATTCTGGCGCGGGCCAAGTCCAACATCGGCCCAGACGATGGCGGCTTTGAATACGCGCTGGAGCAGGTCGAGCCAATCCCAGGCATTCAGGCATCGCGTATTGGGTGGGGAAAGGCGGTGGACGGCACTGCCCGTGATCTGCTGACCGATCCAGACGATGACGGCAGCGCAGAGGACAGCAACGACATTTGCGAGATGCTGAGAGCATGCTTGACCGCTGACTGCTGGACACCCGCCGATGAAGCACAGCGAAGTGTTCTGAAAGCTGGTTTCAGCAAAAAGCAAGTCTGGACGGCGAGCAAGAAACTCGGAGTGATCCGCAAGAAAGGGGAAAACGGGGCGCGTGACGGCTGGTACTGGCGACTGCCCCAAGATTCCAGTTCTGACGAAGATTCCGCCCAAGATTCCAAGATTCCCAACTTTCAAAACGTGGAATCTTGGAATCTTGGCAAGGAATCTTCTCCAAATGATCCGGGTGAAAAGACCGAGAAGGAGAAATTCTGATGACCGCAGAAACCATCCTTTTTGAGCTTCTGGAATGCGGTATTACTCCCAGCGTCACGCCAGACGGCGATGGCATCGAGGTTGAGGCGGGCTTGCTCAACGATGCCCAGCGGGCGGCAATCCGGGCTAACAAATACGAACTGATTGCCTGCATCCAGGACGCTGCCCGGATCACTTCGCAGCTGATGAACGCGGCGATACGCGCATGTGACTATTGGGGTGATTCACCTCAGGCCAGGGAGCAGATGCGCCAAGACATTCTGAACAGTAGGCCAGAGCACCGCCAGGAGCTGCTGCGCATGTTCAAGACGGATTACCCGCCAGGAGGCCGTCAGTGATGCAGCAGATCGAATTGCACGCGCTACAGGGGCGCGACACCGCACTTCACGGAACTACCCATAAACACACTATTTTTGAAAGTTAAAACTATGTCCAATCTGACCACTATCCGCATCGATGGTCGCATCAAAGCAATCTGGCCCACCGGCGTAGACACCAACGCGTCCCCGTTTGTCAGTCGCGCATGGAGGGCAATTGACCCCGAAGCCGTCGCAAGCGCCACCGGCCTGGTAAATCGCTTTGTCGGCCAGCGTGACACGGTAAACAGTGATCGTGAGCTTAGTCATGAGGGTAAGCGCAACCGCATCAAGCAGGCGGCATCCAACGCCCTGAGCAATCTCAAGACCACCGCCGAGGCCGTTCTCAAGATGGAGAGCGAATTCAACGCCAGCACCAGCGGCCTGGTGAAGATTCCAGACCAGACGCCAGCCGATGCTGTGATTGATCTGGAGATCGCCCGGATGTACCGCGAGAACCCACCTATTACGACCATGGTATCCATGGGGTGGAGTGACCGCGCCAAGCAAGCGCTGGTACGCCTGCCCAAAGAATTGACCGGGATGGACGACAAGACCTTTGAGACAGTCCGCATGAGTCTGGCTGACCCGGCGACGGCCTCTGTGTACGCCACCGACGCCCTGGCCATCGCGGCAGCGCGGCAGTCGGTACAAGGTGCCATCAATTCGCTGCAACAAGAAGCCCAGGAGCCTATCTCCGAACTGGTGCGCATGTTCGGCAGCGGCTGGAAAATCCCCGGAGTGGCCGACACGCTCGCAAAGGCAATGGCCGACCGACAGGCCGACCAACCGGCTGAATAAGTAGGAAAGGAGCCTTGTAGATGGCCCAAAAAGACGATGCAGGAGAGCTGATAGTCGTTGATGGCGTTGAGATTCTGGAGGCTCCTACCCCCCGTCTGCGCATACCACTGCGCACGGCAGACGATGTATCGCGTGAACTGGCCCGGCTGTATCGACAGATGAAGTCCGGCCAGATACCGACACAAGACGGCAGCCGACTGGCCTACGTCCTCAACCTACTGAGGACGGCCATCGAGACGGGGGAGTTGGAGAAACGGATCAACCAACTTGAGCAGCAGGCTCATGACATGAGGGGGAGCCGATGAGTCTCGGGAACCGAATCAAGAGGCTGGAAATGGTGATGGGCTTGGAGGACTTGGACTCACTGCCCAGAGTCATCATCATCAGCGTGATGGGTGTCAAAGGCGCTGGCGGGCGTGAAGAGCGCGACGAGAGCGACTGCATAGGCATCATGGACTATGGCAACGCCGCTAAGAAAATCACCCGTCACCCTGGGGAGTCAATAGAGAGCCTGGACAACCGCTTGGAGCAGCTACTTCCCCGAGACGGTATGCGGGTGCCTGCATGGGTGCGCGTCTATCAGGACGACAACCCGGAGCGCATGGAGACCTTCATGCAGGCTGACGAAATAGCATAGCCTCATCCCACCGACAACAAGCCCCGTATGGTTCGCCCAGCGGGGCTTGTTTAATGTGGGAACGCTAAGGTGTTACATCAAGGTCTGTAAAAGTCACGGTAGATGGCGAATTCGTTTGACTGTGGTGGATCTCAATCGTGGTGCCCGTGTCAAACCAAACGCCTCTGTTGTCGCGAATGTACAAACTGGAACTGTCGGCTACTGATATGGGAGATCTTCTGTCTTCAACATTTCCCAGTGAGTCAATTTTGTCCGACCAAGTGACCAGAATCTCTCGCCCTGACGGATCACGAACTATCACCTTCCGGATGACTGCTTTGCGATGACCGAGGTTTGCCATTCCAATGTGGATGACCGCTCGCCGGTGATCAGGCAGAGAGACTGAGTCAGGATTAAGCGCCTGGCCGAACTCCATTTTCTCGTCAAGTAGCAATCTCTTTTCTATTCCTTTGGCTTGGCGGTAGCTACATGCCGAGACCCACAGCGATCCCCCAGCAAACACTGCAGCAACGATTGCTCCCCAATCAGATGGCGTCATCTTGCCCCTCCTGTAAAGTAGCTGAATTCTATTTCCTATAGCAAGTTAGAGCCTGCACTGCCCAAGAGTTGCCCACACCGATTCACGTGGGCACCCATATCGGCCATGATGGCAAAGCGAGCATCACTTTGAGCGACCGACCTAGCCAGTGTCCCGGACAAAGGGGTGTCACTTGGGGCAGGCCCAAACTGGGGTTCTCGGGGCTAGTGGTGCTGGCTCACTAAGGGCCGGAGCCACGAACACGGGTATGCGGTTCGATATGATGCGCTCCTGAGTACATTCAGGGAATCGTATGTTGGATGCAATTAGTTGCTGGCGCGTAGATTGGTCGGCTATTGGTGCGGTGGCCACGGCTGCTGCTGTGGGCGCGTCACTATGGATATCTGGAAGCGAACACAGGCGGCGAAAAAAATATGCTCGATTCCTACTAGCCAAGGATTGCGGATCACTCCGAGCTCTTGTGCTTGAGCTAAGGGAGTACGCCACATTCCTCGACTATTATTTTGCGGGCGAAGATGTGTCATGGAATGAAGATGAACGACATTCCAAGTTGATCGAAAAACGCATCAGCCAATTGCAATACTTTGGCCATAGCGAACAGCTCTTTTCCTACCAAGACGATGGAAAGGCATTTGACAATCTAAGCAGAGCAGTTGGATCCGCCTCTAGTGTCTTAGAGTCTGCGATCCGGGTGTGGAGACTTGAGGAACAAGTAGATCATGCCGATGCTGTTGTAGCCTTCATCCGTGAAGTGGCAAAAGATCTGGAAGATGCGCTGAATGCCTACCCCGTCGGTGAACCGGCCGCTTAAATGTGCATACACATCTCGGATGTGGTAGTTGCTTAAAAAATGATCAAAAAACGATTGCTTAATTTTTCAGCAGAAATTTTTCTGTATCCCTATGTGTATCCCAATTTTGTTATATGCAAGGAATTTCAATTAAATCAACTACTTAAGAAATTGTTGTATTCCTCTCTCCCACCAAGTCAGTAAAAAGCCCGCTATCTTTTGGATAGCGGGCTTTTTCTTTTTCTCAGGCTGTAGGCGATCTGTAGGCAGTTTTGCGAAGGCTACTCCTACTGCTGTTGAGCACACCTACATGGATGTGGCGACAGCCAGCTGCGTCAGGGACTGAAACGATGCGCAAACCTCACTCGAAGAAGCTCATTCCTCAGGCATGAGCTTAAGCCGACTGGTTGCTATTCACGCGGTAGGGCGCTAGGGCTCTGCTTCAGGCCAGGTGAAAACACATCATCACCGCCCCCACATAGCCTCGCGCACTACCCAAATTCTGCGATTAGACCTCCCGCGTAACCGATCTACTTCTCGTAACGGTGGATATTGGGGGAATTACCCTGCACCAGCAGATCAAACACTATTCGCGCAAAGTTGGCTGCCTTGCTCGGATCGGCCAGCAACTGCATCATCTGGTTCTGATGGGCTTCACTGCTGTCCATGATGGCATCGTCTATCGCCTTGGAGAAGTCGCCAAGCATGGCCTGTTCGGGCGAATTGTTCTCGATCTGCTTCATCACCTTGATGTTCTCACCCACCTTGTCGCGGATCGTATAGGCGTAGTTCACCATGTCCTTGTCGGTGAGCTTGTCGGTGACAAACACCTCGTTCAGGCGGTTGATGATCTGCGACAGAAGCTCTTCCGTCTTATCTTTTGGTTTGGCCGTGCCCAAGCCTTCACCGGGCACCAACTTGTACTCAGCGCTATTTTCTTTGAGCACCAGATCCTGCTGGCGTATCTTCGCCACACGGTAGTGGCTGAGCACCACGTTGCCAAGGTCGATGTCGTCTTCTTCCAGCAAGGTTTCGCGCAGCATGGGTCGCAGGCTGCGCGCGTACAGGCTCAGCTTTTCCAGGTCGGTATCGTCGTAATCCACGATCTGCGACATGAACTCGTAAAAGCGCACAAAGGTGCCCAGGTCTTTCTTGAAGATTTCCAGCGCGTCCTTTTCCTTCTGGCATTCCTTCAGGCTTTTCTCGGCGTTGGCAATCAGCACGGCATCGCCTGTCTTCTGGGTGCGTTCAAACATGTCCTTGGCAATCTTGAAAGCCTCCACCGCCGACTTGTAGCGCAGCTGCCAGCGCTGCACCGCAGGCTTGCAAATGTTGGCAATAGCCGCGTTGCTCTTGTTCTTCACATAAAACGCCGCACAGAACTGCTCCACCTCCTGCCACGTAAAAATGCCCCCAGCCCGCAGCTTGTCCCGCAGCGCAAAGATCAGGTTCGGATCCGACACATCCAGCAGCTCCGCTGTCTGGTAGTACGGCTGAAACGCCTCCAGAATCTCATCCGACTCATTGAAGAAGTCCAACACATAGGTGCCCGTCTCAGCCTTGTTCGGGTAGGTGCGGTTCAGGCGCGACAGCGTCTGCACGCACTCCACCCCGACCAGCTTCTTGTCCACATACATGGCGCACAGCTTGGGCTGGTCAAACCCGGTCTGGAACTTGTTGGCGACGATCATCACCTGGTAGTCGTCCGAATCGAAAGCCTTGCGCATGTCGCGGCCCTTGAGGTTCGGGTTCATATTCGTCTCGGTGAACTTCTCGCCGATCTGGCCCGCCGCAGCCGGGTCTTTGTCGGTGAACTCCACCTCACCCGAAAACGCCACCATGGCGTGAATCTTCTGGTAGCCCTTCTCCAATATGTACTTATCGAAACACTGCTTGTAGCGCACTGCCTCCTTGCGCGAGCTGGTCACCACCATGGCCTTGGCCTGCCCGCCCAGCAAGCCCATCACGTTGTCTTTGAAGTGCTCCACAATCACCATCACCTTCTGGGCAATGTTGTGGTCATGCAGGCGCACCCATTGGTTCAGCTTCACCTTGGCGCGCTTGCTTTCCACCTCTGCATCGGCGTCCTGCACCTTCAGGGCCAGCTTGTAAGCCACCTTGTAGTTGGTGTAGTTCTTCAACACGTCGAGGATGAAGCCCTCCTCAATCGCTTGGCGCATGCTGTATACGTGGAACGCCGCCGGCTTGTTGGTGGCCGAAGGCACCTCGTCATGGCGCGGCACGCGGCCAAACAGCTCCAGCGTCTTGGCCTTGGGTGTGGCGGTAAAAGCAAAGTAGCTCAGGTTGCCCGATGCGCGGCGCGACGCCACCGTGGCAGCAATGATGTCATCGCTATCCAGTTCGGCAGCCTCATCTCCCGCTTCACCGGCCTCCTTCATCAGCACCTCTTTGAGCTGCCGCGCCGTAGAGCCGCTTTGCGACGAATGCGCCTCGTCGGCAATGATGGCGTAGCAGCGCTCCTTCAGACTCACGCTGTTTTCAATCGCCTTCAACACAAACGGAAAAGTCTGGATGGTGACGATGATGATGGGCTGGGCAGACTCCAGGGCAGCGGCCAGCTTTTCAGACTTGGAACCATCGCCCTCTTTGTTGTTTATGCGCCCCACCACGCCATCGGTGTGCTCAAACTGGTAGATGGTGTCTTGCAACTGCGCGTCCAGCACCGTGCGGTCGGTCACCACAATCACCGAGTCAAACTGCTTTTTGCCGTCATGCTTGTACAACGCAGAGAGCTGGTGCGCCACCCAGGCAATGGAGTTGGACTTGCCCGATCCCGCGCTGTGCTGAATCAAATACTTCTGCCCCGGCCCCTCGGTGCGCGCCGCAGTCAGCAGCTTGCCAACCACGTCCCACTGGTGGTAGCGCGGGAAGATCAGGCTTTCCTTCTTGTACTTGCGGCCTTCCCAGTCTTCCTTGTCCTCAATCTGCAGGTGCACAAAGCGGGCCAGGATGTTGAGCAGGTTGTCCGGCAGCAGCACCTCGTTCCACAGGTAATCGGTGGCGTAGCGGTTGATGTCGTCTGGCACATCGTTGCCCGCGCCGCCGTCTGCCGTGCCTTTGTTAAAGGGCAGAAAGTACGTGCCCTCCCCCTCCAGCCGCGTGGCCATATGCACCTCGTACTGGCTCACCGCAAAGTGCACCAGCGCCCCGCGCTTAAAGGTCAGCAGTGGCTCCGGCTTTTTGGCCACCGGGTCCACCGGCAGGCGCGTGGTTTTGTACTGTCGCACTGCCCGGTCCACCGCCTGCTTGAATTCGCTCTTCAGTTCCAGCGTGGCCACCGGCAGGCCGTTGACGAACAACACTAGGTCAATGCGCCACGCCTTGGCCTTGGCACCTGTCTCCGCGAAACAGGCATCGGTACACCACGGGCTATACACCAGCTCCGGCACCACACGCAGGCGGTTTTTAGCGTAGCGGGCCAGCGTGTCCGGATTCAGGTCGTGCTCGGGCTTGAACTGGCACAGCGACAGGCGCGCATTGCGGTCGCGCAACTCGTGGCGCAACACGCCCAGCGTGCCAAAGGTGCGGCTGTCTTTGTGCGTGGCATTGGGGTCGGCCTTGCCCAGTTGCGTAGCCACAAGCTGCAAAAACTTCTGCTCCGCATCCTTGGGGTGGTTGGCGCAAAACCTTTGCCACTGCGCGTCTTGCGTCTCTTGCACAAAGCCCAACGCATCCTCGGGATACAAGGCCAGCGCGCGGTTGTACTTTTCCGGCGAGCCTAGCAACCAGCCATTGGCCAGCAGCTGGCGAATGATGTCGTCTTGAAAGATGCGTTCGGTGGCTTGGTCGCTCATGGTGGGGTGGAAATGTGGCGGTATGGGTTTAGGCAGTCAGGCGGCAGCTTGCCAGTCGCGCACGTCAATCTTGCCGGTGACGGCGGCAGATATTACGGCTGTGCGGCGCTCTTGCAAAAGAGAGACTTTATTAACTGCCAAATTTAGAACAACGTCCATTTTGGAAAGCCGTTGCTTTATAGATTTTTCTATCTCAAGTTGCTCAGATTTGGGAGGAATCAACAAACTCATCTCTCGCACGGTCTCGATGGACACCTCACTGAATGTGCTGCCCTGCTTGCTCAACTCCCAATAGCGACTAACAGCATCAGTCCCAAAGAAAAGGACCAAATAACTGGATAGCAAACTCATGCCGGGAGTTATTCGTGCAACGCCTCGAGAGAGATTTACACCCTTAAGGCTTTCTGGAACAACGTGGGCGGCTCCAATTGATGCACGTATTCCTAAAATTACCTCACCACCTTCAAGCGTCGATCTTGGGTAGGCAGCAGCAATTTCTTTTGTGGTTTTCTGAAGATCATCAATCCCGAAGCTGCCACGACTCATATTTGTCGTTTGCACAAATGGAACCCCATCATCTAGCGGCTCTCCAGGCTGAACAATTCCGTATGAGATCGAGGAGCCAGATTTAATTGCATGCTTAAGCCTACAAACAGTCCAATGCGCAGGCACCTCGCCTAACCAATCCACGTCGGAGTCTTTCATCGGGGCGTTGGGGTTGAGGCCTTTGGTGACGGCGTGGCTGATGACGGCTTGGCGCTTTTCCTTGAGCAACTCAATCAGCCGCAACTGCTTTTCGATCAAGACATCAATCTTCGCCGTTTCGTGGTCGAGGAAGGCGGCGATGGACAACTGTTCTTCTACATTTGGAATCGGACAACCTATATCGCCCAATAACTCTAAATTTAGGCCATCTCGAAGGTCGCCTCCGGCCATGTTTCTGATGTTCTGGTAGTTTGAGTGCAACCACCAGAATAAATAACGTGAATTCTGTAAGTCTTGAGGAACGATGGCAGCCATAGACTGATTGCATGTAGCATCTATTGCCAGCTGCGCAATCATTCCTTTCGTTTTTCCCTGCCCCGCAAGCGCCATCACCAGTGCATTTTTAGGAATCCATTTCGCACTGCTGTTTTTGTAGGCAGCTTCTGTAATGTAGGTTGAGACTTCCGAAATTAGGCCTTGACTTACCTCGCCAGAATTAATCCAAGGCACTGACCCATTTTTCCAATACTCCTCAATAGCCTTGGATGGCGTACCTCCGGCATATAGTTTTGCAATCCAGCGAAGATGTACAGAATTCCAGTGCTTTGGTGTTCTGTCTGCCCATTGGAGTTTTGATTTTTCGTACTGCGGATAAGACTTGTACCGACTCACGAATGCACCTCACGCAGCAGGGCCATGATTTCGGCGCTCACGGCGTCCAAGTCGGCATCTATCTCTTCCAACGGCCGTGGCGGCTGGTACTGGTAAAAGTGGCGGTTAAACGGAATCTCATAACCGACGATGCCAATCTCACCATCTTTGGCGTCGCGCTTGCTGCCGTCTATCCACGCATCGGACACATGGGGCTGCACTTCGGCGATGAAGTAGGCCTCGACGCTCTCGCTCACAGTGCCGTTGGGGTCCAGGGCCACGTTTTCAAAATCGCGCAGCTCGCCATCGGCTTGGTATTCGATGACCTCCTGGTTCACTGCGAACAGGCCGTAGAGCGGATGGGACTTGCCTTTGTGCACCTTCTTGACCACCTTTTCAGCGGCGGGGTTCTTCCAGCTCACGGCATCGGCAATCTGCTTTTTCTCTTTCGCGTCCAGCGTAATGCCTGCCTTTTTGCTGGCGCCCTTGATGGCTTCGTCATAGGCATTGAAGTCGTCGTGCGGGGCGCTGCCGATTGCGCTTTGCAGGGCGCGGCCCTTGAGCAATACGTCCTTTTGTGCCAGCCAGGTGCGGGCGTCGAGCAGGTCTTTGATCTGCTTTTCCTTGAGGCTGGCAAAGTCGCGCTTGAGGTGGGCGCGTATTTCTTCGGTGTAGTCGTCCAGCTGGCCGTAGAGGTCGCAATCGGCAGCGTCTTGCCAGTAGGACTGGCCGTACTCGGCGTAGACCCACTGCATGGCCGCATTCAGGTTGCCTGACTCAAAGCGCAGGCTGGCAATGCGTTCATCGCTGAACTGCCACGACAAGCGCAGGGGCCGCTCGATGGTGATGCGGCGGTAGCCAAACTCATGCGTGGAAAAAATTTTGCTGGCAAAGGTTTTGACGGCTTCGGGCTTGGGGTTGGCGGCCGGGCGACCCCGGTTGCTTTTGGCTTCCGCCGGTTTGTTGAGCGCCAGCGCTTCCACCACCTCAAAGTTGCCAAAGCAACGGGTGATGGTGGCAATGTCGGCCTCGTCCATCACATTGCGCTTGCTGCCCAACGATTTGCGCATCTTGCCGCAAAGGTTGGCGCCATTGATGAGCTGCACCTTGCCTTTGCGCTCAGCAGGCTTTTTGTTCGACAGCACCCACACATAGGTGGCAATGCCGGTGTTGTAGAACATGTCGGTGGGCAGGGCGACGATGGCTTCGAGCAGATCGCTTTCCAGAATATGGCGGCGGATTTCCGATTCACCCGAGCCTGCGCCGCCAGTAAACAGCGGCGAGCCGTTGAGGATGATGCCGATGCGCGAGCCACCATCCTTCACATCGCGCAGTTTGCTGATGAGATGAAGCAAAAACAGCAGCGACCCATCGGACACCCGCGGCAGGCCGGGGCCAAAGCGGCCATCAAAGCCTTTAAGGGTGTGTTCGTTGGTAATGTCGCCTTCGATCTTTTTCCAGTCCACGCCAAAGGGCGGGTTGGAGAGCATGTAGTCGAACTTGCTGGCGTAGAGGTGGTCGTTGGAGAGCGTGTTACCAAGCTTGATGTTGCTCACATCCTGCCCCTTGATAAGCATGTCGGCCTTGCAGATGGCGTAGCTCTCGGGGTTGAGCTCCTGGCCAAAGGCGCGCATCACGGCCTGCGGGTTCAGCTCATGCACATATTCCATGCCCGCCGAAAGAAACCCTCCTGTACCCGCTGTGGGGTCGTAAATGGTGCGGATGATGCCGGGCTTGGTGAGGGCTTCATCGTCTTCCATGAACACCAGCGAGGTGGTGAGGCGCACGATGTCGCGCGGGGTGAAGTGTTCACCCGCAGTGTCGTTGGAGCTTTCAGCAAACTTGCGGATCAGCTCTTCAAACACCAGGCCCATTTCGTAGTTAGACACGGCATTGGGATGCAGGTCCATGGTGCGGACTTTTTTCACCACTTTGTAGAGCAGATTGGCGTCGTTCAAAAGGCCAATGAATTCGGCGAACTTGAAGTGGTCAAAAATCTCGCGAGCATCTTTGGAGAAGCACTGGATGTAGCGCTCCAGATTGGCCTTGATGCCAGACTCGCCCAAGGTGCTCAGGTCCATGGGCGAGGTGTTGAAGAAGCTCAGGCCACCGGTAGCGCGCAGGATCAGCTTTTCTCTGGCCTCTTCGGCAATGGCCATTTTCTCGACCTTGGCGCTTTCAGCCAGCACAGCGGGCTTGCTGCCCTGCAGCACACATTCCAAACGGCGCAGCAGCGCAAAGGGCAGGATGACGCGGCCGTATTGGCTCTGACGGAAATCGCCGCGCAGCAAATCGGCCAGAGCCCACAGGTCGGCGGCGAGGTTATTGGTTTGTTGGGTCATGTATTACGAACGAGGGCTTGGGGTTTCACCCGTACGAGGGAGAGTATGGCACGGGCTTGGGGTGAATTTCCGAACCGATGCACAGGCGCTAACCTACAAAAATATGCGGCGATGGCCGCATTACGGTGCGCAAAGGCGTGGCATTGCGCTGCATCTTGATCGCACGCACGGGCTGGGTTTCATAGCCCTGATCATCTGTGACGGTCAGCAGCGGTTTTTGGACTGGAACCCGTGGCAGCAATTCAGGCATAACGGCAGCGTCGCTGACATTGTTGGAAGCGACGCAGATCGCCCGTACCTGCAGCGTTTGTGCATCAATGCCGATGTGCAGCTTGAATCGCCCCGGCTCTAACCGAGCCGCCTACCGAGCCTGCGTCCACCCAATCAACACCCCGATGACCACGCCCACGGCCCCATCCGGCGTGTCAAAACTATTGCCATGGGGAAGATGCCCAAGCGCTCGGGAACGACGGCCAGGTCACCCTGCGCCACCCTTCCGCCCCTCGGCTGCCTTCTCATTCGCCCGATGCAGCGCCGCCTGCGCATCCTCGGTCAGCGCATATAAAGCACTGTGCAGACCGCCTTGCAGCCACTTGCTCAGCTTAAACGACCCGCCATCATCCGCCCCAATCAGCAGCGCTGATATAGCACTCAAGCCATACAAGCGCGTGTTGATCGCTTGGGCTTCCGACTCCGTCAGCACCAGGTCGTCGGTGAAGCCGCAAGCCCGCCGGAGCCTGCAAATGTCGTGAATGTCCAGAGGCTGGTCGCCATGACCAGCGATGGCCTGGATGGCATCGGCATAAGCGGTATTCGGGCGGGAAGTATCCGAGCTGGAATCCACGGATGAGCCGGCTTTTGCTGCCGCGCGGGCAGCTTGGGGCTTGCTGTTCATGATGACGCCTCCTGATTCCTGGACAGGTTGCGCAGTGCAGGCATTAGTGCCTGTATGACCATGTTCAGCGCGTTGCACGCGTCGGGATGCAGTTGGATAAGGGCGACTTCGCCCAGGCAGGAAGTAGGCGCAGAGATGCGCGCGAGGGAGGACTGAGCCATGGTGGACTCCAATCAGGATGGTTTGCTACAACCACCGCTTCCCACGCCAATGGGGGCGGCAGCTCGAACAGGTTGGCGTACCGGCCCCGCTTGCGCATACCGGCGAGCCTCGCGGCTCCCTGCCCGAGCCGCCATAAAACGAGCACGAACAAACAAGCCGCAGGTACTCTGCGGAAGAGACTGCGGCTTGCGTCGCAGCGGGAATCGGGACGCCAATCCCGACTGCGCTTTACTGGCGCAGCGGCGTAACTGTAGCACGGCAGAAATGGGAGTACTTGGGTGTGGCACATTATTGAGCCCCTTTCCCTTCCCAAGCCCCTCCTCAGTGACGCAGTAGCGGCTTGGCTGGGTCGGGAAGCCGTAACGGTCGGCGACTGCGACAGCTGCGTTAGAAGCCAGCACCCTCCCCCTAACCACCCAAAGCCACCACCGGCTCCAACCGCGCCGCCTGCCGCGCCGGCATCCACCCAAACACCAAGCCGGTCACCACCGCGCACCCAAAAGCCAGCAGCATCGCACTAACAGAAAGCACAACAGCGCCCCCCAAAAAGACCAGCACCGCGCCAATCAACACCCCAAGAAACACGCCCACGGTCCCGCCCACCATGGTCACCAGCACCGCCTCGGTCATGAAATGGCGCTGAATATCCCACTGGCGTGCGCCAGTTGCCATGCGGATGCCGATTTCGCGGGTGCGCTCTTTGACGGCCATCAGCATCACGTTCATCACGCCGATGCCGCCGACCAGCAGCGAGACGGCGGCGATCAGGCTGAGCATGGTGGTCATGGAATCCTTGGCCTGGGCTTCGGCCTGCAGGCGGGCGGCGGCGTTGGCGACGTAGAAGTCTTCGCGGCCGTGGCGCAGGCGCAGCAGGTTTTCAATGGCTGCTTGCGCGGGCAGCACGCTTTGGGAATCGCGAGCCTGGATGACTGTGTAGTGCGGGTCAAAACTTTTGCCGTTGGGGAAGATGCGCAGGATGCCCGAGCGGTAGGGAACAACGACCAGGTCATCCTGGCTCTGGCCGCCATCGCCTGCGCCTTTTTCTGACATGACACCCACCACCTGGAATGGCGTGGTGCCAATCAGCAGCAGCTCGCCCAGCGCTTTGCGGCCTTCAAAAAAGCGCTCATGCACCTTCTTGCCAATCACTACGACGGGGGCCAGCTCAGCATCTTCGGCATCGGTAAAAAAGCGCCCTTGCGCCACGGGCCAGTTGTGGATGGCTGGCCATGCGCTGGTGGCTGCGATGGTGTCGCCCTGCCAGGCCACATTGCCGTAGCGCACGGTGGCCGGGTCGCGTGCTACCGGCATGGCATGGGCCACCTCGGGCAGCTGTTCTACTGCCTCCAGGTCCGCCAAGGTGGTCACACCAGTCGGCCCGCCTTGGGGTGGTTTGCGGTTGTTGATGTACATCACCGTCGCCCCCATCGCGCCCATGCGTGCCACCACCTCCTGGCGGGCGCCCATGCCGACGGCCAGCATCACGATGACAGAGGCCACGCCGATGACGATGCCCAGCAGGGTCAAGGCCGTGCGTGCGCGGTGGATGCGCATGGAGCGCCAGGCCGAGTGCAGCGCTTCCCGCAGGTCGGCAAAGGGTTGGCTGCCAGACTTCTGCATTGCCTCATCCATGTCCGGCGGTGGCAAGGCGGCCTGCGATGGCGCTGTGCAAGGGTTCGGCTCGGTGTCGCTGACGATGCAGCCATCCCGGATCTCGATCACGCGGCGGGCCTGCGCCGCTACCTTGCGGTCATGGGTGATCAAGAGGATGGTGTGGCCGGCATCGGCCAGTTCGTGCAGCAGGGCCATCACCTCGGCGCCGCTTTGGCTGTCCAGCGCGCCGGTGGGTTCATCGGCCAGGATGATGCGGCCACCGTTCATCAAGGCCCGCGCAATCGATACCCGTTGCTGCTGCCCGCCGGACAATTGGTTGGGCCGCAGATGCCGCTTGTCTGCCAGCCCCAGCCGGCCCAACAAGGCCTGGGCACGCGATGCCCGCGCTGGCCTAGCGCTGCCCGCATAGATGGCGGGCATCTCCACGTTCTCTTGTGCGGAATCGGTCGCTATCAGGTGGTAGCCCTGGAACACAAAGCCAAAGGCCTCGCGCCGCAGCCAGGCCAGCGCATCGGCATCCAGCGCCGCCACATCCTGCCCGTTGAAGTGGTAGCTGCCGGCGCTGGGCCGGTCCAGGCAACCGAGCAGGTTCATCAGCGTGGATTTGCCCGAGCCCGATTGGCCGACGATGGCGACAAACTCGCCCGCCTGGATGGACAGGTCAATGCCATGCAGCACCTCCACCTCGGGCCGGCCAGTGCTGCCACCGCCATAGCATTTGCGGATGCCGCGCAGTTCGATCAAGGGAGTCGGCAATGGAGCCTCCGGTTGTTGGGGCTGCTGGCTGCATCCGCCGCTTGGATCGCAGTTACTGGCATTCGCTCAATAGTCATAGCGCAAGGTCATCGCAAAACTGCGCGGCGTGCCTACAAACACGCCGCCGTAGTTGTTGTTGGTAGGAATCGACTGGTAGTAGTGCTTGTCCAGCGCATTGCGCACATTCAGCTGCAGGCGCAGGTGGTTGTTGAACTGGTAGGCCGCATGCAGGTTGAGCAGCGCATAGCCGCCTTGCTGGATGCGATAGCCACTGCCGCTGTACGACATGGCGCTTTGCGCCTGCACATTGCCACCCAGGCGCCACTTCCCGCCCGGCAGGCGGTAGTCGGTCGAGACCTTGAAGATCTTGCGCGGCAAGGTGGTGTTGTAGGGCAGGCCGTCATTGGGGCCAGCCACGTATTTCGGATCGCTGTAGGTAAAGCCGGCGGCCAGGTTCCAGCAGGGGGTGGGCGAGCCCGATACCTCCAGATCAATGCCCCGGTTGCGCACCTTGGCGCCCTCGGTGTAGCAACGGATGGCGCCGGTCAAACCGCAGGTCGAGGCCACGTTCAGGGCGACTGGCAGGTTGAGCTGGTCGGTCTGGAACAGGGCCACGGCCGTCTGCAGGCGGCCATCGAAGAACTGGCTCTTCATCCCCACTTCATAGTTCTTGCCTTTGACCGGCGCCAGCAGGCCGTTCGGGCTGTAGTACTGCTGGATCGCGTAGATATCGGTGTAGCTGGCGTAGAGCGCATGCGCGGCACTCAGGTCATAGACCACGCCGGCATACGGAATCACCTGGCGGCCGGAGTCGAAAGACGCGTTGGTGTAGGGGCTGCGCGATGCATAGTCCGACCAGCTCAGGCGGCTGCCGATGATGAAGCTCAGCGCATCCGTGGCGCTCAGGCGGGTAGCCACCGCTGCGCCCTTCTCGTTGCGCTCCAGCGCATACGCGGTGGGTGTGCTGCTGAAACCCGGCACCCGGATCGATGAGAAGTCAAAGCTGGAGATGTCGATGGTCTGCGAGCTCTGGGCCGCAAAGATGTCGTAGTCGAAGTTGTCCCGGCGGCGGCTCAGGCTCAGCATCAGCTGGTGCTCACGGCCAAACAGCGTGTAGGGGCCGGTGGCATGCAGGTCAAAGGCGACTTGCTTGTCCTTGTACTCCGCATCCACCCAGGACAGGGTCTGGCCTGTGTCCGATACCCGCGCCGGGTAGTTGGCGACAAAGCTGGCGTCGGAGCGCACCGTGTTGAACGCGGCCGTCAGGTTCCAGCCGTTGCCCAGGCGGTGCTTGAGGTCACCAAAAACGCTGTAGTTGTCGCGGTTGAGGTGCGCGCCCGCGCCGGCCTGCGAGGCCGAGCGGTCCAGATCGTAAAAGGAGCCATCGGCCCGCGTGTTGAAGCCGCCCCAGTCATAGCCCTGGTGGTTGTCGCGCTGGGCGCTGAAGCCCAGGCTGGCCGTGGTCGCGCTGCCCAGGTCGGCCTCTACGATTGCGTAGAGCATGCGGTTGTCGGCTTCGGCCCCCTGCTTGAAGCTGTTGGCCTGGTTGTCGAACACCACGGCACGGCCGCGCAAGCTGCCAGCGGCATTGAGCGGGCCGGACACATCGAGCTGCGCGCGGTAATCCGCCCAGGAGCCCGCGCCCAGCTCGGCGCTCATCTGGAACTCGCGCGTAGGTCGCTTGCGCACCAGGTTGATGACGGCCGACGGATTGCCCGAGCCCTGCAGCAGTCCATTGGCGCCGCGCACCACCTCGACCCGGTCATAGATCGCCATGTTGTTGAGCGACATGGCGTCTGCGGAAAAACTCTCGGCCATGCTGGTGGACATGCCGTCGATCTGCAGGTCGGTGATCTGGAAGCCGCGCGAATAGAAGTAGGAGCGCTCGGTGCCCAGCTTGCTGTAGGTCACCCCGGGCAGCGCTTCGGTCACATCGTCCAGCGACTGCATATTGGCATCACGCATCTGCTGCTGCGTCACCACGCTGACGGCCTGCGGCGTCTCGCGGATGGACAAGTCCATCTTGGTCGCCGTGCGTACCTTGTTGGTGGTGTAGGCACCCGTGCCCTCGGTCACGCCACTCACGTCGGACTGGGCAGTGACGGTCACCGTCGACAAGGTGGCCGCATCCCGGGGATCAGGCGAAGGCGCTTTTCTGACGATCACCTCGGCACCCTGCACTTCCGCGACCAGGCCACTGCCCTGCAGCACCCGGTCCAGCGCCTGCCGGGGCGTCAGGTTGCCCGCCACGGCCGGAGCCTGCTTGCCGGCGACCAGGTCAGGATGCACCATCAGCTGCAAGCGGGCCTGGCGCGCCAGCTCGTTCAAGGCCGTGCCCAGCGGCTGCGCTGGCACGGAGATGGGCATAGCGGCGCTGGTCTGGGCATGGGCGGGCATGGCACTGATTGCCAGCAGCGGCAGGGCGAGCGCGGTGGCTAAAGCGAGGGGCGCGAGTTGGAAGCGCGGTTGCGGCATGAATACGATCTCCACAGTAGAAAGTTAGGTTCCTAGCTGTGCTGACGCATGAGGGGCCGAGGTGTTGAGGTCGCTGCCAACAAATTCTTGAAAATTTTTTGTCTCCATCTCGCAGGCTTGCCCATGCCGTGCATTTGCGCTGCGCCCCACTGCTTCCACCATGGCCTCAACCACCGCGTGCAGCGGTGATTTCCGTCTTGCCATCCTTGGGCACCAGGCGCACCGGCAGCACCCGGGGCAAGGCACGGGCAAAGGCTGCCAGCTGCCGCAGCTCAAAACTGCCATGCACCTTGAGTGCGCCGACGGCCGGATCGCGGATCACCAGACCGGTATCGCCATAGCGTTCAAACTCGGCCACCGCCTGGGCCAGCGTGCTGCCGTTGAAGCTGACCCGGCCTTCGCGCCAGTTGGCCGCAGGTGCAGCCTCGTGCTGCACCGGCCCGGGCAGACCGCTGGCATCGGTGCTGACGGACTGGCCTGCGACCAGCTCCACCGCTGCACCCTCCAGCTCCTGCGTGCGCTGGCGGCTGGCCACGCGCACGCGGCCTTGCTCCACCGCCACGCTGACTTGGCCCTCATCCCCCAGCCCACTGCGCGTGTTCCGCACCGAAAAGCGCGTGCCCACGACCGTGACCCTCGTCGCGCCGGCCAGCACATCAAAGGGCTGGGCGCTGTTGGGCTGTACGCTGAAGAAGGCCTGCCCCTCCAGCAGCCGCACCTCGCGGCGTTGGCGGTACAGGGTCACCTCCACCTGCGTAGCGGTGTCCAGCCACAGGGTGCTGCCATCGGGCAGCGCCAGCTGCCGCTGCTCGCCCCGGGCCGTCGCCATGCTTTGCGTAAAGGTCGGCTGCTGCTGCCAGATATTCCAGCCATACCAGCCGCTGCCCACCACGCCCAGTGCGACGGCGGCCACGCCAGCCTGGGGAACGAGCCAGCCCAGGTTGGCCAACCAGGCGCGGCGCCCGGGCGAGCTTGGTGCGCCTGATGGGCGGCGTCGCTCGTGAGCAGCGGCACGGCCCGCTATCGGTGGCAGCGCCAAGGGTGCTGGGCCTTCAGCGCTGGTTGGCAAGCCCGCCTTCAGCGCATCCACGCCCTCCTCAGGCAGCTCATCCATGCGGCCCCAAACGCCTTCGGCCTGCTCCAAGGCCTTGGCATGCTCGGGGTCGCGCTCCAGCCATTCCTGCAACTCCGCCTCTTCTTCGGCGGTCAGCCCGTCCTGGCGGCGCACCATCCAGCCGATGGCCTCAACCTCCAGCGGATCCTGGCCGGCAATGAACTCGGCATAGTCGCGCGCATCCGCTGCCTCCTGGGGGGAAGCTGGCAACGGTCTGCTGGGCGCGCTGTGGCGGTGGTGGAGCTCTGGCTGGCTCATGGGCGCCGAACCTTTGTATCGGCGCCATGGCCAGCGGGCGCTGCGGCGGCAGCACGGCCATGGAAGCGGTCATCACAGGCCTTGCAGACCAGGACCGCACGGATCACATGCTGGGCCACCATATTGCGGGAGATGCCCATGTGCTCGGCCACTTGCTGGTGCGACAGACCATCGAAGCGGTTCAACACAAAGGCCTCGCGGCAGCGCGGTGGCAGGCTTTCAATCGCAAGGTATACCGCTCTCGCATACTGGCTGAAGGCCAGCACCTCCTCGGGTTGCAGGTGCCTGGGTGCCAGCGGCTGCTGCGCTTCGTCCAGCGCTTCCAGGCTTTGGTGGCTGCGCACCTGCTCGCGCCGGTACTCGTCCGTTAGCAGATTGCGCGCGGTGCGGAACAGCAGCGCGCGCGGATCTGCCACCTGGGTGCCCGACTGCTGCACGCCAAAGAGGCGCACATAGGCCTCCTGTACCAGATCGGCCGCCGTGTCGCGGTTTTTCAAAGTGCGGGCGCAGAAGTTCAGCAGTTCTTTGTAGTAAGCATGCGCAGCCACAGCGGATCGAGCCCCATCAGGTGCATTGGTATTGCCCGTCAGGTGGCAATCAAGATGTGGCGGCCGCTGGATCTGTAGCGCGTAGCGAGACGGTAAGCGGGGAATTATAGATGCAAATGAGAATTCATCTTATTTACAGAGAGCCAGAATTGGAACACTTCATACGCCGCCGTTCACAAGCCAACAACGCTGGGCTTGGCAGGGAAGGCGGGCATGGATGGGTCTTGTTTCTTCGGGTGTCCAGCGCGTCTGCGCCTAGGGATTGATCGGCTGCGCAACCAGGCGAACGCCGAGCGCTGCACACACACGCCAAATAGTGTCAAAGCGCGGATGACTGCCCGGACGCAGCGCCTTGTACAGCGCCTCTCGGGTCAGGCCGCTGGCACTTGCTATGTCGCCCATACCACGCGCGCGCGCAATCACACCCAGGGCATGCGCAAGCTCGGAAGGATCTTCTTCCTCCATCACCAAGGTCAAATAGGCGGCCACCTCTTCATCCGTTTTCAAATGCTCTGCCATGTCAAAGTTGGGCAGGTCTGCAATCTTGACCATCATCTACTCCTTCTCGCCCTCTTCCGGCTCCAAAGTGGCAGCCAGCGCCTGGGCAGCAGCGATATCCGCTTGTTGGCTGGACTTGTCACCACCGCCCAGCATGACTACCACCACATCTCCACGCTGCACGTAGTACATACGCCAGCCTGGGCCAAAGTCTTCTCGCATTTCGTAAACGCCTGCGCCAACGGATTTACAGTCGCCCATCAAACCACGTGTGACCTTGTCCAAACGCTTGGCCAGGCGAATACGCGTCATCGTGTCACGCAGGCCAAGGAGCCAGGCATCGAATTCAACAGTGCGCTTGACGGTGAACATTTCGGCATTGTAATCGTTCGTTCACGCCAACACCAGTCCTTGCATTAGCGGCAGCACACACTCCAGACCCCATGCCATCGCTCGCAGGCACGAAGCGATGCGCTTGAACAAAGACTTTTGTATAGTTTTGTACACTGCCTCTCCCAGCGCTACATTCGGTCAGAAAACCCCTTTGCCAAAGCGCCGCGGGCTTGAACAATCGCTCCGTCAGTTTGACAAAACAACCCCTCCCAAAGGATTTGACCATGAGCGCAGCACAAGACAAGGTTCTCTACACCGGCCGCACGACGACCACTGGCGGCCGCTCCGGCGCATCGCGCAGCGATGACGGGCATTTGGATATTCGCCTGACCCAGTTTGGCACGGCAGGCACGGGCACCAACCCCGAGCAGCTGTTTGCGGCCGGCTGGTCGGCCTGCTTTATGGGGGCGATGGCACGCGCCGCGCAGCCGCTGGGCGTGAAGCTGCCGGCAGACCTGGCGGTCGATGCCGAGGTGGACCTGGTGCAAAACGCCGAGGGCTTTGCGCTGGCGGCGCGGCTGAGCGTCAGGGTGCCGGGCGTGGCGCATGACAAGGCGCTGGCCGTGGTGCAGGCGGCGCACCAGATCTGCCCGTACTCCAAGGCGACACGCGGCAATATCCAGGTCGATCTTTCGGTGGCCTGATCGCCCCTTGGCTTCCCTTCCGGCTTGACCTCCATGCGCAGCATTCTTCAACGGCTTGTCCCTTCCACCCTGCTGGCGCGCGTCGCCTTGCTGGTGGTGCTGGGCATGGGGGTGGCGCAGCTGCTTACCTATATGGCCATTCGCCATGAACGTGAGCAGGCGCTGATGCGGCTGATGATCAGCGGGGTTGAGCGCGATATCGCCAGCTCGGTCGCGCTGATCGACCGGCTGCCCGCCAGCGAGCGCCAGGACTGGTTCCCCAAGCTCGAGCGGCCCAATTACAGCTTTTCTTTGGAGGGCGCAGTCAGCAACGCCGCGCCCACCGACCCGGCGCTGGCCCGCTTTGCGCAGGTGGTGGCCGATGCCTTGCAGCCCTTTCCGGTGCTGGCGATGGGCCAGCTGGGCGACCGGCCCGATGCCGTGCGCATGCAGCTGCGGCTGAGTGACGGCGCATCGCTGTACATCGTGGCGCGCCGCGTGCCGATGCCCGTATCGGGCTGGGTCACCTGGCTGCTGCTGGGCCAGCTGCTGGTGCTGGCAGGCCTGGCCTGGCTGGCGGTGCGCCTGGTCACCCGGCCTTTGGAGAGGCTGGCAACGGCGGCCGACCAGCTGGGCCCGGACCTGCAAGCCACCGTGGTGGCCGAGGCCGGCCCCGCCGAGGTAGTGCGCGCCGCACGTGCCTTCAATGCCATGCAGCGGCGCATGGCCGGCTACCTGAACGAGCGCATGCAGATCCTCGCCGCCATCTCGCACGATCTGCAGACCCCCATCACGCGCATGCGGCTGCGGGTGGACCTGGTGGACGACATGCCCGATGCCGACAAGTTTCGCCAGGACCTCGAAGCCATGCGCAGCCTGGTGCACGAAGGGCTGAACTATGCCAAGACCCTACAGGGCTCCGACGAAAAAGTGCGGCGCCTGGACATGGATGCGCTGCTGCGCAGCATCGTCAACGACTATGCCGACACCGGCAGCCCGGTGACGATGGAGGGCGCTGCAGGCCAGCCCATCAGCACCCGCCCCAATGCGCTGCGCCGCATTCTGGGCAACCTGATCGACAACGCCTTGAAATACGGCCAGCGCGCCGAAGTGCATCTGCGCCTGCAGGCCGGCCATCTGACCATCGACGTCTGCGATGCCGGCCCGGGCATCCCCGAGGAGCAGCTTGCAGCCGTGCTGCAGCCCTTCTACCGGGTCGAGGCCTCCCGCAACCGCGACACCGGCGGCTCCGGCCTGGGCCTGGCCATTGCCCACCAGCTGAGCCTGTCGCTGGGCGGCACCTTGAGCCTGCACAACCGCCCCGAAGGCGGCCTGCGCGCCAGCCTGCAGTTGCCGGCCACCCGCTGACACCCACTGACCCACCGACACCTTCTGCCATGACAAGCACCTCCCCTGCCAGCGACCACATCCTTTTGGTGGATGACGACCGGGATATCCGCGACCTGGTCAGCGCCTACCTGCAAAAAAATGGCCTGCGTGTGACCACCGCACCCACGGGCCGGCATATGCGGCAGCTGCTGGAGATCGCCGGCCCGTTCGACCTGGTCATCCTGGATCTGATGCTGCCCGGAGAAGACGGGCTGACCCTGTGCCGCGACCTGCGCGCCGGCAAGTTCAAGACCACGCCCATCATCATGCTGACGGCACGCGGCGATGAGACCGACCGGGTGCTGGGGCTGGAGATGGGCGCCGATGACTACATGCCCAAGCCCTTTGCCGCGCGCGAGCTGCTGGCACGCATCAAATCGGTACTGCGGCGCACCCGCATGCTGCCGCCCAATATGCGCAGCAGTGAAGAAGCGCGCTTTCTGGCCTTTGGCGACTGGCGGCTCGATACCGTGGAGCGTGTGCTGCTGGACCACGATGGCGTGATGGTGTCGCTGAGCGGCGCCGAATACCGGCTGCTGCGCGTGCTGGTGGACCATCCGCAAAAGGTGCTCAGCCGCGACCAGATCCTGTCCATCACCCAGGGGCGCGAGGCCGAGCTGTTTGAGCGCTCGATCGACCTGATGATCAGCCGCCTGCGCAAATGCCTGAACGATGATGCCCGCGAGCCGCGCTATATCAAGACGGTGCGCAGCGAAGGTTATGTGTTTGCCAGCCAGGTGGAGGCCCAGGATGTTTAGTGTTCGCAAATGGCTGTATGCCTGCATGTTCTTGCTGGGTTGTGCGGCCGCTGAGATCGCCTCGCCCGCAGGCCGGCCCTGCCCCTTGGCCAGCAGCTCGACCCCGCTGCGCAAACGCGGGCCCCGCGCTTAAGACCGCCAAGCAACACCCACCACACCCAACACCGCCACCTTTCAGGTGGCGGTGGCGTTTTCGGGGTCGGCCATCACGGCTTTGTATAGCTGTGTATCTGCCCGCGCCGCGTGCTACACGGCCATGCATTTGGGGGGGCGCATGACACATGCCACATACATGGCGGCGGTCTACTGGCTGACAGCCAAGACAAACAAGTTTCGGCACCGAGCACCCCACCCCCCTTCACCAAGCAAAGGCCCTCCATGAACCCGATCACCTCCTCCTCCCGCCGCAGCTTCTTGGGCCATGCCGCCCTGGGCCTGGCCCTGGCGCCCATGGGCAGCTTGCTGGCCAGCAGCGCGCGCGCCGCCAGCCCGGCAGGCGCCACCAGCTTTGGCCCGCTCAAGCAGATCGATGCCGGCGACCTGCGCGTGGAATACGCCGAAGCGGGCCCCGCCAACGGCCCCGTCGCCATCCTGCTGCACGGCTGGCCTTATGACATCCATGCCTTTGTCGATGTGGCGCCGCGCCTGGCGGCAGCGGGCTACCGCGTCATAGTGCCCTACTTGCGCGGCTACGGCGGCACGCGTTTTCTGTCGGCCAGCACAGCACGCAATGGCCAGCAAGGCGCAGTTGCGCAGGACATCATTGCGCTGATGGATGCGCTCGGCATTCACCAGGCCGTGCTGGGCGCCTTTGACTGGGGTGCGCGCACCGCCTGCATCATGGCGGCGATCTGGCCCGAGCGGGTCAGCGGCCTGGTGTCGGTGAGCGGCTACCTGATCGGCAACCCCCAGGCCAATGCCAAGCCCCAGGCGCCTGCGGCCGAATACGCCTGGTGGTACCAGTCCTACCTGGCCACCGACCGGGGCCGCGACGGCTATGCCGCCAACCCCGCCGCCTTCAACCGCTTTATCTGGCAGCAGGCCTCGCCCCAATGGCAGTTTGACGATGCCACCTACCAGCGCAGCGCCCAGGCCTTTGACAACCCCGACCATGCCGCCATCGTGGTGCACAACTACCGCTGGCGCATTGCGCTGGCACAGGGCGAATCGCGCTTTGATGCGCTGGAGGCCCGGCTGGCCAGCGCGCCCCGCATTGCCGTGCCCAGCATCACGATGGAGGGCGATGCCAACGGCGCGCCGCACCCCGCGCCTGCTGCCTATGCGGCCAAGTTCAGCGGCCCCTACCAGCACCGCAACCTGGAAGGCGGCATTGGCCACAACCTGCCCCAAGAGGCACCTGCCGCCTTTGCCCAGGCCGTCATCGACGTCACCCGCATATAAGCCCTTAACTAGCCACAAAAGGAGCTGCCATGGCCTTGTACCTTGTTGCCTTTGCCGCCGGGGTGCTCAGCGTGCTGAGCCCCTGCATCCTGCCCGTTCTGCCCTTTGTCTTTGCACGCCAGGGCCAACCCAGCCGCCACGGCAGCCTGCCGCTCTTGATCGGCATGGCACTGGCCTTTGCCGCCGCCGCATCGCTGGCCGCTGCCGCTGGCGCCTGGGCGGTGCAGTTGAGCCAGTGGGGCCGGGGCCTCGCGCTGCTGGGCTTGGGCGTGTTTGCAGCATCCCTGCTGTTCCCGGGGCTGGCCGCCTGGTGGAGCCGGCCGCTGGTGCAGATCGGAGAAAAGCTGGCCGCCCAGAACCCCAAGCAGCGCTGGCTGCATTCCGCGCTGCTGGGCGTGGCCACCGGTCTGATCTGGTCGCCCTGCGCCGGCCCGGTGCTGGGCCTGCTGCTATCGGGTGCCGCACTGGCGGGGGCGGGCACCGCCACCAGCCTGCTGCTGCTGAGCTATGCGGCCGGTGCCGGCTTGGCCTTGTGGGCCGCGTTGCGCATCAGCGCCGGCACCATGGCGCGGCTGCGGGCCCATTGGCTGCCGGGCGAGCGCGGCCGGCGTGCCGCAGGCGCGGCGATGCTGGCCGCCGTGCTGGCCGTGGCCACCGGGCTGGACAGCCGCCTGCTTGCACAATCGGGCGCATTGAGCGGTTTGGGCAGCAATGGGCTGGAGAGCAGCCTGCTGCAAGCAGCGATGCCCTCGGCCCAAGCGGCGGAGCGGGCGGGCAATACCGCAGCACCGCTGGGCGGCGGTGCCCCTTACACCAGCCCCCTGCCGGTGGAATCGACCCGCCCCAGCCTGGAAGGCGGCACGCAATGGCTGAATGCCGAGCCGCAGTCCATCCCCGCGCTGCGCGGCAAGGTGGTGCTGGTCAATTTTTGGACCTACTCCTGCGTCAACTGCCTGCGCACCCTGCCCTATGTCAATGCCTGGGCGCAAAAGTATGCCGATCGCGGCCTGGTAGTAGTGGGGGTGCATGCGCCTGAATTTGCCTTCGAGAAGGACCGCAGCAATGTCGAGAAGGCCTTGCAGCAGCTCAAGATCAGCTACCCCGTCGTGCAGGACAACGGGTTCCGCATCTGGCGCGCCTTCAACAACCAGTACTGGCCGGCGCTCTACCTGGTCGACGCGCAAGGGCGGGTGCGCCACCACCAGTTTGGCGAAGGCGGCTATGCAGCCACCGAGCGCGCGCTGAACGAGCTGCTGCGCGAAGCCCAGGCGCCATCGGCAGCAACAGCGCCTGCGCCTACCGCCAACACGGTCCCCGACACCCAAGGCCTGGGCATGGCCGCCGACACCGCCAGCCTGCGCAGCCCGGAGCTCTACCTGGGCTACGACAAAGGCGGCAGCCTGCGCCTGGCAGGCCGCCCTGCCCCCGACAAGCCAGCCGACTACCAGCCAGCGGCGCTGCGGCTCAACACCTGGACCTTGCAGGGCAACTGGACCTTGAAGCCCGAGTTTGTACAAGCCAACAATGCGGGCGGCCGCCTGGCGCTGCGCTTTGAGGCCCGCGATGCCAACCTGGTGCTGGGCGCTGCTGGAGCAGCCCCGCTGCGTTTTCGCCTGACCATTGACGGCCAGCCCCCAGGCATTCACCACGGCAGCGATGTCGATGCCCAGGGCTACGGCCAGGTCGATGCCACGCGGCTGTACCAGCTGGTGCGCCAGCAGGGCGCGGTGAAGGAGCGCACGCTGGAGATCGAGTTTCTGGATGCGGGTGCGCAGGGCTATGCGTTTACGTTTGGCTAGAGGCTTTGCATTGCGCACCTACTAAGATCTGAGCCTTCACCCAGCACACCCCAGCATGGACCCCACCCTGACCCAGCAGCTTTCCCAACTGGAAGCCCAGCTCCACCTTCCGGAGATCCGCCACCACCAGCCCGAGCACGTATCGCAACTGCTGCACCCGGCCTTTGAGGAGACGGGCCGATCCGGCCAGCGCTACACGCGAGAAACGGTGGTGGAAGCGCTGCGCGCCGAATCGAACGCCGCCGAGATCGTGGCGGACGGCTATGCCGCCACCGTGCTGGCGCCCGGCGTGGCGCTGCTGACCTACCGCAGCGCCCTGTGCGATGCGCAAGGCACCCGCAGCAAGCACACCTTGCGCTCGTCGATTTGGTTGCTGACGGATGGCCGTTGGCAGCTGCGCTACCACCAGGGCACGCCGGCACTCGATAACTGGTAGCGGATGGCGGGCCCGGTCCGCTCAGGCGCGCTACCGACAGCGGTCAGCTGCGATCCGCCTTACCATGCACAGTGGCCGTGCCAGCTAGGCAGCGCCATCGCCTCTGATCCCCCGCCAACAGGAGCCCCCATGCCCATCGAACTCTGGTTAGCCTTTGTCGCCGCATCCGCGGTGCTGCTCATCATCCCGGGGCCGACAATTCTCACGGTGATCAGCTATTCGATGGCGCAAGGGCGGCGCGCCAATGTGCCGCTGGTCGCAGCGGTGGCACTGGGCGATTCGACGGCGCTGGTCGTGTCGCTGCTGGGGCTGGGTGCGTTGCTGGCCGCATCGGCCTTCTGGTTCAGCGCCGTCAAATGGGCAGGCGGCCTGTACCTCATCTACCTCGGCATCAAGCTGCTGCGCGCAGGCATCTCGCCGTCCAAGCTGGCTGCCGCACCCGTCTCCAGCTCGCGCTGGAAGCTGTTTGCCAATACCTACCTGGTGACAGCACTCAACCCCAAGGGCATCGTCTTTTTTGTGGCCTTCCTGCCGCAGTTCATCAGCGCAGGCGCGCCCGCTCACCAGCAGCTCTGGATTCTGGCCCTCACCTTTGTCGCGATGGCCACCCTGAATGCCACGCTGTATGCCGTCTTTGCGTCGTCTGCGCGCAAGCTCCTGTCCTCGCCAACAGCTTTGCGCCGGTTCCATATTGCCGGTGGCAGTTTGCTGTCGGCAGCAGGGGTGTGGGCACTGCTGGCCCGGCGGCCGGGGTAAGCGAAGGCGCCAGGTTGGGGACAGGACGCAGCACCAAGGCCCAGGCCCCCTAAGCGGCTGAAAACACCCCCACCATATGCCGCAGCAGTTGCGACGCCACCGGCGACAGCGGCCGGCCGCTGCGGGTGACCACATGCAGCTGGCTGTGGTTGAGCACCGGGCTGGCCAGCGGCAGCGATACCAGGGTATCCAGCGCCACACCCTGCAGCGGGATGGAGCGCGGCGTCATGATGTAGCCCAGGCCCATCACCGCAAAATCCCACAGCACCTTGAAGGAGTTGGTGGTCAGCATGGGTTGCAGGCGGACGTTCTCCTCCAGCTCGGCGGCCTGGATGTGCTTGCGCACGCCAAAGGATTCCTCAAGCGCCGCCCCCGGGTAAGGCGCCAGATCGGCCAGGGTCAACGGCCCACTGTGGCTGGCCAGCGGATGGCCCTTGCGCACATGCACCCGCACGGGCGCCAGCCGGGCATGGTGGGAGCGCAGCCGTGCATCGGCCGGCGGCTGGAACACGATGCCGATATGGGCACGGTCCTCCAGAATGCACTGCACGGCCTCCTCGGTGCCGGCGACCTTGACGTGGTAGCGCACATCGCCATGGGCTTTGACAAAATCCTGCAGCACCGGGCCCATCACCATGTCCAGGGTGCCCTCGCCCAGCACCAGGTCCAGATGGCCTGATTGCGCGTTCTTGAGGCTGTTGACCTCGGCCACAAAGGTGTCGTGCAGGTCCTGCTGGCGGCGGGCAAACAGCGCCAGCATGCGGCCGGCATCGGTCACCACCACGCCCCGGCCACGGCGCTCGAGCAGCACCAGGCCGGTGTCCTGCTCCAGCCGGGCCACCGTGCGGCTGACCATTGACGGGTCCACCGCCAGCACATCAGCGGCGCCGCGCACCGAGCCGGTTTCCATGATCTGCAGCAGGCACAGCGCCCGCTTGCGGTCCAGCACATCGTCCATACCCAGGTTCAACATTGCTCGCCTCCGCCCATTGTTGTGATTCTTGCAACGTTTGATTGCTTGTGTTGTCATGGACGCGACGGATGGCGCTTTCGATAATGGTTTGACTTTTTTGTGACGGCCCCACCATGAACGCACCTCTCAACCCTGCCTTGCTATCTGCCGTACAGGCCCTTGCGCCTGAGTTTGTCGGCATCCGCCACCAGATCCATGCTTTCCCCGAGCTGGCTTTTGAAGAGCTGCGCACCAGCGACCTGGTGGCCGAGCGCCTGCAGTCCTGGGGCTATGAAGTGCACCGGGGCCTGGGCAGCACCGGCGTCGTGGGCCGCCTCAAAAAAGGCCAGGGCAGCCGCAGCATCGGCATTCGCGCCGACATGGATGCGCTGCCGATCCAGGAGAAAACCGGCCTGCCCTATGCCAGCACCCTGAGCGGCAAGATGCACGCCTGCGGCCACGATGGCCACACCGCCATCCTGCTGTGCGCGGCGCGCTACCTGGCCGAATCGGTGGACTACAACGGCACCTTGAACCTGATTTTTCAGCCGGCGGAAGAGAACGAAGGCGGCGCCTTGCGCATGGTCGATGACGGCCTGTTCGAGCAGTTTCCCTGCGATGAAATCTATGCGCTGCACAACACACCGGGCCTGCCGGTGGGCCAGATCGGCATGATCACCGGGCCCGCGATGGCCTCGTTCGACCGTGCCACCGTCACCTTGACCGGCCGCTCCGCCCATGGCGCCATGCCCCACCACGGCATCGATGTGATGCAGGCCGCCGCCAGCATCGTGCTGGGGCTGCAGTCGCTGGTCAGCCGCGAGGTCGATGCGCTCAAGTCGGCCGTCATCACCGTCGGCTCCATCCAGGCCGGTGCCACCTACAACATCGTGCCCGAGAGCGCGACGATCAAGATCGGTATCCGCGCCCTCAACCCCGAGGTGCGCAACCAGATCGAAACCCGGCTGCGCGACTTTGTCGGCGCCCAGGCCCAAAGCTACCAGCTCCAGGCCAATCTGCTGTACGAGCGCAAGTACCCGGTGCTGGTCAACCATGCCGCGCAAACCGAGCGCGCCCGCGCCGTGGCCGCGCAGCTGCTGGGCGCCGACAACGTGGTGACCCGGGGCCCGGTGATGGGCAGCGAAGACTTTGCCTACATGCTGGAGCACCGCCCCGGCGCCTATGTGCGGCTGGGCAATGGCCTGGGGCAGGACGGCGGCTGCATGGTGCACAACCCGCTGTATGACTTCAACGACAAGGCCCTGCCCATCGGCGCGGCATTCTGGGCCAGCCTGGCACAGAGCTATCTGCAATAAACCCACCGAGCGAGAGCACCATGACCGCCACCCATCGCCGCCAGTTTCTCCAATACGCCAGCCTGCTGGCGGGCGCCCCCTGGCTTGCCACGCAACAGGCCTGGGCCGCCGACACCTACCCCGCCAAGCCGCTATCGCTGGTCGTGCCCTACCCCGCCGGTGGCGCCAGCGATACTGCCGCCCGCATCTTTGGTGAATCGATTGGCAAGAGCCTCAAGCAGCAGGTCATCGTCGAGAACTACGGCGGCGGCACCGGCCTGATTGGCGCCAACAAGGTGCTGAGCGCGCAGGCCGATGGCTATACCTTCTTCCATGGTTCGATCAACGAGGTGTTTCTGGCGCCGATGCTCAACCCCTCGGCCCGCTATACGCCTAAGGATTTCAGCCTGGTCGCACCGATCAGCGAAGCGCATATCGTGCTGCTGGCCCGCAATGGCCTGCAGGCCGATTCGCTGGACAAGGTGATTGCGCTGGCCAAGCAAAGCAGCGCCAAGCCGCTCACCTATGCCACCGTGGGCATTGATTCCATCTACCACCTGATGGGCGAGGCGCTGGCCGCACGCGTGGGTGCAAGCTTGCTGCATGTGCCCTACAAGGGTGGTGCTCCGGCGCTGCAGGGCGTGGCTGGGGGCGAGGTGGACCTGGCCATCCTGCCCTACCAGACCAGCTTTGATGCGATGCAGACCCAGGGCCGTCTAAAGGTCGTCACCAGCTTCTCCAAAGAGCTGCCCACGCCGCTGGCCCATATCCCACTGATCAGCCAAAGCAAGCTGGTGCCAGACTTTGCATACACCATCAGCGGAGGCTACTTTGTCAAGCAAGGCTGCCCCGCCGAGCGGGTCAGCATCCTGCGCAACGCCATTGGTGCCGCGCTGCTCAGCCCGGACATCCGCGCCCGGCTGGAGGCCGAAGGCCGCACGGTTGCGCAGCCCATCGACAGCCAAGCCGCTGCGAACCAGGTCTTCGACCAGTATCTGCAGCGCGTGGCCGAGCTCATGCGCACGGTAGGCCGCAAACCGGTCGCCTGAACCTACGCTGCAGCATCCTGGCCTGTGGGGCTGGGCGCGGATTGGGATGAGACGCCGTATTGCCGGGATGGACCACCCGGCGGATCGCCCAAGACCCCCTCAGGCCAGCGCAGCGAGTTGTGCGGAGGCCTAATAGCACAAAACCGGCCCAGTGCCCCGTCTTGATCGCAGCCCTTACACAGAGGTCTGGCCTTCTCCCAAGCCCCGCGCTTTTCATGGCCGAATCCCCAGCACTATCGCTTACCCTGAATCGCTTACGCGCCCGGCCGTGTGCCCGTGAGCACCGTCAAAATTAGTACATAATATTGCACTGCCAACAATCAGTTGCGCAGTGTGCGTGCTAGCAATCTCCACACCCAGTAACTATTGACACAAATGACCTGGCTGCCTTCTTGATAGCGCAGCGGCAACGGGTGTATTCAAACAAGGTACCTCAAGGGATATTGAAATACTCGCGTTATGTATATGTTGATAGCATTTTGCATAATGCCATGGGATTTCTTCTAGAAATCCATAAGCTTTCGGAAAAACTGACATTTGTTGAATTTATGACAAACAAGCCATCATAGTTTCGGCATATGATCTCGATTCCTCTGGAGGGAGGTAGAAGTACAAGAAAAGGAAAACAACCTTGGAGCCCGCACCATGCGGGCTCTTTTTTTGTCAATTGCTGACTATTGCGCATCGCGTTTAACAGGCAAATACTGATGGCCGCCCTAGAATTTGAGCATCGGTTTCGCCGAGTTCATGCGTACCCTCCCTCCCTCTCTTGACTTGCATGAACACCCTGATTTTCAGGATCGGCTTTCTTCTTAAATGCAATGCCGCCCCCACAGGGGCGGCATTTTTTTGGTTGAGTGCAGACGCTGCATAAATCACAAAGCTCTGCGCCCTATCAATCAAGCAGTCGTCCCTGGAGACGCGACTCGTAAATGCTTGCAGCACTCAGCGCAGGGACTGAACACCGAGGCTTGGGGCATGGTAACCAGTCCACAACGCCCTGCCACCGTGCAAACCCAGGCCCGCACCGCAGCTATCACTCACCCATCAGCGCTGACCATGCTTGCGGCGCACCACCACCAAGCCCAGCGCTACCAGCAGACCGCTCAGCAGCCATTGGCCCCACTGCGACAGCGATGGCACAGGGATGGCGGCGCCAGGTTCTGGGACGGGTTCAGGCTCAGGAACCGGCTGTGGCGCTGGCTCAGGTACAGGTGTCGGAACAGGGTCTGGCGTTGGCGCGGCGATGGTCACATCGGTAGCCGCCGTGGTGCTGCCACCGGTGCCCTGCACCGGGAAAACGCTCTCCTGCGTAGCGGTACCGCTGACCTGGCAGACAACAGTCTGACCTTCAGGAATCGTAGCGGGAGACGTCCAGGCGGCGCCGTTGCTCGAACATGCGGCGATCTGCACACCCGCAGGCAGGCCGGTGACGGTGCAGACGGCATTGGCCATCGCTGCTGTGCCACTGTTCGTGCATTGGAAGCTGCCGCTGTAGGCATCACCCTGCTTGCCGGAAGCAGGCAGGCCAGCCAGGTCGATGCGCACATCGGCAGCGGTGGTGAACAGCAACGTGGACGTGTTGTTCGCCGTCACCGTCTCGCCGTTCACGACGGGGTTGACAAACGCCGTGCTCGTGGCCGGCGCGGCACCGGTGGCACGTACCATATCGATGCTGTAGCTGATCTGCCCAGCCAATGCGGCCAGAGGCGGGACCGTGCATGCAAACCCATTTTGCGGCGCCGCCAGGCTGGTGCAGCCGTTTGGCAATGGCTGGGCGGTGTAGCCAGCGGGCAGCGTCACGGTGGCCATCGCCTGCGCGGTGCTGGCGGTGTTGCCTAAGTTCTTCACTTGCAACATATAGGTTTGGGGCGTGGCGGCCAGCGCAGCAGGGCCGGTGAAGCTGACAGCCAGATCCACATCGGGCACCGCCTGATTGCAAGCACCATCTTCATCCAATGCCGCCTTGGCGAACGCACTGATGATCTCGTTGGAGCGGGCCTGGGTGGTGTCGCTATCGGTACCAAAAGGCGAGGCATCTGCAGTCAGGAAGGTGCAGCTTCCCCCGTTCATCGCAGATTTCGGCACAAAGAAACCATAGGCGGAGGTACGCGCTGCAACCACCGGAACGGCAGTGCCTTGCGGCAGGTACAGCGCGTTAGGGGTCGGCACATTGCTGATGGTCAGATACGCCGCGCCCTGCAACGGGTTCAGGCTGCTGAAGCTGGCCTGGTACGGAGAGGCAGTATTGAGGGGTGCCGCGACCTTGCCACCCACCTGTGTCGCAGGGAGGCTGATACCCCATTGGGTGGCATCGTTGAGAATTTTCACGATCGGCGTCAGATTGCCACTGACCGCGCAGCAGCCATCGGAGAAGATGACAAACGCGGTTTCGGGGCGTGTTGTCATCGCCGTTTTCAGCACTTCAATCTGGTTGACGTTCAGCGGCTCAAATACCGTCGTTACCACCACCAGCTTCTTGCCGTCAAAGATAGTGGGATTCAACGGGGCTTCCTGTGACAGCCAACCCCGGCCATCCACCCAACCTTCGCCAGCCTTGCCGAAGCGATTGGTCAAACCTCCAGCGGTAAAGGTCAGGATGTTGAAGTTATCCGGGGTGGCTTTATCCGGTGTGAGGTAGAGCACCTCTTGGGCCAATGCGATGCCCGGTAACGCCGCAAGCACTGCGAACATGGCTGCCGCGATAGCGCGTTTGGCAGCAGCCCATCGCTTAAACAACTCTTTAAATAAGTTCATGGATTTCCAAAGGGTAAGATTTGCGCAAGAATTGTCACAGAATTAACAATTCGTTTACCCTTGGATACCTAAAATGTGTCTCGTATGTAGATGGGAGTTGTTTAATTCATACAAATGGGTGACCAGACTCGCGCCATCTGAAGCAAAAAAGCTTGTGAGCGCGTGGAATCTGGACGCCTAGTGTTGAAATTCGCCCCCTTTTTGATGCTGACTCGCGCTTAGGCCCTACTGCGTGAAGTAGCCGCTGTCAATGAGCGCCGGCTTACATACCAACAAGCGTGGGCCCGCAGTGGGCTTGAGCGCCCACTGAGTGGCGCGTGTCTGCAAGGCATCACACCTGCGCAGTCGACAAACCCTGAGTGGTATGCACAGGCATCTGCCACTGCGCGCCGTCCTGCTCGGCTACCACCTCGATGCGCGGCGGCTCGCTGGTGACGCCGCCGAAGATCGTTGCAAACGCAGCGTCGGCTGCGTCGCGCCCGGTGGCCAGCCGCATCATGCCCATCGGGATGGCCGTGCCCGAGGGGTCGAACAGGTACCAACGGCCACCCAGGTAGACCTCGACATAGGCATGAAAGTCCGGAGGCCCCAGCTTCGGATCGGCGCCATAGTCGGTACCGGTCACAAAACGGGCTGGCAGGTTGATGGCACGGCACAGCGCGATCATCAGGTGGGCAAAATCGCGGCAGACGCCCACACAATCGACTAGGGTGTCCATCGCCGAGGTCGTGCCGCATGAGCTGTTGGAGCGGAACTTCACATGCCGCTGCACCCAGTCACACACGGCTTGAGCGCGCGCATAGCCGGGAGCCAGATTCCCGAACAGGTCGTAGGCAAAGCCCGCAAGCCGGTCAGATTGGCAGTATCGGCTGGGGTAGATGTAGTGCAACACCTCCAGCGGCAACTGGTAGACGGGTACCTCGGCAATCTGCGCAGGGTCATCGCTGTAGTGGCGCATCTCCACCGTTGCTTCGTAGTTGACTTGAAGCGGACCGGTCTGGGCCTGCAGCCGCATGCTGCGCTGGCCGGCGGCGTCCTGCTGCAGCGCCCAGGTGGCACCGCTTTGGTTGACGGTCAGCCGTTCATGCGCCACGGTCTGGTGCGCGGTGAAGGCGGGATGAAAGTTGAAGAAGAAGTCGGCGCTCGGAGTCAGTACCGTGTAGGCAAGCTCCAAAGAGAACTGCAATCGGATCATGGCATCGGTTTCTGGGTCATCGTTGAGGAAGATTTGTGGCAGTGCGTGCATGCCGGTGCGCATGCAAAGTGCACGCAGCTGCGCCAGCTCCAGTGTGCGCAGCGCCGCCATTTCCGTCTGTCAGGCAAACGCCCTGCGCTGCTGTGGTCCCAGGCGACAGCCTGCAAGGCAGCGTTGACAGGGCTGCGCAGGTCCGTCGTACTGGTGCTGCTGCGCTTGTCCTACGGTGTGCGCCAGGGCTGCGTTGCACCATGGAGTGGCGAGGACGGAGACCTGCACCCGATGCGGGATCCGCCCAATCAATCGGTATATCCACTCAGGAGCACGACATGACCCATCCCCATGACCCCAACAACAACCTGAACCCCGATCCGATCACCGATGAGCCAGGCGCGCATCCGATTGGCACGGGTATCGGTGCCGCAGGTGGCGCCGTTACCGGCGCAGCTGCCGGCTCGGTCGCCGGGCCAATTGGCACCGCTGTCGGCGGTGTGGTCGGCGCCGTGATTGGCGGCTTGGCAGGCAAGGGTGCTGCAGAAGCGGTGAACCCAACGGCAGAAGACGCCTACTGGGCCGATGCCTACCAGCGCGAGCCCTATTTTGCGCAAGGCTATACCTACGATGACTATGCCCCCGCCTACCGCGCGGGCTACCAATCGGTGCGCGACGGCATTGTCGATTGGAACGATGCCCGCAGCGATTGGGAACGCCGTTGGGAAGCCGAGCGCGCTGAGAGCCGCCTGGGTTGGACCCAGGCAGAGCCTGCCGTGAAGGCAGCGTGGGAGCGTGCCAACCGGTCTTACAAGCAGACCAACCAGGGCTGAAGCGCTACGCGCTGATGAATACGCCGCGTCAGGCATGCCTGGCGCGGCGTTGTTGCGTGGAAAATCAGACCATTGCAGGGGCCTGCAGACCAAAGCTGTCCGCAGTTGTCATGAGGACTTGGCATGTTTTGGCGCAGAAGCCGACGTTCAACCTGTTCGGCCAGCCCGGCCCGCGCCCTGCGCGCACCGGCTTCGGAGCCCCATCAAGCCCCGGCGCGCCGGCGTTGCAGCAGCAAGCCCAGCGCTGCCAGCAGCGCAAAACCTGCACCACAGACAAAGGTGCCCCGGTAGCCGAGGGTATCCCAGAGAAGGCCGGCAATCACGCTGGCCAGCAGCAGCGCCACACCGGTGAGCAAATGGAAAATGCCAAAGGCAGCGCCCCGCAGTTCAGCGGGCGCGCTGTCGGCAACCATCGCGTTGAGCAAGCCCTGACTGAACCCCATATGCAGGCCCCACAGCGCCACGCCCAGCCCCAGACCCAAAACTCCCGGTACAAAAGCCAGCACCAGATCGGCAGCCATCAACAGCCCCAGGCCCGCGAGCAGTACATCCTGCCGGGGACGGCGGTCCGACAGCACCCCCGCTGGATACGCGGACAGCGCATAGGCGATGCCCATCACGACGAGCACCGCAGGCGCCCACATCGGCGGCAGACCTGCCGACTGTGCACGCAAGATCAGAAACGCCTCGCTGAAGCGTGCCAGCGTGAACACCAGACCCAGTCCCACCACCATCCAATAGGCGCTGGGCAGGCGCAGCAGTTCGCGCTTGCACAGTGGCCACTGGCGGGGTCTGGGGGCGACCGGCGCGGCAGGCTCCTTCACAAAAAATACCAGCACGGCCACCGCCGCAAATGCGGGCAACACCGCCAGCCAGAACACCTGCTGGTAGTTGTCAGCCGTCCACCACATCAGGCCGATGGCCAGCAAGGGACCGGTGAAGGCGCCGATGGTGTCCAGGGTCTGGCGCAGACCATAAGCGGTGCCACGCAGATGCGGCGGCGTCACATCGGCTACCAGCGCATCGCGTGGAGCGCCGCGTATGCCTTTGCCCACGCGATCCACAAAGCGCGCGCCCACCAGCCATTCCAGGCCGCCGGCCAGCGGAAACACCGGCTTGGTCAGCGCGCCCAGGCCATAGCCCAGCACGGCCAGCAGCTTGCGCTTGCCAAAGCGGTCACTGATGGCGCCGGAGAACACCTTGACGATCGAGGCCGTCGCCTCGGCGATGCCTTCGATCAGCCCCACCGCCAGCACCGAGGTGCCCAGCACGGCCACCATGTAGATGGGCAGCAGCGCGTGGACCATTTCCGACGAGATATCCATCAGCATCGAGACAAAGCCCAGCGCCCAGACGCTGCGCGGCACCGCTCGCGCCCCGCGCGGCAATGCGCTGTCGTCTGCGGGCTGGGGGGTTTCAACGGTTTTCGTCATGCGCGTCATACACCCGTTGGGCGTAGGCCTCCAGCAAGGCTTCACAGTGCTGCAGCCGCTCGGCCGCTGTCACGGCCAACGGTGCATCGTAGAAATCCAGCTTGCGGATCTTCTCGTACCAGGCCTGCAATTTCTTCAGATCGGTCTCTTCTTCGTCCAGCTCGGCATAGGTGAACTTCTCGATCGCGATTTCCTTGGCGATCTCGGCCTCGAAATCCTGGCAACGGCCCAGCAGCTCGCGGTACTGGTCATCCCGGTCGGCCTTGAAGCGGGTGATGACCTTGTCCTCCTGCAAGCGGTCCAGCGCCACCGTTTCCAGCAGCACACAGTCCCCATCCATGGCCGCGATGTCATTCTCCAGCACCTTGAGGCGGCGCACATGGTCGTCGGTCTTGGGCAACAGACATACGCCGTTTTGCAGGTATACCGCGCCGAGCGCCTTGAGGCGCCGCCATAGCGCCATCCGCTTGGCGGTGGGTTCGGCCGGGACTTTATAAGTCAGCAGCAACCATTTTATGGAATCCATTGTGTATCGAAATTTGTGACGACCGTTTCATTGTATGTTTATCAACAGGTACTCTCCACGATGCCCGATGAAGGTATAGGGCCGTTGCGGTACGCGGGTAGCTGCGAAAGCAATAAAAAGCCCCGCATGTGGTGCGGGGCTGGCAGGGCATCGGAGGCTAGTCAGGTATCGGATTCCGGCGCCAGATGGCCGGGCCCGACCGAGAGGCAGTCTTCTTCGAATGCGGTGACCGCGTCATCGAGCGCCTGCGTAATCCGGGCTGCCGCCTCGTCGCTGGCAACCAGCGCACTGTCTACGTTGAAGATGGCCGCAGCATCGGTGATGCCCGCCAGATACGCCATCCTGAACAGCTTGCTCTGGTCAGGTGTGACGACGGTGATCTGCAGTTCCGACAAAGACTTTGCACGGGATCTCATACAGCCTCCTCTTCGGGCGCATCGCCAGGACAATCAGGTCTGTGCCTCCGGCCCTCCGTCCGGCCGTTTGCAGTCATCCTGAAATTAGTGGAAACATAACATAGCTAGAGCAGCTTGTTTCACATGGCACGGCTGGGGACAGTCACTCGCGGCAACCGCCGACATTTTTTGCGCTGCGGGCCACGCAACATCAAGGCCATCGACGGAGACAACCATGCCATCCCCCACCACCCCACCGATGCTGACGATGCCCACGCGCCCCCTGGTCGCACTGGCAGGCGCCAAACCCAAACGCTATGTGCCTGCAGCATCCACCGACGTCAGCAGGACCTTCGATAAATACCGCAGGCTGATCGCGCTGCAGAACGCCAGGAAGTAGCGCGGATCGCCCGAGGCCGCGTTCAGCCCACGGCAGGGAGTTTTGCAGAGGGTCCCTAGGGAGCAACCAGCACGACAGTGACTAACGGGTGGTTGCTGAAGACCAGCGCCACGCCGCTGATCACATCAGCCTACGTACGCCCCCTGGCCATGGCCAGCATCGAGCGCCCGCCAAAACCAGCCCCGGGGTCCTCGCCCAACTGAATCGGGCTCTGCAAGAAGCGCTCAACGATGCCGATGCCAGGGGGCGTCTGACCACGCTAGGCGTGCGCAGCAAGGACGAGCTGGACCGCTATGGCGCGATGTTCAGCGCGATTGGTTTGAAGATTGATTGATTTTTGAGGGGTCTTGCACGGAGCCAGTCGTGATGACCCCATGCAAATGCTGAGCGGCGCGCAGGATGCGGCTCGGCAGCAGCGCATTCTGGGTCCGCAGCCCAGAACTACAATGCCAGGCCGTGAGCCCTCCTCCCCACAGCGCACGTTTATGCCTCAGGAGCCCCTGTATGTTGATCCGCCCTGCCCGCCTCAGAGACGCTGCAGATTTGCCAGCCATTGAAAAGTCTGCCGCACAGCTGTATGGCAGTGCGGCTGACCTAGCCTGGCTGGCAGATGGCCCCCTGATCGCGCAGGCTGAGCATGAAAGCCGCATCCTCCAGCAATCGGTATGGGTGGCCGAGGCCGATAACGGCATTCTGACCGGCTTCATCAGCACCGAGATCTTCGGCACCGAGCTTCACCTCTGGGAGCTATCCGTCCACGCGGACTGGCAGCGCAGAGGCATTGCCACCCTGCTCATCGACAGTGCTTACCGGCATGCGATCACGCAGGGTTTGAGCGCGCTGACGTTGACGACCTTCTCAGACCTCGCGTGGTGTGCGCCTGCCTATGCCAAACGGGGCTTTGAGCAGCTGCCGCAGCCGGGGCCACGTCTGCAAGACACCCTGGACGCGGAGGCCTTGCATGGGCAGCCGCCCGAGCGGCGCATCGCGATGCGGCTTCCGGTAGCCAGGGTCACTGCGCCGCGCTGATCAAGAGACGGCGCGGGCCTGCGCGTTAGCGCAGTTGCAGCCAGGCTGCTCCGTCAATCCGGATTCTTCATGAAGTGAAACCGCATCAAGGTCCGCTCGCGTGCCCGGCCGTGGTCCACCACCGGTTGCGGGTAGTCGCGCCCCAGTTGCAGACCGCAGGCCTGCTGCTCCAGCGGCTTCATCGCCGCAGGAAAGTGGATGTACCGGTCCGGCACCTTGGCCAGCTCGGGCAAGTAGCGGCGGATGAACTTGCCATCCGGGTCGAAGCGCTCCGACTGGGTGATGGGGTTGAAGATGCGGAACCAGGGCTGGGCATCGCAGCCGGTCGAGGCCGCCCACTGCCAGCCGCCGTTGTTCGATGACAGGTCATAGTCATTGAGGTGCTGGGCAAAAAAGCGCTCGCCCGCGCGCCAGTCAATGCCCAGGTCCTTGGTCAAAAAGCTGGCCACCACCATGCGCAAACGGTTGTGCATATAGCCGGTCTGCAGCAGCTGGCGCATCGCGGCGTCCACCAGCGGGTAGCCGGTGCGCGCCTCGCACCAGGCCTGCCACAGCTCGGGCGCATCGTCCCACTGCACCTTGTCGTAGATGGGGCGGAACGACTGGGTCACCACCTGCGGGTGGTGCCAAAGAATCATCGCGTAGAAGTCGCGCCAGGCCAGCTCGGACAGCCAGGTCTGCGCGCCTTCGCAGCCGGTACGCGCTTGCGCCACGGCCAGGGCGGCCAGTTGGCGGATCGACACGGTGCCAAAGCGCAGATGCACCGACAGGTAGGAGACGCCCTTGACCGCCGGAAAATCCCGCGCCTCCTGGTAGGCCGCCATGCGCGGCAAAAAATCCTGGAGCAGCTGCTGCGCGCCCCGGCTGCCGGTAGGTATCTTGAGCGATGCCAGATTGCTGGGCGCAAAACCCAGATCGGCGAGCGACGGTATCGCTTCGCCCTGGGGCAGCGCGGCCAGATGCCCGGCATAGCGCGCCACCGGGTAGGCCTGGCACTGGAAGGCATCGAGCTTTTGCAGCCAGGCGCGCTTGTAGGGGGTGAACACGCGGTAGGGATGGCCCTGCTGGGTCAGTACCTCATCGTGGTCCAGCAGCACCTGGTCCTTGTAATCGCTAAAGGCAATGCCGGCCGCTTGCAGATCGCCAGCCACGCGCGCGTCACGGGCGATGGCCTCGGGCTCGTAGTCGCGGTTGGTCAGTACCTCCTGCACGCCCAACGTGCGCGCCAGTTGCACCACCTCTTGCGCGGCAGACCCATGGCGCACCAACAATCCACCACCAGGCGCACCGCTGCCCGCCGCCAACTGGCGCAGGTCCTCGTCCAGCGCCAGCACGCTGGCATGGATAAAGTCCACCCGCCTGTCTTCGCGCGTTGGCAGCAGGTCCAGGATGTCGGTGTCAAAGACGAAGACGCAATACACCTGCTCGAAGCGGCGCAAGGCATGGTAGAGAGCGGCATGGTCATCGCAGCGCAAATCGCGGCGCATCCATACCAGGGCGCGGCTGGCCATGGTGATCGGTTTCCTGTTCTGGCTATCTATCCGGTGATGGGGATACGGCAGCCTGCTGCTTGCCCTGCGGCTGCTCAGGCATGTGCATGGTAGTAAGCCAGGCAATCGTCCACCGTGCCCCGGTACTCTATTGTGCCCTGCCGCAGTACCAGCGCATGCGAGCAAAAGGACTTGAGCAGCTGCTCGTTATGGCTGGCCACCACGAGAATGCTCACCCGCGACATCAGTGCATGCAGGCGCTTTTGCGCCCGCTCCTGGAACTTGGCATCCCCGGCACCCACGACCTCGTCCATCAGCAAGATATCGGGCGTGATCGCCGTGGCCACCGCAAAGGCGAGTTTGAGCAGCATGCCTGCAGAATAGGTACGCACGGGCATGTGCAGCCGCTCGCTCAGCTCGGTAAAGGCGCCAATCTCTTCTACCCAGTCAGCCGCCTGCCGTTTCGACAGTCCCATCACAATGCCACGGGTAATGATGAAATCGAGGCCCGAGGCCTCCGGGTCCATGCCCAGCATGATGTCAGTCAGTGCCGAGACGCTGCCGTGCTGGCACACCTCACCCCGGACCGGCTCATACACCCCGGATAGCACCCGCAGCAACGTGGACTTGCCCGCTCCGTTGTGGCCGATGAGGCCAATGCGGTCGCCCGACTGCAGAGACAGGTTGATGCCATGCAGGGCCTGCACGGAGCGCATCGGCGCCGGCCCCGCAACACGCCTGCCACGCACGCCGCCGAACCGCACCAGCGTATTGATGAGGCCCAGGCTTTGCGCATCAAACACAGGGAACGCAATGTCGACATCGCGGAGCTGGATGAAGGGTTGCATACTGCCTCCTCGGGGTGTCTTGCAGGGCTTAGAGCCAGTAATTGATACGCCGGCGCGCAATCAGATAGGTGAAGCTGCACACCACCAGCAGAAGTCCCAACACCAGCCCGGACGCCAGCCAAGTACTGGTCGGGGGCGCAGCTCCCAGCAGCGGTTGGCGCATCAGATCCAGCCAAACGGCCAGCGGATTGAGGGCGGTCAGCAACTGCGCGCGCTCGCTGCTCAGTTGGCTGGCATGCCACATCACTGGGGTCACAAAAAAGGCGATTTGCAGCACGCTGGCCACCACCATGGGCACATCACGGTAGCGCGTGGCCAGTGCCGCCAACACGGCTAACACCAACGTGGCGCTGAGCACGGTCAGGGCCAGCCCTGCCAACCAAAGCAGCCACAGCGCGCCACCCAGGTTACCGCCATACCAGAGCACCACCACGATCAGCGGCAGCTGATGCAGCAACATCAGCAGGCTGCGCCACATCACTCGGAACACAAAGCTGAACTTGGGGTAAGCGGCCTGCTTGAGGAAGGCCGCTGCATCGACATAGGTACGACAGCCCTCATTGAACATCGTCGTCAGAAAGCCGAAAAACACATTGCCCAGGCAGAAGTAAGGCACATAGGTCTTGGGGTTTTGGTTGAAGAGCTGTGAGCCGATCCAGCCAAAGGCAGCGGTAAATATCGCCATATTGATGGCAATCCAGGCTGGTCCCAATACAGACCGACGGTACTGCCGCAGCAAATCTTGCCAGCCCAGATGTGTCCACAGCGGCCACTGCCGCAGCGACTGCGACAGGTCCTGCAGCAGCAACTGAGCCTGGTGCTGCCAGCGGCTTTCCGGAGCCTGTCGCTCTGTGGGGGGGATGCTACGTGGGGCCATCAGCGTTTCGTGCGCAGCACCAGGAGCTCATACAAGTGGCGCAGTGGCGCGGTGATGCGCCATGAAGCCGATTGGTGCAGCGCCTCGACGCTGGCATGCAAATCGACCACCTGCTGGCGCAAGCGCGCCATTTCGTGCCCGTCTCCAACGCCCTGCTCATACGCGGTTTTGAGGGCATGGTTCAATTCCAGAATCTCGTCACGCATCTGCGCCACCGCAGCGCTGGCACGCCTTACGTCTTGCGCAGCGTTGCCACCTTGCTGACAACGCGCCAGCTCGGCCTCGAGGCTGCGCGCATATTGCGTGGCCTCATCGATCATCGCTTGGCGCTCGTCATTGGTCGCCAGCAGGTCCTGGGCATAGCGCTCTGCATTGTCAAATCGCTCAGTCTGCGCGACTAGGTCCGCCTGCAGCTGTTGCACGTAGGCATCGGGCGCACTGACTTGCGAGCCATACACCACCGGAAAATGCGTCCCGGTCAGCAGGTTGCGCGTGCGCGCATCCATGCAGCACATCGTGAAGGCGCGCCGGGGCGTGGGCGACGTATTGAGGCCCGAGCGGTGGATCAGCCAGTTGTGCATCAGCAGCGCATGCCCGGCTTTCACCTCCAGCGGCACTGTCAATTCGGGTGGGCAATGCGCGCGCACCGCGTCTTCGGTCAAGGTGCTGCCCTGCGTGCTGAGCAAGCCCAGCCGGTGCGATCCCCGGACCGCATCCATGCAACCATTGGAGGTATTGGCATCGTCCAGCGCGACCCAGATGGTGACCAAGGGGTCACGGTCCAGCTGCCAGACGGCGCCGCCATCCTGGTGCCAGGGCAGTAAGGTGCCATGGCCGGCAGGCTTGTTCATCACCATCGCCCGGAAGATCGATACCGCCGCATGCGCGCCATACATGCCTGCGCAGATGGTCCTGAAGACCGGCTGCTCGATCAGCTTTGCGTACAGCGGGTCATGCTCCAGCCCCTGGATCTTGCGGTAACGAAGTGTGCCTTCGTCAAAGCGTTCGACGGCCCCGGGCAGCTCCTCGTAGGCCCCACCGGTATCGAGCTGCATCTGCACCCCCGGGTTGTACACCTCTCCCAGCGCCAGCGCATCGGCACGCTGCCGCAATGCCTCCAGCGCCTCGGGCGCAAGCACCTGGCCCAGGTGCAGATAACCGTCTTGGGCGAATTGTTGCCAGTCTGCCTCGGTAAGCATCGGAGACCTCCTGTGGAAAGCGTCGGGAGAAAGAGGCGGTGCGCTGGCCGGCGTGTCATCCACCGCAGCGGTGGACTTGCCGACAGCGATGGAAGGAATGGGCGTTTCTAGCCTCTGGCCGGTCACCAGCAAGGTCGCCAGCGCCTGTTGCCTGCGCGCTTCGTCTTCGGCCAGCAACCGGCCTTGCGCGGCCAGGTGGGCCTGCCAAGCTAGGCGGCCCTGCCATAACGCGGCAAGGCGGCGGATCAGCAAGCCTTCACCCAGCTCTTGCACATTGCAGGCGGCATGGGCGCTGCCGTGATGCTCCAAGGCGCCTCGCAGTTTGGTGCGGGTGTACTGGTCGCTCCAGACACCCAGACAAGGCTTGGCAGCCGCCAGGCCAAACACCAGCGGGTGGTAGCGCGAGCTGATCACCAGATGGGCCTGTGCGGTGAGCCATGCCACCTGCTCCGGCAACATCACAGGCAGCAGCAGCATGGGGGTATGACGCATGCGCGCCGCCAGCGCCCGACCCATATCCTCATCGGACCAGGGCGCGCCATAGGCTGCATCTGCCCTTGCATGGGGGATGAACACCGGGCTACAGCCGGTCAACCGCGCCGCCTGCTCCAGCTGCTGGGCGAGGCTGTCGAGTAAGCGATCGTTGCGGCTCAGATCGCAAAGTGGATGAAAACTCAGCGCCATCCAGGGCCGGTCCAACGCAAAGGGCTGCGGCAGATAGCCATCGCGAATGGGCTGCTGCCAAAGTCCATGGGCATCATCCAGCTGCAGAGACAGCCGGCTGGCATCCACGCCCAGCGCCAGCGCCAATTGGTAGCTGGGCTGCTCTCGCACCCCGACCCACGTAGCCATCGCCAGCAGCTCGGCTAGCATGGCGCGGTGGCGGTGGGTCAGCTCCGGGCCCAGGGTCTGGCCCAGGACCACGACGGGCGCACCAAGGCGCTGTGCATGGCGCGCCAAGGCCAGGCGTTCGTACAAAAAAGCCGGCCAGGTGCTGCGCAGGTTGCCACCACCGGAGATGAGCAGGCCATCCTGCGCATTACGCAAAGCCTCCATCGCGGCGGGCCTGCGCTGCGTCCAATGGGCATGCGAAGCTGCGCAGAGCTGCGCCAGCAAGGCTTCGCGCTCGGCCTCATCCGCGCAATCGGCAAAGCCCAGGCGCGGCACGGCCGCGATGCCATAGGTGGCCGCCGTGAATGCCGGATCCCGGGAGACGGCTATGCGCTGCGCTTGCGGGCACAGGCGCTGCAGGAGTTGCAGATTGGCAGCAAACATGGCCTCGTCACCGACATGGAACTGCGCCGCGCCGCCGATATCACCAACGACGAGCCAGCGCCGCATCGTGGTCGCTGCTGGGGTGCTGGCCTGTTCCGTCATGCCGCATCTCCCAAGCGCTCGCCACCGGCCAGTAATGCTGCAAGCCGGCGGCGCAGCCGCTGTGCAGTGGCATCGGCGCCAAATTCTGCCTCCAGCCGCGCACGCGCATGGCCGGCACGGCGCGCGGCCTCGGCACGGTGCAGGTAGACCTGCCGCATTTGCCAGGCAGCATGCTCCATATCCGGCTCGGCCCACACCTGCCCTTCGTGGTAGGGATAAGCACCTTCCGGCACAGGGCACAGCTTGCAGGCCACCGGCCATCCGGTGGAGGGAGAAACAAGCTCGGTAGTGGCCGAATAGTCAGTCGCCACCACAGGCAGCCCCAGCTGCATGGCCTCAGCCACCAGCAAGCCCAGCCCCTCACTGCGATGCAGCGATACTACGGCGTCGCAGCAGGCCATCAACTGCAGGCTCTGCGCACGGCTTAGCAGTTGGTCGACCAATACCACGCCGGGATCGCGCTGCAGCGTCTCCAACAAGGCCTGGCTGTGCGCGCCGGCCTGGTGGCCGTTCAGCGTCTTGATGACCAGGCAAACCTCTGCGGCTCCCTGGGACGGAAAGGCATCGCGGAACGCACGCAACAAGGCCTGTGGATTTTTGCGTTCGACATAAGACAGAAAATCAAATGCAAAGAAGAACACAAAGGCCCGCTCGGGCACGCCCCACTGCGCTCGCGGTGCCGGCGGCGGCGGCACAAAGCTCAGTTGCGGCGGCATATACAGCACCGGCTTGTTCAAACGGTTGACCAGCATTTTCTGCACATAGCGTGTCGGGGCCCACACCTCATCCACCAGGTCGAAGGCTGGCATCCAGTCATCCGGAAAATGCTCCAGCTCCCAAAATGGCACCACCGACCGCCAGCTGTTGCGCGGCAAGCGGTCCGCCAGGTCGCGGATGACCGTGGGCAACTGGTCGGCATTCACATTGAAGATCTGCACTTGGGCGGCTTGGGCCTCGGTGATCCAGGGCTCCTGCTCCACGTCGACTGCCTCAGGCAAGGAAGGTGGCCGGATCGCCAGGCCCTGCGCGCGAAAACCCGCATGCATCGCGGCCCTCAGCGTCTGCCGCCCAGCCTCCCCAACGCCCGATGCCACCTGCAGGTAGCCCACCACAGTCAACTGTGCCTCGCCAAGCGAGGCCGGCACTGGCATGCGCACTGGCGGCAGCGCAACGGACACGCGCGCCGCTCGCAGCTGCACCGGCTCCACCAAGCGTGCATCGCCCAGTTGGGTGCGGGCATGCAGACAGAACCAGTCAATATAGGCAGCGACCCCTTGCGTGGAACGCAGGTCAAAGGTCTGCTGCAACCAGGCCTCGCGCGCATGCAACCCTGCCATCAGCCGCGTAACATAACCTTTGCCACACAGGGGGCTGTGGGGGCTGGGCAGTTGCAGGTAGGCCTCATAGGTCTCAAAAGGATCGCCGCCCGACCAGCAGCGGTGCCCATCCCGGAACATGCGGCGCACGGCATCGGGGATCAGCGTGCCCGAGGCAAACCGTCCATAGACATAGCTGGCCGCTGGCACGCGGCCATGGCCATTCGCCAGCACCTGCTTAGCATAGCGCTGCATCAGGGCCGCCAATGCAGGGGAGATGGCGCCGGGGCCAAAGGCCGTGGTGTATTTGGAGAGCTGCCGCAGGTCTGCCGGGTCAATGCCGCTGAAATGGAAAAACCGCAGCGGCTCACCATCGACCGTCCAGCCATTGCCGTGCTTTTGAAGGTTGCGCTGGTGCAGGTTCCAGTACGCCAGGTTGTAGCCCGGCTCGCGCAGAATGCGAGCATCCGCGGCAAAGCCCGGTACCAGGTCCATGAACTTCTGGTCGACAAAGAGGCCGCGCTCGGGCTCGTTAACACATTGGTACTGCAGCCGTCCGCCCCACCAGGCCATGATGCGTTCGGCCTCCGGGCATGCACTCACCGCCAGAAAACCCAGGTTGAAAACCCCCGCGCGCATGATGCCCACATCGTCCGGAAACGCGTCCCGCTCCGCGGGCCGGGTCAGGTGCGGGGTCAGCACCAGGGAAGCGCCATCGTCCAGCAAGGCAAAGACATGGACTAGCGGCGCCATCACCTCGATATCCGGGTCGAGGTAGACCATCTGGTTATAGCCCTGCGCCATCAGGTAGCGGAACATGAACGGCTTCACCGCCGTGTTGAATTCCATGATCCCGTAGCGAAACGCAAACTCCCGAAAATCCGGAATGCCCAGCGCCTCGGCGGTGACCACCTCAAAGTCGCCCGCATAAAAGTCGGGCTCTTCCAATAGCGCATCGGCCAGGCAAAGATAGATATCTGCTTCGGGATGCTGTTGGCCCGCACTTTGGAGCAACACCCTGGCCATGGGCAGGTAGTTGTTCGAGCAGATGGTAAAAATAGTGCGCCGGCTGTTCGGAATCATGGATATGCCAGGGGATGCCTTGGCAAACACACCCCAGACCTGCACTGGAGCGCCTGTACGGATATCAGATGTTTACCAGATTCACTTTGTGAAACATCGTGAATTATCGTATAAGACGGCGAATTTGGGTGGTCACGTTGCAGATGTGACAGATACATACAGTACTCCCCTACCAATGCCAACGCGGTTTCGCTGAATCACTCTATAGCCCTATTAAATAACACCGCCCCCAGGATCAACATACCTGTCAGCGCATACATGGCTCGGTAGCACTTTTGCAGACGCAGCAGGCTCAGGTAACTCAGTTGCTGCCGGTAGGCCTGCCAGGTCGCCCAGACATGCAGGGGGTAGAGGCAGACCGACAGCAGCAGCGCGGTGGGCAGCAGTTGGCGCAGGCACAGCACGGCGAGCAGCAGGTAGGCGGCGCTGAACAGCACAAACGCGGCTACAAAACAGCGCTTGGCGCCAAAGCGAACGGCATTGGTCTGGATGCCATTGAGACAGTCACCCTGCACACCTCGGGCCTCATGCACCAGGTGGCCGGCCGCAAACACCAGACCAAAATATGCGCTGATCGCAAGACTGGGGCCATGGATGGGCGCAAATGCCACCCAGCCCAGCAGAAAGTGCAGGCTGCCTCCCAGCAAATGCATTAGCGAGCTCCACAGTGGCCGGCCCTTCAGTTGCCAAGGAGGCAGCGAATACAGCGCGCTGGCGGCGCAGAGCGCCAGCCCCAGGAGCAGCGCCTGGAAGCCCAGAGGCAGCAGCGCCAGGAGGGCGCCCACAAACAGCACCACGCCCAGCCAACCAAACAGGCGCCGCCCTACGCCCTGATTCACGAAAGTAAGGCCCTGGCGCTGGGGGTCGCGCAAATCCGCATCAATGCCGGCCCAATCGTTGGCGACAAACACATGCGCCACAAACAAGAGGTTGGCAGTCACCAGCCACAGGCCTTGCCAGCCTATGGTCCACCCATGCCATGGCGCAAGGTTGCCCAGTGCCAAGATGCCACCCATCAGCGGGGTGCCTTGCAACACCAGCACCTCGCCGAGCCGGATACTGGCCAACAGGCGAAGCCATTGCGGCTGGAGGAACTGGCGGGCGCCAGCAGTGGGCTGGCGGGCCTCAGCCATGGCGTCCACCTGGGTCTTGTCGGCCAGAAGGCGGTGCATCTCCCTGCGCCTGGCCCAGATGCTCGTAATAAAGCCGTAGCCACAGCGCATAGGCCATCTCTTGCGACCAGTAATAGCGGCTAACCGTGGCAGTCAGGTCGTTGTGGTAGAAGAGCAGCGGCTCCTGCCGCATTGCCGCAAAGCCGTCGGCTGCCAGGCTCGCCAGCATCTGCGCGTCGGCGGCTCGCTCCGCTGGCGTGGGTTGCGAGCGCTGTGGTGCGCCCAGGCGGTGGATGCGGTCAATAAGATCCAGCCAGCGCTGCTGGCCAGGCACCGAGGTGCTCAGCAGTCCCTCAGGCAACGACAGCGTGCAGCCAGCACGCTGCAAGCCATCACGCGACCAGCGCACCACCGCCGGTGCCCGTTGGTAGTAGACCCACAAGTTCGCATCTCCTGCCCGCTGCTGCAGTGCCTGGCACAAGGCTTGGGCGGCGGGCGGCTGCACTTCGCACAGCCAGCGCAACACATTGATCTGGATGCCGATATCGACCGGATTGGGGTCTCTGCCTGGATCTATGCATTCGTAATCTTCGCGCGGGGCCAACCAAGTCCGGTAAAGGCCATCGCTGTTGCGGAACCGCTGCAGTGTCGCCAGCGCTCTGTCCTGCAACGCGGTATCGGCCAATGGCGCCAGACGCCAAACCAGGGCTGTGTCATCGGCATCCGGTGTGATCTTGCAGCTCAGGCTGCCGTGGGTCGGCAGCGCGGGGTTGCCGTGGTAGCGCACTAGGCCGGTGCTTTCGATCTGCTGCTGCAGAAATTGGCGCGTACGCGCCACCATCGGCTGCACCTCAGCAGCCGCCGCCACGGGCGTCAGAATGTCCACGATCTGCGCATTGGCAAAGATATTCAGCTCTGGCGCGGGCTGGCGGAACATGGCAGTCTGGGTGTGCTCGGTCAGCCAGTAACCGCCTTCTTGCTGCCGGTAGGCCAACATCTGGGCCGCGTAGCGCGCCGCTTCGGACAGCGGGCTGCCCTGGGATGGCATTACGGGTGCTGGCCGAGTGACCTCAAATTCCGCACTGGCCGCCAAGTAGACAGGCGCGCCCGACACCGGCGTCACCAGCACACGCAGCCGGTGCTTGCCAGCCGCCAAAGTGCCGACCGGAAAACGCAGCCGCCAGCCTGCTGCATTCGCGATGCCCAGCGACTGCACCACGTCCGGGCGCGTGAAAAACGCCTTGCTGCTGGCCAGCACCTGGCCGCCGTCCAGCAGTACCGCGACACCGGCAGGGGTCTGCCCATCGACCAGGGCCCAGCCGGCCACATCGACGGCGTCACCAGCGGTTACCTGGGCCGTGTCGATCGATCCATGCGCTCCGGGCAAGCGGCCAGAGGCCTGCGGTGCAGCGGCTACGCGGTGCATGGTGACGGGCAGCAACCGGGGCTGGGTATCGGCACTTGCCCGCACCAGAGCGCTGAACGCATGCTCACCCAAGGCCAAATTGCCACGCGGAAAGGTCAGCGCCCAGCCGCTCGCTGGTGCCTGGCCTGCCCCCGCCCCTTGCCCCTTGCGGGGCGCAAACTGGGCCGTGGCGGCAGGCCATGGCTGGCCATCGACAAGCAGGTGCAAGTCATACGGTGTACGGCCCCCCGCCAGCGCCCAGCCCTCCACAACCACCTGGTCGTCATTGCTGAGACTGACCTGTTCCACCCCGCCGTGCAGCAGCCAGCCCAGGTCATGCAGCAACCTCGGATGGCTGAGTAACGGCGAGTTCTGCAACTGCCAGGCCGCACGCTTTTGCGCGGCAAAACGCTCGGCCACTGTGACTGCGCCCTGGCGCTCAATATAGGCCGCATGGGCTTGCCCAGTGTAGCCAAAGGCCCCAATGGCTTCTGCAACCACCGCCGCCAGCACAGCCAGCGTGAATGCCCCTCTACCCCAAGCAGACAGACCCAGCAACGCGGGCGGCAGCAACCAGACCAGGATGGGCAGCATGTCGGTCAAAAAACGGCTTCCCCAGCTGATGCCCTGGATCCAGTGCGCAGCCGCATAGAACAGAATCTGCAGCACCACCGCCGCCACCATCACCATGGCCAGTAAGCGCCAGCGGCTAAGGCGCCAGATGGCGGACCCGCGCAGCGGCAGCAGCAGCAAGAATGGCGAGAACACCAACAACCCATACACGGGGCTGAACAGCAAGGCGGCGACCCCTTCGGGCAGGCCCAGCCAGGAGGCATCGGTGCTGTGGTTCAGCACAAAAACGTAGTAGCCGCCCATGTATGAGCCCACCCACCACAGGTTGTAGGCCAGGGTCAGCAGCGCCGGTGGCAAGGCGCCGGCCAGAAACAGCCGGTAGTGCCCCCGTGCCCAGACCAGCGCGTAGGCGGCAAAGCCCAGTGCCAGCCACGTGTCGGGCTGGCGGTTACAGGCAATCAGACTGCATACCAGGCCATAGGCCCAGGCCCGCCTGGGAGTGCAGCGCTCACTGGTAGCAATCCATAGCGCGCAAGTCACCAGCAATTGGGCCACACCATGCATCCACAGCGCCTGGCTGCTGATCACCCAGGTGCTGGTGCCAAAGGCATAGGCCAGCGCCAGCCCCATTGCCATGCGGCCACTGCATTGGCGCAGCAGCAAGAGGTATATCAGCATCACCGAAGCCGATGCGACGAGCGAGGCCACGAGCTTTTCCATGATGCGGGCCACCGAATCCACATGCGCAGGGGCCCAGTCCCAGTACGACAGATACAGCGCAGCGGGAAGGTACAGCGGCGCTACCAGCAAGGGGGTGACAATGGGATAGAGCGAGAACAGGCGTCCGTCCGTGCCGCGCACCACCCAGCCAGCTTTGCCAATCTCGCCAGGCTTGCTGGGCAGCCTGTGCCCTTGTGCCACCAGGTCAGCAACGGGGTCCAGGCTCAGGGTGGTGTATTTCCACAGCGACAGTGGCAGGTAGCGCGCTGGATAGTTGTCGCCCGCGCCTATAGAGCGCATATTCGCGTTGTACACCGCAAAGCTGACCACGCCCAGCAGCAGACAGGCCGCGAGATGCCTTATACGGAAGGGCTGGGGTCGATGGCTCAGCACCGGTATCTGCGTCAGTGCTCTCAGAGCCTTCTCCCAAACCCTGCGAACCAAGTGAAAACGCATACACGGCGGTTATTTAAATGTTGCTACACGTTACTTTTTGCAAGCATAATTCTACGTTTGTCGGGCAGTATGCGCCCACTGCCGCATGTAAATATCTGCGAAAGATAGCTTGATACTGCACAATGCGATGCAAGCTATTGTGATTATTGAAATTAGTAATTTATTTACCAATTGATCGAATTTATTTTCTAATCCATCCGCTGCGCAGAGCCCTATGACAGTCACACCATCTCCCAAGTGCATTCTGGTCACCGGAGGTGCGGGTTTTCTGGGCTCCCACCTGTGCGAACGCCTGCTGACCGAAGGCCACCAGGTGGTCTGCCTGGACAATTTCTCCAGCGGCTCGCCGGGCAACATCACCGCACTGCTCGGCCACCCCGCGTTCAGTCTGCTGCAGCAGGATGTGGTGGATCCCATTGGGCTGCTGCAAGTCGACCAGATCTACAACCTGGCCAGCATTGCCTCACCGCAGCTGTATCAGCGCAACCCGGTACAGACCCTCAAGACCAATGTGCTGGGCGCCATGCAGGTGCTCGATCTGGCCTTGCGCTGCGGAGCCAGAGTGCTCCAGGCGTCCACCAGCGAGGTCTATGGCGATCCGCTGGTGCACCCGCAGCCTGAGAGCTATCTTGGCAATGTGAACCCCATTGGCCCACGCGCCTGCTATGACGAGGGCAAGCGCTGCGCGGAAACCCTGTTTGCCGACTACCAGCGCCAGCACGGCCTGTCCATCAAGATCGTGCGCATCTTCAACACCTATGGGCCGCGTATGCTGCCCAGTGATGGCCGGGTCATCAGCAGCTTTTTCAGCCATGCACTACAAGGCAGTGGCATGCCCATTCATGGAGATGGCCACCAGACCCGCAGTTTTTGCTATGTGAGCGACATGGTAGAGGGCCTGATGCGCATGATGAACAGCGATGCCGCCATCACCGGCCCGCTGAACCTGGGCAACCCCGAAGAGATCGACGTGCTCAGCCTGGCCAGAAAGATTGCTGCACTGACAGGGAGCGCCGCTGCTCCGGTATTTCTCCCCGGCCAGCCGGACGATCCTCGGCAGCGCAAGCCCGATATTTCCCAGGCGCGGCAGATGCTGGGCTGGGCTCCCCAGGTCTCGCTTGACAATGGACTCTCCCACACCCATGCCCAGCTGCAACGTGCTGCCGCCTTTGCTACCGCCCACAGCCAAGACCCTGTTGCTGATGCCTTACTACGAGGACATCCAGGCCTGTCAGCTTTTGCTGCAAGCGCTGCACGCACAGCTCGGACCTGACTGCTTTGTGCTCTTCGTCGATGACTGCTCGCCCCAGCAGTCCCTGACAGCGAGCGCACTCTCCAACGCAGGACTGCCCGGGCGCATTCTGCGCTTGCGCCGCAATGCCGGCCACCAGCAGGCGCTGGCCCTGGGCCTGCAGTACCTGGCCCCACATCTGCAGTCCCAGCAGCAACTGGTGCTCATGGATTCCGATGGCGAAGATGCGCCCGAGGCCGTCCCCGGCCTGCTGGCCAAGCTCAGCCAATCTGCCGGCGCCATCGATGCCATCGTCGCAGCCCGGGGCAAGCGCCGTGAGCGCTGGACCTTTGTCGCCTGCTACCGCGCCTACCAGTTGCTCTTTCGCCTCAGCACAGGGCGGGTGCTGGATTTTGGCAACTTCATGGTGCTGTCTGCGCCCGCCGCGCAGGCGCTCGCCGCCCACCCCAGCTTGCCCGTCCATATTGCCGCCAGCCTGCTGGCCAGCGACTTGCGCCTGGGCCGCCATACAGTGGACCGGGCCAAGCGCTATGCCGGGGTCTCCAACCTGCCTGCACTGGTGGGCCATGGGCTGCGCGCCATCCGGGTATTCAAGGCCCGCGTACTGCAGCGTCTGCGCCACGCCGCGCTGCTGCTGGCGGGCTTGGCGGCCGTGCTGGCCTGGCTCAGCACCGGGCAGAGGGGCGCAGGCCTGGCGCTGTTCGGGTTCTGGGGCTGCACGGCGCTGGCCTTGCTGTACGCGCTGGTGTACGGGCTGCTGGCCTGGAAGCTGGGAGACAGCTATCCTCAGCCCGACATGGCCATGGTCGCCGCGACCATTGATGTGCCAGCACCTGACCGCAAGGCACCGGAGGCCTGAATGAAAAAGCTGCGGTTCGCGCTTCTGTCCTGGCTGGCTTACCCCGTGCTGGCGGCCCTCAGCTACCTGCTCTATATTCGGCTGCTCACGGTCGATGTAGTGCTCTACGCTGCCTTGGCCGCTGCAGCGCTTGCGCTGGTGCTGCAGGCACTGCTGCTGTGCTGTCTGTCAACCTGGCGGGCCTTCAGCATCCTGGAGAAATGCCAGCATCTGTTGGTCTGCGCGCTGACGGGTTACGCGCTGGCCCTGAGCGTGCCCACGGTGATTGACCGTTCGCTGTCGTTCTACATTCTGGAGAAGCTGCAGCAACGGGGCGGCGGCATTGCGCACAGCAAGATGGACCAGGTCTTCAAAGACGAATACATGCACGAGCACCGCCTGATCGACATCCGGCTCACCGAACAACTGGTATCGGGCACCATCCGCATCGATGACCAAGGCTGCGTGCTGTTGACGCCCCGGGGCGAGCGTCTGGCGCATTTCAGCCGGTGGTTCCGCCACTATGGCCTGCCACACCAGCGCCTGATTGGCGACAGCTACTCGGCCGATCTGGTTGACCCTTTTGCCCACAGCCAGTCAGCGCCCGACTACCGCTGCCATTGAACGGCTTGCGTGGCCTGGGCTTCCTGTGGCCCATCAACGCATCACCAAGCCCCCATCCACCAGCAACACCTGCCCCGTCATAAACCGGCTCAGGTCCGATGCCAGGAACAGCACCGGCCCGGCCACATCCTCGGGGCTGGCCAGGCGGCGCAGCGGGGTGGCGGCCATCAGCGATTCGCGGAAGGATTCGCGGGTTTGCGCGCTGCCCTGGGTGGGGTAGACGAGGCCTGGGGCGACACAATTGACGCGTATCCCAAAGGGCCCCAGCTCGCTGGCGAGGTTGCGGCTGAAGCCCACCAGCGAGGCCTTGGCCGTGCTGTAGTCGTGGTAAGCGACAACCGGGTGCTCCACCAGATTGCTGGTGATATTGACGATGCTGCCCCGGGCGCGCTGGCGCATTTGCGGCAGCACCGCACGGCAGACATGGAAGGCGCCGCCCACGGCGGCATCGAACTGCGCCTGGTAGTCGCTCCAGGCCAGGGCATCGAGCTGCTGGCGGCGCTCCGGGTCAAAGGCATAGGGGCGCAAGGCATTGTTCACGACGACATCGATGGGCCCGGCCTCCTGCGCAATGGCCTGGGCCATCGCGTCCACCGCGGCCGGGTTGCCCACATCGGCCTGCACGGCCCAGGCGTCGCCGCCGGCGGCCTGGCAGGCGGCCACGGTCTGGGCCGCTGCAGCCTCATTGGCCAGGTAGTTCACCACCACGGTGGCGCCTTCGCGCGCAAAGGCCTGGGCAATGGCCGCGCCAATGCCCCGGCTGGCACCTGTTACCAGCACCACCTTGCCGCGCAGGTTCAACGCACTGCTGTCCAGCATCTCAGGCCCCCGGCAGCCAACGGCTGTCCACCACATCGGCCACCTGGATGGGCTGCTGCACCAGGCCCAGCGCATGGTAGGCATCGGCACCCTTTTGCAGCGCGACCAAGTCAAAGCTGCCCAGCGGCGCTGCCTTGCCCTGCACCCGCAAGCTAGGCTGGGCCGATGCATTGCGCAGGCCGATCACATCAAGGTTGATGTCGCGCTGGGTGCCATCGATGGCGCGTTTGGTGGCCAGAGTGGCGGCCTCTTCGGGGTTGGCGATCATCCAGGCCGCGCTGTCGCGGTAGCCGCGCAAGAAAGCCTGCAGCAACGCCGGCTGCTGCTCCAGCGTCTGCCGGCGCACCACAAACATGTCGCTGGACATATTGAGGTAGTCGCGCACGGGCATCACATGCACCTCGCCCATGCCCATGCCCTTGCGCAGGCCCACGGCCAGGCCGGTGTCAGTGGCGGCCGTCGCATCGACCTGGCCTTGCATCAGCGGCGCAAAGTTCAAAAGGCCCGTGACGACAATGCGCACATCCGATTCCTTGAGCCCCGCCTGGTGCAGCATCACCAGCAGGTTCTGGCGCGTGCCGCTGGCCAGGCTGTAGACGCCAATGGTCTTGCCCTTCAGATCCGCCGGGCTGCGGATGCCGCTGGAGCGCAGCGACACCACGTTGAACACGTTTTGCGGGTAGATGTCGTAGATGGCAACCAGCTTCTCGCCCTTGTCCAGCGCCATGAAGAACGAGCCCGGGTCGGTAAAGGCCACATCGCCCTGTCCGCTTAGGATATTGCGGATCGCGTCACCACCACCCGCACCCGGCAGGTAGGTCAGGTCCACCCCCTGGGCCTTGAAAAAGCCCTTGTCCGGTTCGGCCAGGATGTTGGTGATTTCGCTGATCGGCTTGCTCCAGCCGGCCAGGCGGATCTTGCCGCTGACCGGGGTTGCAGCGCCCGCTGTGATGCCCGTGCCCGCCAGGCCCAGGCCCAAGAGGCCAGCAGAGGCGCCCAGCCAGCGGCGGCGCGAGAGGGAAGAGGTCAGAAAAGGTGCAGACATAAGCGGTCCATCCAGAAGCAATCGGGCAAAAATCAAAAATCAACGGCCTGGGCCAGCGACCGCATGGCGACGCAGCAATCTGCGCTCCAGCAGCAAACAGGCCTGGTACAGCAGCAGGCCCAGTGCTGCGATCAGCAGCAGTGCGGCAAACATCAACGTGGTGTCCATCATTCCCTGCGCGGCAATCACCACCGCGCCCAGCCCTTGGCTGGCGCCCATGAACTCAGCCACTACCGCACCCACCAGCGCCAGCACCACAGCCACGCGCAGGCCGGCCAGAATGGCCGGCAAGCCTGTGGGCAGCTTGAGCCGCAATAACGTCTGCAGCCGGCTGGCCCCCAGCATGCGAAACAGCTGCAAGCGCTTCACATCGACCTGGCGCAGGCCCGTCAAGGTGTTTTCCATTAGCGGAAAAAAACAGACCAGGGCCGTGATCAGCACCGTCGGCAGCATGCCAAAACCAAACCACAGCACAAACAACGGCGCCAGCGCCAGCTTGGGCACCACCTGGCTGACCACCACATAGGGCCGGAGCACGCGCTCCAGCAAGACCGACTCGGCCAAGGCCATGCCGGCCAGCAAGCCAAAAGATGCGCCCGCCGCCAGGCCCAGCAGCACCGCCTGCACGGTGGCCGCCACATGCGGCCAGAAGTAGCCGGATGCGAGCCCCGTCCACAAGGCCTGCAGCACCGCCGACGGCACCGGCAGCACCAGCGCCGAGATACCTCCCAGGCGCCCTGCGCCCTCCCACACGGCCAGCAGCAGCACCAGCAGCGCAGCGGCCCACAGCCGGGCTTTCAACAGGGGGTTCATGCGCTGGCCCCGTCCATCGCGGCGCGCACCTGGGCCGCATAGGCGTTGAAGGCCGGGCCATGGCGCATGGCCTGGGTGCGCGGCGCCGGCAGATCAATGCGGATGTCGGCGACGAGGCGCCCGCCATGCATCAGCGCCACCCGGTCGCCCAGGTACACGGCCTCGTTGATGTCATGGGTGACAAATAGCACCGTGGTGCCGCGTGCGCGGCAGCTGCGCAGCAGCTCATCCTGCAGCTCGGCGCGGGTGATGGCGTCGAGGGCGGCAAAGGGCTCGTCGAGCAGCAGCAAGGCGGGCTCACGCATCAAGGCCCGCGCCAGCGCCACCCGGCTTTGCTGCCCGCCGGACAATTGGCCGGGTTGCTGCCGGGCCAGCGCTGCCAGGCCCAGTTGGGCCAGCAGCTGCTCGGCCGCGTGACGATCCTGCGCCGTGGGCTTGCGCTGCAGCGACAGCGGCAGCAGCACATTGTCCAGCACCGTCAACCAGTCCAGCAACGTGGGCGACTGGAACATTACACCCAACTGCGGGCCGGGTGCGGCCAGGCTGCCGCCGGCGCGCACAATGCGGCCCGCCTGGGGCTGCAGCAGGCCAGCGACGAGCTGCAGCAAGCTGGTCTTGCCGCAGCCGCTGCGGCCCAGCAGGCAGTGGAAGGCGCCTTGCGCCATCTGCCAGCTCACGCCATCCACAACCGGGGCCTGGCCCGGGTAGGCAAAACTCAGGCGCTCGATATCAATCCATGCCATCGCGCCGCCCTCAGTCTGCATAGCGGGCCAGCGGCTGCGCAGCGGCCTCGGCAGCGGCATCGATCTCGGTCATCCGCACCAGGTCGAGCAGGCTAAAGCGCCCATCGTGGTGCCAACCGGCCTCGGGCACGCCCATGGCGCCCAAGGCGCTGATGCGGGTGACCCCGGCAGCGCCCAGCAGGCCGGCGAGGCGGTACAAATCCTCGGGTCCCACGGCCAGGCCTGCGGTCTGGAGGTAGTCGCGCTGGGCTGCCACCAGCGGCAGCGCCTGCTCCAGGCGGTCCACCCCCACCACCACAATGCTGCGGTACAGCGCGGTGGGCGCGAGCGGCTCCAGGCTGTCGCTATAGGCCACGCTCCAGGGCGCATCGGCCGGGCCGATCAGCAATGGCGCCGCGCCATCATCGGCCGGCGCGCGCCACTCCAGCGACTGCTGCCAGCGTGCCAGGCCGGCGCCCTCTTCCAGGTCCAGCGGCCGGCGTGCAAAGCGCTGCTGCAGATTGGCCAGCTCGGCCGCCAGGTAATCGGCAAAGGCGCGGGGCGCGACGGTAGCGCCCCGCTCTACATAGAACACATGGGGTGAGTAGCAGCCCTGCTGGTCGTAGCGCATGACATCCCAGGCGGCCAGCCGCGCATGGGCCGGCGCTTTGACGGCATCCAGCGCCGCCTTAGCCACCATGCCAAACCCCAGCTTGTGGCCATGGGGCAAAAATCGCGTCGTTACCGGCAACTGCTGGCGCAGTGCGGCCAGCGTCTGGTTGCTGCCATAGGCCATCACGGTATCGGCCTGGGCGTAGAGCACTTGCGCGCCATCGGCGCTGTCGCCCGTCTGCGCGCCGCCGGGCCACCAGACCACCGCCAGGCAGTCGGCCAGGGGTGGATGCACTTCGGCCAGCAAACGCGCAAACCAGCCGGCAAACAGCGGCTCGGCACTGGCCAGCTTGCCAATGCTGGGCGCTTTGACGAGCAGGCCGCAGACCAGGCTCCACAGCGACAGCGCCGGCACATTGCCGGCCCAGCTGTGCAGCAGCAGGCCCGGGCCATGGGCGCGCACCGCCCCGCCTTTGACGGCGGGCACAAAGCCATCGAGCACAGCAGGGTTGGCAAAATCCTCGCCGGCAAAGCGCCACAGCTGGGGCGCCCGAAAAGTCTTGAACAGGCCGTTGAGCCCCAGACGCACCATTGCCGCGTCATAGCCGCAGACCAGCGGCAGGCAGGCATCGATCTGGCGGCGATAGGGGTCGGCCGGGTCCAGCAGGCGGGCCATCGCGCGGTCAATGGCGGCGACGATCTCGGCCAGCGGCATTGGCTGCAGCTGGCGCTGCGCGGCCGCTCGCACCCGCGCGGTCAGCGCCTGCATCTGCGCGCCGCTGAGCACTGGCACCTCGACCTCCAGGTGGGCGCCCGCGCGCTCAAACACCAGCACCTGCCAGCGCACCTGGTTGTCATCCAGGCCAGGCAGGTAGCCGGCCCGCATGCGCTCGGCCATGCGCTCAAGCGCTTGTGCCTGCATCATGCGCGCGCCGCTTGCACAAACTCATCAACGGCCAGGGAGCAGCCCTTGGCGGCAGCCCCTTCGGCCCGGCCCAGCAGCAAAAAGCCGCCCTCGGCCCACTGGCCCACATCCTCGGTCAGGATGGTGCTGACCGCGTTGTAGTTGGCCAGGTCGCAGTGCACCAGAATGCCGCGCTCACCCGGCGCCACACTGCGGCCGCTGACGGGCTCGACCAGGCGCGAGCGAATCCAGTGCGGTCCGGACTTGACCGAAGGCAAGCGGGCATTGCCGTTGTCATAGAACTGGGTGCTCAGCTCGGTCATGCCATACATGTTGATGCACAGCGCGGGCGGCACACCCAGCAGCTCGGTCAGGCCGGCATAAAAATCGGCCAACGGCAGATCGCGCGACTGGCCCTTGTAGCCGCCGGTGTCCAAAATGCGGCTGCCCACCGGCAGCTGAAAGCGGCGGCCCTGGGCGCGCAGCGCATCCATCACATGCACGAGGCTGAAGCTCGCGCCCAGCAGCGCATAGGGCTGGCCGGTGCGCTCGGCCGCTTCCAGCACGGCGCAGAGCCCGTCCATATCCAGGCCCTCCGGCCCCAGAAAATAGCGGCTCTCCGGCGTACCAAAGCTCGACTTGGCCAGCGCCAGGTAATGCGCCAGCGACGAGTTGGGCATGGCCACTTCATCGGGGAACAGGATGCCCATCGGCATGCGCGCCGTGCCCTGCATGAAGCGGGTGGCGAAGTGCCGCTGCATCGACAGGTCATACACCTGCAACGCCGGATGAAAATGCCGGCCCCGCGCGGCGCGGCCGGTGGTGCCGCTGGTCATGAAGACGCGTTCGGCCTGCGATGGCGGCTCGCTGCGCAGCTCCAGCGCCTTGAAGGCATCGATGGGCACGGCCGGGATATCGCTCCAGGTCTTGACCGTGCGCGGGCTGGCGCCACGGCGCTGGCAAAAGCTGCGGAACGGCGTATTCGATGCGTATTGGTAGGCAAAAAGGCGCAGCGCGAGCTGGTCAAACTGGTCATCGGTGCAGCCATCCATTGCGATGAATGCAAGCAGGTCTGCGACCAGCGTATCGGCCTTGTCCATGGAATTCCTTCGAGAGCGGTGACGTCATGCTCCGAAGGCTCCCCCCATGCGCGCAACGCGGCCCATAGCAGGGAACTGGCTCTTCTTCCGCCGGAATGACCCGGTTCAAGTTCTCGGGTGTAGATCTCAGCACTGGCGTGCACCCCGGAGCAGGCGCCATCTTAACCGAGCACCACAGGCACGAGGCCGAGCTGGCGTCAAGCCAGGGTCTGCGCCACGGTCAATCCCACGACCTCCGCCAACCCCACATCAGGGAAAACACCAGGGCCACCGCGATGGTGCATGCGCGTCCTTCCACCAGTCGCACATGCACCAGGCCAAGGCATTTCCTGCCGATTCCTGCACCATATCCAGGCGGCGCGGCATCCACGTAACCCATTGTGGTGCCTTGCAAATTTTCTGCAGCAGATCAAAGCAGCCATGCTGGAAATCACCTAGTCCGGCACCCTTTTCTTCTGCGATTCAGTCTGTTAACTTATGTCCTGTCGACAGACGACTATCGCTAGACGACATAAATCCAACGAGGACAACAATGCTTGCAATGGCTGATGCCGACGTCCAATCCGGCTACGACAAATCGCATACCGAAAGCGAACAGCGGGTTCGCGAAGACCTGGCCGCCGCCTATCGCCTGATGGCCCATTTCGGGATGGACGACAGCATCTACACGCACATCTCGGCGCGGGTGCCGGGCCGTACTGACCAGTTCCTCATCAACCCCTTTGGCACCCTGTTCAAGGACATCACGGCCAGCTCGCTGGTCAAGATCGATGCCGAGGGCCGCATCGTGGAAGACACGCCCTACCAGGTGAACCCGGCCGGCTTTGTGATCCACAGCGCCGTGCATGCCGCGCGGCACGACGCCGCCTGTGTCGTGCACTCCCACACCGAAGCGGGCGTGGCCGTCTCCTCGCTGCAATGTGGTCTGCAGCCTAGCAACCAATGGGCACTGCAGTTCTACAACCGCGTCGTCTACCACACCTTCGAAGGCATCGCGCTGGATCTGCATGAGCGCGAGCGCCTGGTCGCCGACCTGGGCAGCACGGCCAAGGCGATGGTGCTGCGCAACCACGGCCTGCTCACCTTGGGCAACAGCGTCGCCGAGGCCTTCATCCTGATGCTGAACCTGGACCGCGCCTGCCGTGTGCAGCTGGCCATCCAGTCCAGCGGCCAGGCCATCAACCCCGTGCCGCCCGAGGTGTGCGAGCTGACCGCACGCCAGTACGAAAGCGGCGACACCGATGTGATGCCCGGCCAGCCCAAGCGCGCCGACCCGCATGAGCGCGAATGGCAGGGCCTGCTGGGCTTTTTGCAGCCCCCGGGCCGCAGCCACTACCGCGACTGACCAGCGCGACGGACCTGCGACTGACGCCCCCGACCCTTGCATGCCGCCGCCTTTGCGGCCCCTCCGCCGCAACCCCACCGGGCCAGGCACCCCTCGATACCAAGACAGGAAGCAACCATGATCAATCGGCGTGAACTCATCTCCTACAGCCTGGCAGGAGCCGGCCTCAGCATCGCGGGCGTGCCCATGGCGGCCCTGGCACAGCAGACCAAGGGAACGATCAACGTGATGGTGCAGCCCGAGCCCTCGGGCCTGATGCTGGGCATCGTGCAAAACGGCCCGACCCAGCTGGTATCCGGCTATATCTACGAGGGTCTGCTGCGCTACGACGACAAGCTGGAGCCCCATGGCCTGCTGGCGACGGCCTGGAGCCGCTCCGACGACGGCCTGACCTACACCTTCAAGCTCAAGTCCGGCGTCAAGTGGCACGACGGCAAGCCCTTCTCCGCCGATGACGTGGTGTTCTCGGTCGACAAGTTTCTGCGCAAGACCCATGCCCGCCTGCGCGCATCGCTGGAGCCGCTGGAGAGCGTGCGCGCCATCGATGCGCAGACGGTGGAGTTCAAGCTCAAGTACCCGTTTGGCCCCTTCATCAGCCTGTTCGACACCGGCTCGATGCCGATGATCCCCAAGCACATCTACGACAACACCGACTACGCCACCAACCCGGCCAATGCCAAGCCCATCGGCACGGGTCCCTTCAAGTACAAGGAATGGGTGCGGGGCTCCTACATCCAGCTGGTGGCCAATGAGCTCTACCACACCAAGGGCGAGCCGATGGTGGAGAACCTCTACTTCCACATCATTCCCGATGCAGCCTCGCGCGCTGCGGCCTTTGAATCGGGCAAGGTCGATGTGGTGCCAGGGGGCGCGGTCGAGTTCTTTGACGTGGCGCGCCTGGCCAAGCTGCCCGGTGCGGCGGTCACCACCAAGGGCTGGGAGTTCTACTCGCCCCATTCCTGGCTGGTGCTCAACAACCGCAAGGCGCCGTTTGACAACCCCAAGTTCCGCCAGGCCGTCATGTATGCGATGGACCGCGAGGCCATGGTCAAGGTCGCCTGGCAGGGCTTTGCCAAGACGGCGGCCGGCCCCTTCAACCAGCATGTGAAGTTCGCCTCCGACGACGTCACCAAGTACCCGCGTGATCTGAACAAGGCCAAGGCCTTGCTCAAGGAAGCCGGCTACAAGGGTGAGACCGTTCGCCTGCTGCCGCTGCCCTATGGCGAATCCTGGCAGCGCCTGGCCGAGATGATCCGCCAGAACCTGATCCAGGCCGGCATCAAGGTGGAGACCACCGGCACTGACGTGGCCGGCTGGAACCAGCGCACCGCCGAATGGGATTTCGACATGGCTATCATCTATGTCTACCAGTACCCCGATCCAGCGCTGGGCGTGGCCCGTACCTACACCAGCCACACGATCGCCAAGGGCTCGCCGTTCAACAACATCGAAGGCTATGTCAACCCCAAGGTGGATGCGCTGTTAGACGCCGGCGCCAAGGCGCTGACCGATGCCGACCGCGCCAAAGCCTATGCCGAGGTGCAGAAGATCCTGACCGAGGAGGTGCCGGTGGCCTGGTTGCATGAGATCAACTTCCCCACGCTCTACCGTACCAAGATCAAGAACCCGATCAGCTCCGGCGTGGGCTTGAACGACAGCCTGAGCCGTGCCTCGATAGGCTAAGAGCCGCTAACACAACCCTTGATACGTCGTTGCCCTGCCTTGTCGTACTACTGTACTGCCTGCGGCAGGACGCCTAGTCTCAACCGCAAACCTTCGGTTTGCTGGGTCGTGTTAGCAGCTCTAAGCACCGGCTGCGGCCCCTGGCCGCAGCGCATCTCTTCTTGCTGAACTCTGCACGCTGCCAGCGCCACTGGCGCGTGCGGGATGGCTACGCTTTTGTCTCGCTCCAAGGTCTCCCCGCTATGAACCGCCTCCGCTACATGTCCGTCCGGGTGCTCCAGGGTCTGCTGGTACTCATGTGCATAGCCACCGTCAACTTCATGCTGATACGGGCTGCGCCCGGCGACCCGGTCGCGGTGATCGCCGGTGAAGCCGGCGCTTCGGACCCGCAATTCGTCGCCCACCTGCGCGAGCAGTTTGGCCTGGACAAGCCCGTCACCACCCAGCTGGCCAACTACCTAGGCCACATCACGCAGCTGGACCTGGGCTTTTCCTACCGGCAGCAGCGCCCGGTGCTGGAGCTGATTGCCGAACGCCTGCCCGCCACCTTGCTGCTCACCGGCAGTGCCTTTGTGATGTCGCTGATCTTTGGCGTGGCCTTGGGCGCCACGGCCAGCCGCCATGCCGGCAAATGGGTGGACAGCGCCATTACCTTTGTGGCGCTGGTGTTCTATGCCACGCCGCTGTACTGGCTGGCGATGATGGCGGTGCTGGTGTTCTCGGTGCAGCTGAGCTGGCTGCCCGGTTTTGGCTACTTCACCGTTGGCAGCGATGCCACCGGCCTGGCCCGCGCCTGGGACATTGCCCAGCACTTGGTGCTGCCCTCGCTCACCCTGGCGCTCTTTTATATGGCGGTTTATGCCCGCATGACCCGAGCCTCGATGCTCGAAGTCGCGCAGATGGACTTTGTCAAAACCGCCCGCGCCAAGGGCGTGCGCATGGGCCGCATCCAGCGCCAGCACATTCTGCGCAATGCCCTGCTGCCCATCGTCACCCTGGCGGGCATCCAGGCCGGCGGCCTCATTGGCGGCGCGGTGCTGACCGAGACCGTGTTTGCCTGGCCCGGCATTGGCCGCCTGATGTTCGATGCCCTGCTGCAGCGCGACTACAACCTGCTGCTGGGCTGCTTCCTGGTCGCAGCCGCCGTGGCAGTGCTGTTCAACCTGATCACTGATTTTGTCTACACCCTGGTCGATCCCCGGATCGAGCTGGGCTGAAACGGAGCCTTGCGATGACTGCCCTCTCTGAACCGGCCCTGGCGGCCGACACGCCCCCCGCCAAGAACAAGCACCGGTCCACCTTCTGGCGCCGCTTTTGCCGCAACCGTGGCGCGCTGCTGGGCCTGGCCATCTTGCTGCTGGTGGCGCTGCTGGTCTGCTTTGGCCCGCTGCTGGCCGCCCACAACCCCTGGGACATGGTCGAGCAACCGTTTTTGCCGCCGATGGAGCGCGAAGGCTTTGCGATGGGCACCGACACCATGGGCCGCGATATTCTCTCGGGCCTGGTACTGGGCGCCCGCATCTCGCTGCTGATTGCGGTGATCTCCACCTTGGTGTCGCTGCTGATCGGTGTGGGCATCGGTGCCATCTCGGGCTACTTTGGCGGCTGGGTCGATGCCAGCCTGATGCGCTTTACCGAAATGTTCCAGTCCGTGCCCAGCTTTGCGCTGGCCCTGGTGCTGGTGGCCATTTTTGAGCCCTCGGTCAACTCCATCATCGTGGCCATTGCACTGGTCTCCTGGCCGCCGGTGGCGCGCCTGGTGCGCGGCGAATTTTTGACCCTGCGCCAGCGAGATTTTGTCGCCGCCGCCCAGCTGGCCGGCCAAAGCACGCCGCGCATCATCCTGGCGCAGATCCTGCCCAATGCGGCCTCGTCCATCGTGGTGATGGCCTCGCTGATGGTGGCCACCGCGATCCTGCTCGAATCGAGCCTGAGCTTCATGGGCCTGGGTGACCCCAACCTGATGAGCTGGGGCTACATGATCGGCTCGGCCCGCACCGTGCTGCGCCAGGCCTGGTGGATGGCCGTGTTCCCCGGCGTCGCCATCCTGCTCACCGTGCTGGCCTTCAACCTGGTGGGCGAAGGGCTGAACGACGGACTCAATGCGCGCCAGGACGGGAAGACGAAATGAACGCCTACTCACCCGAAGCCCTGCATATGCTTGCACACATGCCTGACCAGCCCACTACTCCGGAGCCGGTGCTGACCGTGCGCGGCCTGGACATCCGCCTGCCGCTGGGCGCCGACCGCGCGTTGGCCGTCACCCAGGCCAACCTGCAGATCCTGCCCGGCCAGACCCTCTGTGTGGTCGGCGAATCGGGCTCGGGCAAGTCGATGATCGCCAACGCCATCATGGGCCTGCTGCCCCGCCCCAAGGTGGAGCCGGTGGCTGGCGAGATCCTGTTTGACGGCCAAGACCTGCTGCGCCTGAGCGAAGACCAGCTGCGCGAGCTGCGGGGCAGCCGCATGGCCATGGTGTTCCAGGAGCCGATGACGGCGCTGAACCCGGTGATGCGCATTGGCGACCAGATGGCCGAGGCGCTGGATGCCCACCTGCAGCTGCCCGCTGCCGACAAGCGCCGCCGCATTATCGCCGCGCTGACCGACGTGCGCCTGCCCGAGCCCGAGCGCCTCATCGATGCCTACCCGTTTCGCCTCTCGGGCGGCCAGCGCCAGCGCGTGATGATCGCCATCGCGATGCTGCTGGAGCCCAGCCTGCTGATTGCCGACGAGCCCACCACCGCGCTGGATGTGACGACGCAGGCGCAGATCCTGCAGCTGATGCGTGCGCTGCAGAAAAAGCGCGGCATGGCCATGCTCTTTATCACCCACGACTTTGGCGTGGTGGCCGAGATTGCCGACCATGTGGTGGTGATGCAGACCGGCGTCGTGGTCGAAGCCGGCCCGGCCCGCCAGGTGCTGCGCAATCCCCAACATGCCTATACGAAGAAGCTGCTGGCCGCCATTCCGCATGGCAATGTGCGCGAGACCCAGGCCAGCACCGCGCAGCCGGTGCTGCAGGTCAAGGACCTGTGCAAGGTCTACCGCACTGGCGGCGGCTTTTTGCGGCCCGCGCGTGAGGTGGTGGCCGCCGAGCGCATCAGCTTTGACCTGGGCCGCGCCCAGACCCTGGGCGTGGTGGGCGAGTCGGGCTCGGGCAAGTCGTCTCTCGGCCGCTGCATTGTGGGCCTGGCACCGTTTGACAGCGGCGACATCCTCTTCAACGGCCAGCGCCTGAGCTCGGGCGCCGCGCTGCGCCGCCAGGCCAAGGGCAAGATCCAGATGGTCTTCCAGGACCCCTATGCATCGCTCAACCCGCGCCACAAGATTGGCGCGGCCATTGCCAGCGGCCCCATTGCCCAGGGTGTCCCCAAGGCCGAGGCCCTGCGCCGCACGATGGAGCTGCTGGAGCTGGTCGGCCTGGGGCCCGAGGCGGCCGAGCGCTACCCGCATGAGTTCTCTGGCGGCCAGCGCCAGCGCATCGGCATTGCCCGCGCACTGGCGATGGAGCCTTCGTTGCTGGTGGCCGACGAACCGGTCTCTGCGCTTGATGTGTCCGTGCAGGCCCAGGTGCTCAAGCTGTTTGCAGAGGTGCGCGAGCGCTTTCAGCTCAGCATGGTCTTCATCACCCATGACCTGCGCGTGGCGGGCCAGATGTGCGACCACCTGGCGGTCATGCAGCGGGGCCGCATTGTGGAATACGGCCCCACCGCCCAGGTGCTGGGCAACCCCCAGCACCCCTATACGCAAACCTTGATCGACGCCATCCCCTCGCTGGAGCACCGCAGCGACGAGGCCGGCGCAGAACAGCGGAGCCGCGCATGACCGCCATGCCCAGCACCGATGCCCAGGCCGCCGCGCCTGGCAACGCCCCGGGGGATACGCCCCGGAGCATCGCTTTTCTGAGCAAGAGCATTGCGATGGACTTCTTGCTGCCCGCCTACCAGGCGCAGTTCCCCGGCAGCCGGCTGCTGCTGGGTGCCGAGCTGCAGGCGCTGCTTGACGCTGGCCAGCACAGCGATATCGAGGTAGCGGTATGCTGGCACCCGCCCGCTGCCCAACTCGCGCAGCTGACCCGGGACGCTGGCCTGCAGCTGGTGCAATCGATTGCCGCCGGCATTGACCATATCGACACCCAGGCGCTGCCTGCAAGCACGCCCGTGTGCCGCATTGTGGACAGCACCATGGGCTATGGCATGACAGCGTTTGTCAGCTGGGCCGTCATCCACCGCCAGCGCCATATGGACCGCTATGTGGCCCATGCAGCGCAGCGCCAGTGGCGCGAGGAGCCCATCATTGCCCCCAGCCAGCACCGAGTGGGCATTGCCGGCTTAGGCACCCTGGGCCAAGGCTGTGCCCGCGCGTTGCTGGCCATGGGCTACCAGGTGCGCGGTTGGAGCCGGTCGGCCAAGCAGGGTCTGCCCGCTGGTCTGGAAGGCTTGCAAACCTTCCACGGCCAGGCGCAGAAAGCGGAGTTCCTGAGCGGCTGCGACACCCTCGTCTGCCTGCTGCCGCTGACCGATGAGACCCAGGGCTTCCTCGATCTGGCCTTGATGCGCCAGCTGCCGCGCGGCGCGCACCTGGTCAATGTGGGCCGGGGCGCCCACCTGGTCGAGGCCGATCTGCTGACCGCGCTGGCCGAAGGCCAGATTGGCGCCGCCACCCTGGACACCTTCAGCACCGAGCCGCTGCCAGCGGACCACCCGTTCTGGCAGGACCCGCGCATTCTGGTGACCCCGCATATCGCCACCCGCACCGATCCGCGCGTCATCGCCCGGCAGACCGCCCACAACTTCCGCCGCATCCGTGCAGGCCAGGCCGCCGAGGTGGCCGTGGACCTGGGACGCGGTTACTGACGCCCCGCAAGCCCGTTAGAGAGTAAGCACCACCCAGCCCCCAGGAGATTTGGACATGAACGCAGCAGACAACACCCCAAAACGCAGCGCGCTGGACGCACAGGACATTGGCGCCCACCTGCACCCCTACACCAACCTGGCCGCGCATGAGGACGTGGGCCCGCTGATGATCACGCGGGGCGATGGCATCCATGTGATCGACGAACAAGGCCGCAAGTACATCGAGGGCATGTCGGCGCTGTGGTGCAGCTCGCTGGGCTTTAGCCACCCGCGCCTGGTGCAGGCCGGCATCGATGCGCTCAAGACGCTGCCCTACTACCACACCTTCAACCACCGCTCCAACCCGGCGATTGCCCAGCTGGCGGACCGGCTGATCCAGCTGGCCCCGGCACCGATGGCCAAGGTCTTCTTTGCCAACTCGGGCTCGGAAGCCAATGACACAGCCATCAAGATCATCTGGTACTACCACAACGCCATTGGCAAACCCGCCAAGAAAAAGATCCTGGCGCGCCAGCGCGGCTACCACGGCGTGACGGTGGCGGCCGCCAGCCTGACCGGCCTGCCCGCCAACCACCAGGACTTTGACCTGCCGATTGCGCGCATCGGCCATGTGGAATGCCCGCACCACTACCGCTATGCCAACCCCGGCGAGAGCGAGGCCGACTTTGCCACCCGCCTGGCCGATGCGCTGGAGCAGCGCATTCTGCAGGAGGGGCCCGATACCGTCGCCGCCTTCATTGCCGAGCCGGTGATGGGCGCTGGCGGCGTCATCGTGCCGCCCGAGACCTATTTTGAAAAAATTCAGGCCGTGCTCCGTAAGTACGAGGTGCTGATGGTGGCCGACGAGGTCATCTGCGGCTTTGGCCGCACCGGCCAGATGTTTGGCTCGCAGACCTTCGGCATCCAGCCCGACATCCTGACCTGCGCCAAGGCGCTGTCCTCGGGCTATGTGCCGATATCGGCCGTCATGGTCTCGCCCAGGATCTACGAGGCCATGGCCGCCAACAGCGGCAAGATCGGAACCTTTGGCCATGGCTATACGTATTCTGGCCACCCGGTGGCGGCGGCGGTGGCGCTGGAGACGCTCAAGGTCTACGAGGACGAGCAGATCCTGGCCCATGTCAACCGGCTCAGCCCCATCTTCCAAGGCCGCCTGCGCGGCTACCTGGAGCGCGCCCATGTCGGCGAGGCGCGGGGCATGGGCATGATCGGTGCCATCGAGCTGGTAGCCAACAAGGCCACGCGCCAGCCTTTTGACCCGGCGCTGAAGCTGGGCTACCGCCTGGCCCAGTACGCACAGGAAGAAGGCCTGATCGTGCGCGCCATGGGCGACGCGGTGGCACTGTGCCCGCCGCTGATCATCACCGAAGCCGAGATGGCCGAGATGTTCGCGCGCCTGGACCGGGCGCTGGACAAGCTGCAGGCCACCCTGCCATGAGCGCCGCCATGCAAGCCTTCTACAGCCCTGACCAAGCGCTGCACCACCCCAGCCAGTTCATGCGGCTGGGCAAGCTGGTGCCCGCGCCCGATCTGCCCAGCCGCGCCGAAACCCTGGCCGATGCCTTGCAGCAGGCGGGCCTGGCCGTCAGCACCCCGCCCGACCTGGGCCGCGCGCCGCTGGAGGCCGTGCACGCCCCGCACTACCTGGACTACCTGCAAACCGCCTGGCCGCGCTGGCAAGCCATGCTGGCCAGCGGCGCCAATGCCGGCCCCGAGGTGATGGCCAACCTCGCGCCCTACGCCGGCGTGCCTGCCGGCCAGCGCCGCCCGCGCTGCCCATCGCCGGCGCTGGTACCGCAAACCGGCTACTACCTGGGCGATCTGTCCTGCCCGCTGGGGCCGGACAGCTGGCAGTCCATCCTGCGTTCGGCCCACAGTGCCGTGGCCGCTGCCGATGCGGTGATTGCCGGCGACCGCATGGCCTATGCGCTGTGCCGTCCCTCGGGCCACCATGCGCACTGGGACCGGGCCAGCGGCTTTTGCTATGTCAACAACAACGCCTGCGCCACCGCGCGCCTGGCCGCGCATTTTGGGCGGGTGGCCGTGCTCGATGTCGACGCCCACCATGGCGATGGCACGCAGAGCATCTTCTACGCCCGGGACGATGTGCTGACGGTCTCCACCCATGCGGAGACGAGCAGCTACTTTCCGTTCTACACCGGCTACGCCGATGAGCGCGGCGCCGGCGCGGGCGAAGGCTACAACCTGAACCTGCCGCTGGCCCATGGCAGCGGCAATGCGGAGTTTTTGGCTGCGGTGGACACCGGCTTGGAAGCAGTGCGTGCCTTTGCCCCGCAGGCCGTCGTGCTGGCCCTGGGCTTTGACACCTTCAAGGACGACCCGATCAGCGTGCTGAAGGTGGACTTTGAGGCCTACCGCGCCGTCGGCCAAAAGCTGCGCGCACTTGGCCTGCCTCTGGTGGTGGTGCAGGAAGGCGGCTACCTGGTGGAAGCCATCGGCCCGGGCCTGCAGGCCTTTTTGGAGGGCCTCCATGGCTGAGCGGGCTGCACAGCACCACAGCCAGATCGGCAGCCCAGCGCCCTTGCCAGCGCAGCGCGAGGCCGATGCCGCGCGCCGGCTGCGCCAGGGGCTGGGCCTGTTTCTGGCAGCGCTGCTGTGTTTTGCCTGTTATGACGCCTTTGCCAAGCACATGCTGGCCCGCTACCCGGCCACGGTGATGAACCTCTCGCGCTACACAGCCGTCGGCATGCTGGCCTTGTGGGTGATGCACCGGCATGGCGACTGGTCGGCGCTGCGCTGGGGGCGCCTGCGCAGCGGCAAGTTACTGCTGCTGCGCAGCCTGATGCTGGCGATTGTGGCCACCTGCTTCATGACGGCACTGGCGACCATGCCGCTGGCCGAGGCCACCGCCATCTATTTCACCGCGCCGCTCATCATGGTGGCGCTCTCGCCCTGGCTGCTGGGCGAGCGGGTCGGCCGCGTGCAATGGGTGGCGGTGCTGCTGGGCTTTGCCGGCATGCTGCTCATCGTGCGCCCGGGCAATGCCCTGCCGCTGGCCGGCACCGTGCTGATGGCCATCTCGGCGGTCTGCTATGCGCTGTTCCAGGTGCTCACGCGCAAGCTCTCGGGGGTGGTGCCGGCGGCGGTGCAGTTTGCCTATATGGCGCTGTTTTGCCTGATCATCACCAACCTGCCGGCCCTCTTCCACCCGATCACCGAATGGCCCGATGCGCCGCAGCTGGCCTTGCTGCTGGCCGGTGGTTTTGTCAGCGGTGGCGCGCAGTTGCTGCTGCTGCAGGCCTTCCAGCGCGCCTCGGCCTCGACCCTGGCGCCGATGAACTATGTACAACTGTTGCTGGCGGTGCTGATCAGCACCTTCTGGTTCCAACGACCGCCAGACAGCCTGGCCCTTTATGGCATGCTGATGATCAGCGCTGCCGGCGTCTACCTTGCATGGCCCCGGCGGCAAAAGCACACCGCTCACCAGGCATCCTGACATGACATCTGAGACCCTTAGCAAAAACATCGCCTTGCACGGCGAGGAGACAGACAACCCCGGCTTTTCGTCGATCCGCGTGCCCGATCTGGTGGAGCTGGTGGAGCGCCAGCTGCTGCAGGCCATCTTTGAAGGCCGGCTGCCACCGGGCTCGCGCATTGTCGAGGCCGAGCTGTCGCGCCAGATGGGCGTGAGCCGCGCCCCGCTGCGCGAAGCGGCCCGGCGGCTCGAGAGCCAGGGCGTCATCGTCTCGACGCCGCGCAAAGGCTTTACCGTGCGCACCTTCAGCCCCAAGGAGATCCAGGACCTGTTCCAGGTGCGCCTTGGCCTGGAAGTGATGGCCGCACGCCTGGCCTGCGAGGTGGCCACCGATGCGCAGCTGGCATCGCTCAAGGCCTATGCCGATGACATGCTGGAGCGCGCACCGACCCTGAGCAATATAGAGCGGGTGACGATGGACCTGGGCATGCACACCGCCATCTCGCGCCTGTCGGGCAACGAGTATCTGCAGCGCATCTTTGCCAATATGCAGGCCGAGATCCGCATCTGCCAGGGCTTTATCGAGCGCCAGTACCGCGACCCGGTGTTCATCGCGCAATCGCACTTCCCGGTGGTCGATGCCATCCTGCGCCGCGATGCCGATGCCGCAGAAAAAGCGCTGCGCGTGCACTTGGTGGACGCGCAGGACAAGGCCCATGCCCAGGTGCTGCACGGCGACCAAGTGCCGGATGCCCGCCCCAGCGCCATGCCCACATCCGCACCGGTATCCGCCACCCAGGCCAAGCCCAAGGCCGGCGCCACCGCCTCTTCCGTTTCTTCCTCCCGACGAAAACCGCCCAGACCATGAAATTCATCTACAGCCACGCGCACCGCAGCCACGACCCGCAGCAATTCATGGTGCGCGGCCAACTCAAGCGCAGCAATGAGCAACCCGAACGCGCCGAGATCCTGCTGCGCTCCGCGCAAAAGGCGGGCCACCAGCCGATGCTGGCCGAAGATTTTGGCCCCGGCCCGCGCGCAGCCGTCCACACCCCCGAGTATCTGCACTTTCTGCAAACCGCCTGGCAACGCTGGCAGGCGCTGCCCGATGCCTCGCTCGAAGTGCTGCCCAATGTCTTCCCCTTCCCCGGCCAGCCCTTTACCTACCCGGACCACTTGGTCGGCCAGGCCGGCTACCACATGGGTGACTGCGCCTGCAGCATTGGCGAGCACACCTCGCACGCGGCGATCCACTCCGCCCACTGCGCCACCCATGCCGCCGAACTGGTGCTGCAAGGCGAACAAGCCGCCTACGCGCTGTGCCGCCCACCGGGCCACCACGCCTATGTGGACCGCGCCAACGGCTTTTGCTACCTGAACAACGCCGCCATTGCCGCCCAGCACCTGCGCAGCAAGCATGCCCGCGTGGCCGTGCTCGACATCGACGTGCACCACGGCAACGGCACCCAGGGCATCTTCTGGCGCCGCCAGGATGTGCTGACCGTATCAATCCATGCTGATCCGCATTTCTGCACCCCCTTCTTCACCGGCCATGCGCATGAGCGCGGCGAAGGCGAAGGCCTGGGCTACAACCTGAACCTGCCCCAGCCCAAGGGCACCACCACCGACCAGTACCTGCGCGCGCTGGAAACCGCCCTCACCACCATCCGCCAGTACGCCCCCGGCGCCCTGGTGCTGGCGCTGGGCCTGGACGCCCACGAACACGACCCCTACCAGGCCCTGGCCATCGACACCCCTGGCTTCGCCCGCATCACCGAAAAAATCGCGCAGCTGGGGCTGCCGACGGTGATCGTGCAGGAAGGCGGGTATCTGAGTGAGGATTTGGGCTTGAACCTGGAGAGTGCGTTGCGGGGGTTCGAAACGGGAGCAGGCTACAGGTAGGCTAGAATTCTGCGACCGGGATAGCAGCCTCCCGGCCCGCAAGGGTAGACGGTGTCCCGTCCAAGTGCTGGGTATTCTCTATGGAGTTTTTATGGACACCGGTTTGCCCACATCAACGGACCCCGTTGCACCTACGTCTCTGTCGTTGTCTGACGCTTTACGCTTCTGGCTGAAGCTGGGGTTCATCAGCTTTGGCGGCCCTGCCGGTCAAATCGCCCTCATGCATGAGGAGCTGGTTGACCGCCGCCGGTGGATCTCCGAAAAGCGCTTTCTGCACGCCCTCAACTATTGCATGCTGCTGCCCGGGCCGGAAGCGCAGCAGCTGGCCACCTATCTGGGCTGGCTGCTGCACCGGACCTGGGGCGGTGTGCTGGCCGGCGTTCTTTTTGTTCTGCCGTCCCTCTTTCTCATCATTGCGCTGGCGTGGCTGTATATGGCCCATGGTGACATGCCCGTCATTGCAGGTTTCTTCTATGGCATAAAGCCGGCTGTCACGGCGCTGGTGGCACAGGCCGCCTACCGCGTGGGGTCCCGCTCCCTCAAGAACCGCTGGCATTGGGGCATTGCGGCCGCTGCGTTCATGGCCATCTTTGCGCTGAATGTTCCGTTTCCGCTCATTGTGGTGGTGGCTGCTGCGGTCGGTTACCTCGGCGGCAAGCTGCAGCCAGACGCCTTTGGTGGCGCCAGCCATGGCCCAGGCACCGCAGTGCGGCAGGGGGAACATGCACTGATAGACGACGACACCCCCACGCCGCCGCATGCCCGATTTTCCTGGCGGAGATTCTGGTCCGTGGCGCTGGTGTGCCTGGCACTGTGGGCCGGCGCCATGGCCCTGCTTGCGGCGCTGTTTGGGCTGGATTCCGTGTTGGTGCAAATGGGCTGGTTCTTCACCAAGGCAGCGCTGATGACCTTTGGAGGCGCCTATGCGGTACTGCCTTACGTCTACCAAGGGGCCGTGGAGAACTTCCAGTGGTTGACCGCCCCCCAAATGATGGACGGGTTGGCCTTGGGTGAGACCACCCCTGGCCCGCTCATCATGGTGGTGTCCTTCGTGGCTTTTGTCGGGGGTTGGACCAAGGCCGTCTTCGGCGCGGATTCGCTGCTGCTGGCGGGCGTGGTGTCGGCTGTGGTGGTCACGTTCTTCACCTTTCTGCCTTCGTTCCTTTTCATATTGCTGGGCGGCCCGTTCATCGAGTCCACCCACGGCAACCTGAAGTTCACCGCGCCATTGGTGGGCATCACCGCTGCCGTTGTCGGTGTCATCGTGAATCTGGCTGTCTTCTTTGCCTACCATGTGCTGTGGCCCCGGGGCTTCGCGGGAAGCCTGGATGGGGCATCGATGGCCATCGGGCTGGCAGCGGCGATTGCCTTGCTCCGCTACCGGGTCAATGTGGTGTATGTGATTGTGGCTGCGGGCTTTGCCGGCCTGTTGGTGCGGCTGTTGCTCTGACTGCCCGCAGTGCATGCAGGGCCAGGCGCAGCAGCAGAAGTGCGAGCCGCAACGGACGACACCGCATAGCGATGGCTAGCGCGCCTGCGGCAACGCACCAGCGGCCTTTGACTCCAGGCCCGGTAGCAGGGCATCGAGCGCAACGGCCTCGGCCATGGCTCTATGGCCTGCATCGCCGGGGTGCAAATGGTCTCCCGAGTCGAATCGCGCGGCGATGCGTGCCGGATTCGCTGGATCGCGCAGCGCCGCGTCAAAATCGATGACGGCATCGAACGCTCCGCTGTGGCGGATCCAGTCGTTCACCTGTGCGCGCAGCGCGTCCTTGCCGGGTTGGTAGTAGTCGGCCAGCGGCGTGCCGGGCAATGCACCCTCGAATGGCGTCAGGGTGGCACCGAGAACGCGAATGCCCCGGCTGTGCGCTTGCGCAATCAATTGGCGGTAGCCCGCGGTCAGGGATGCCAGGGTGGGCGGCTCTGCATGCTTTGCAAACGCGGTCCCGGGCCAGGATATGTCGTTGATACCCAGCAGCACGATGACGCTTCTCACCCCAGGTTGCGCCAGCACATCACGCTCCAGCCGCGCCAGCGCATTGGCGCCCATGCCATCGGACAACAACCTTGCCCCTGAGATCCCCGCATTGACCACCGCCACGCCATGCGGCGCCAGCCGGGCAGCCAGAAAGTCCGGCCAGCGGCTGTCCTTGTCCAGGCTGGCTGTGGCGCCATCGGTGATGGAATCACCCAGCACCGCCACGGCGCGCGCGGCCGGCCCGGTCTCCACCGCAATCCCGGTCAGCAATGGGCGGGCTGTGGTGCTTTGCCTGTCGGGATCGGTGATCTGCAGGCTCGGCGCCTGGGTTTGATCGCCGGGCACGATCCAGCCCGTCTGGCGGCCATCCCAGTGGAACGTGCTGATCGGTGTGGCCTGGGGCAGGTACAGGCTCACCGCCACCTGAGACAGCGCCGGCACCGGGAGCGCCACCGGATCGCTGACCCAGGAGGCCCCCGGCGGTATCGTCACGCCTTCCCGACCGCCAAAACTGACGGCCCGCAGGCTGCCATCGGTGACCGCGCCAGCGGCGCTGGCCTCCCGAAAACGGGCCACCGTCGCCTTGCCCACGAAGAGCGGTTGCTTGCCGTAGGCGTTGGACAGCACGATGCGCAAGCGCTCGCCCCCCAGGCTGATGCGCGCCACCTGGCGCACGGTTTGCGCATGCAACGCGGCCGGGAGGTGGGTCGGAAACAGAAAATCCGTACCCCACACGGGCTGCGGGCTGGCCTGCCAGGTGGCCACCCAGCGGTTGCCGGGAGCAGCATCCGCTGCCCGTGCGGGCACTACGGGCACGGCGCCCAGCGTGAGGGTCAACGCCAGCATCGCGGCGGCTTCGGCGCTTGCGAGCGGCACAGTCAGTCTTGTCATATCAGTGAATTCGAAGTCTTTGGAAGAACGGATGATGAATTCAAAGACCAGATTGGCATAGACTGGCGGCAAGAACATCATTTGTGAATTGATCTCATCAAGGAGGCCCGCATGGCGCGTCTGGAAGTCAATCGGTCCGGCGAACTGGAGGTATTTGTGCGCGTGATCGAATCGGGGGGCTTCTCCGCCGCTGCGCGCGCCTTTGGCATGACGCCTTCTGCGGTCAGCAAGTTGGTAGCGCGCCTGGAACAGCGGCTGGGCACCAGGCTGGTGAACCGGTCGACCCGGCAGCTCCAGCTCACGCCCGAAGGCTGCGTTTTCTACGAGCGCGGGGTGCGTATCCTGGCCGATCTTGAAGAGGCAGAGCATTGCGCCAGTACACACACTGCGCCGCGCGGCCGGCTGCGTGTCAATGCCAACGTCCCCTTCGGCCACCATTTTTTGCTGCCGCTCGCGCCTGCCTTTCTGGCGTCCCATCCCGACGTGACCCTGGATATCGTATTGACCGATGCGGTGATCGACATCCTGGAGCAGCGTACCGATGTGGCCGTGCGTGCCGGGCCGATGAAGGATTCCAACCTGGTGGCGCGAAAGCTGGGCGGCACACGCATGCTGATTGTGGGGGCGCCCAGCTACCTGGCCCGCCATGGCATGCCCACCACGCCGCAGGAACTGCAGCACCACAACCGCCTGGGCGCAAACTATGCCCGGGCGCAACCGGGCTGGCCGCTGCGGCACGCTGGTGAAGATACCGTCCTTCCCATCAATGGCAATGCGCAGGCCAGTGACGGCGAAGCCTTGCGCCAGTTGGCGCTGGCGGGGCTGGGTTTGGCGCGTCTGGCTGCCTTCCAGGTACGCGAGGACGTGGCCGCAGGCCGCCTGCTACCGGTTCTTGAAGACTGCAATCCGGGCGATATCGAAGAGGTACACGCCGTCTATGTCGGCCAAGGCGGCTATCTGCCGCTGCGCGTGCGCGCTTTTCTTGATTTTCTGGTGCAGACGGTCGATCTCGGCAAGCATTGAGGCAGACAAAGGTACAAAGACGGGTTAAGAAATTCCTAACAGCGGTCAACCATCGGCTCGTTGGGTACCCCATCCAAAACTGCAACAGTGTGCACTTGTCGTTCAGCCCGGCATTGGTCAGCTCCAGCACAGGCAAGCGCAGCCGATGGCTCCTGGATGCCGTCCAGGCCGTCGTTGGTGTCACAGCCTTCTAGACCCAGCAATCCAAAAATTGGTAATCCCCCACTCCTCCCGACGATTTGGAAAGAAGCGGCGAATTGTAAAGACGCCAACATTGGTGAATCCATCTTGCCACCTGCTGCGTACACCGCAAGTAGCAAGAGTCGACATCCTCCGTCTCCACTGACAAGGATTTGGTGCTGAGCTGCTTCTTGCTGCACCGTGTGCCCTCCGCGTGACGGCGCATTCCTCTGTAGGTAGGCGCGTTTAGCGCAACTCGAAAGGAAATCACATGTCTGACGAATCAGTGTTGATAGGTGTATTGCAACAGCGGGCCAGGAAATTGGAAGACCGGCGTCAATTCTTCCGCAAGACCGGAGGCATGGCAGCGGGTATGGCAGGCGGTGCCATCCTGACGGCTTGCGGGGGTGGTGGCAGTGATGCCAATGCGCAGAACAACGGCCCGACCGATTTGGAGATCCTGAACTTTGCGCTGAACCTGGAATACCTGGAGTCGCAGTTCTACCATTACGCCGTGTTTGGCACCGGGCTGCCTGCCAATATGCAGTCCGGTACTGGTACGCAGGGCGGTATCACCGGCGGGCGGGCGGTGGCTTTCAAGGACCCGCTGGTCGCGCAGTACGCCAAGGAGATTGCCCAGGATGAGGTGGCCCATGTGGCCTTTTTGCGCAAGGCGCTGGGCTCTGCAGCGGTCGCGCAGCCACAGATCGATATCGGCGGCACCGACCCGAACGGGGCCTTCTCGGTGGCCGCACGCGCAGCCGGTCTGGTAGGTGCGGGCGTGGCCTTCGATCCCTATGCCAGTGACGAGAACTTCCTGCTCGGCGCGTTTATCTTCGAGGACGTGGGGGTGACCGCCTACAAGGGCGCCTCGCCGCTGATCACCAACAAGACCTACCTGGAAGCTGCTGCAGGCATTCTGTCTGCCGAGGCCTACCACGCAGGTCTGGTGCGCACGGTACTCTACGCCAAGGGCCTCGCCACGCCTGCGCTGCGCTCGGCAGCCGGCGCCATCTCGGATGCGCGCGACAGCCTCGACGGCTCCTCCGATGTGGACCAGGGCATCACCGGGGACGACAGCACCTCCAACATCGTGCCGCTGGATGCCGACGGCATTGCCTACAGCCGCTCACCCGGCGACGTGCTGAACATCGTCTACCTGACCAAGGACTCTGCCACCAAGGGCGGCTTCTTTCCGGCAGGCGTCAATGGTGCGCTGGTGATGAGCACCGCCCACGCTTGACGCGTTAGTTCAACCTGCCCCTTTCCGGGGCAGGAATGCCGCAAGACGGATCTGAGACCGGTGTTTCTCTGCCTAGGAGTTGCGATGAAGTCCATATTGTCTCCATCCTCGCAAGCAACGGCCCCCAGCAAGACGCGGCGGCTGAGACCCGCCACGTTGCTGCGCCGTTGTGTAGGGAGCTTGATCGTCCTGGCAGGACTTGCCATTGTCACCTCGGATGTGCTGGCACTTTTAAACGGCGCCATCGCTGCGGGGCCAGCTGAAACACCCGCTTCCGCTGCGCTGCACCTGGCACCGGCCTCCAGATAGGGAGCGACCATGCCGCCACCTGCCTTCACCACCTGCAGCCCCCTCCACAACGAAGGGGGCATGCCAAAGCCAGAGGCCTCAGGCAAAGCGGATCCAGACAGCGTGAAGTCAGGCATCCCCAGCCTGCCCCAGGTTCACCGCAGCATTGCGGTGCCGGGCGGCACCAGCTGGTCGGCCAACGCAAGGCGCATGCTGGCCTTTGCCGGGCCCGGTTATCTGGTGGCGGTCGGGTACATGGACCCCGGCAACTGGGCCACCTCGATTGCGGGCGGATCTCAGTTTGGCTATTCGTTGCTGGCGGTGATCTTTGCGTCCAACCTGATGGCGATGCTGTTCCAGGCAGCCGCAGTACGGCTGGGTCTGGCCAGCGGGCGCGACCGGGCCCAGGCCTGCCGCGAACAGTTTCCGCCGCGCATCAACCTGGTGCTCTGGTTCTTCTGCGAGGTCGCCATCGTGGCCTGCAACCTGGCCGAGGTGTTGGGCATGGCCATCGGCCTGAACCTGCTGTTTGGCCTGCCACTGATCGTGGGCGTATGCATCACGGTGGTCGATGTGATGCTGATTCTTGCGCTGCAAAGTAGAGGGTTTCGCGCGCTGGAGGCAGTCGTCATCGCGCTGGTGGCCTTGATCGGCATTTGCTTCGGCGCCCAGCTGCTGTGGCTGCACCCGCCGCTCGCCACGGTGCTGTCCGGCTTCATTCCGCGCTCGGAGATCGTGGCCAACCCGGAGATGCTCTACCTGGCCGTCGGCATCGTTGGCGCGACGGTCATGCCGCACAACCTGTATCTGCATTCGGCCATCGTGCAGACGCGTGAACACAGCCGGACCCTGGAGGGCACACGCCAGGCGATCCGCTTCGCTACGATCGACTCCACCGTGGCGCTGGGTTTGGCGCTGTTCGTCAATGCCGCGATCCTGGTCGTGGCAGCGGGTGCCTTTAACCGCCCGGGAACACCCCCCGTCACCGAGCTGTCAGACGCCTACCATTTGCTGTCACCTATCCTGGGAGTCGGCATCGCCAGCGCAGTGTTTGGCACCGCCCTGCTCGCCTCGGGCCTCAGCGCTTCGGTAACGGGCACCTTGGCGGGCCAGATCGTGATGGAAGGCTTTCTGCAAATTCGTCTGTCGCCGGCGATGCGGGCGCTGCTGACCCGGCTTATCGCCATCGTGCCCGCCGTCATCGCCACCGCCTGGTACGGCAACGAGGGCGCCAGCGCGCTGCTGGTGTTCAGCCAGGTGGTCCTCAGCATGCAGCTGCCGTTTGCGATCGTGCCGCTGCTGATGTTCACGACCCGCCGCAATGCACTGGGAGCGCTGACCTTTGGCCGGCCCATGTCGATACTGTTGTGGAGCGGTGCAGCCCTCGTCGTGTCGCTGAACCTGTGGATGCTGCAAAGGCTTTTAACGCTGTGAGGCAGCTCCGTTGGCGCCCTTTGCAGAATGGCGCCCTGATGCGCAACGCGCCCATGGACAGTTCATCGTCACCCGGCTGGGCAAGCGGTATGCAAAGGCTTGTCAGCGCCGCAGAACACGCACGGCCCTGCGCCGGGCACCCAAGCCCACGCCGCCGAGCACCAGCAACGACGCCAGCAGCGTGCTGAGCAGGCTCCAGGCGGGTATGGGGGCCGCTGCTGCCGCAGGCGAACCGGGCACCGTGACCGGTGGGCTGCTTGGCCCGCTGCCCACGCTGGTCTGCGCTGCCACCGTGCAGGTGTAAGCCACGCCTGGCACCAAGCCGGAGACTGCGATGGGGGACTGCGTGCCGGTGGCCGTGATGGTGTCACCTCCGCCCGCGGGCACGCACTGCGCCTGGTAGCCCGTGACGGTCTCGGTGGGGGTGGATGCGACGGGAGGGAAAGTCAGGGTGACGGTATTGCCTTGCCTGTCTGCGCCAACACTCGCCGGAGGCGTGACATCGGAGGAGATGACACTGACCGCGTCCACCCCGAAGAACAGGCTCTGGCGATTGTCCACCTCGGCGAGCCGCAGACGAATCGTGCGCCCTGCATAGGCGGTCACATCCAACTGAATGCTCTGGTAACCGCCAGCGGTTGCGCCGCCAGACCATTGAAAGACATTGGCCAGGACACCTGCTCCCACATCGTTCCAGGGCGCTGCCGGATCCATGATGTCGATACGTGCCTGCTGGTTGGGCACCGTCAGAAAGTCGAGGGTCGCGGGTGCTACCGAAGGAGCAGCGGCATTTTGCAGATAGACCTGCACGCTCAGCGTTGCGCTCTTGCCTGACGGAATGGCGATGTCCTGGTACAGCGCATGCGCGCCAGGGCCGGGCTGATCGGACATCGCCGCAAACACCCCTTGGGGCGGCGCGGCGACGGCGACAGGCGTCAGCGCACTTTGGCTGCCCTGCTGGGCATAGAAGCCGCCCTGCGATCCTGGCTGTGACATCGCCTGCCAGCCGCTAAAGCCCATGGAACCTGCGCCGGCGTTTTGCTCAAAGCCGCCATTGACCACCAGCTCTGCAGCGTGCGCAGCAGGGGTGAGGATGCCGGCCAGCAAGACCAGCGCCGTGCCGCTGCCAAGCCGGTAGTGTCGAGGACATGCCATGACGATCCCCTGCTGCTCAGCGCTCGTACAGCGTTGCGGTGGGCGTGCTGGGGCTGGTATTGCCCTCCAGACGATTATTGTTATAGGTCGTCACATTGCCTGCGCTGATGCTGAACGCGGTGGCGTTGCCAAACAACGAGGAGTCGGAGAGATAGAGTTTGCTGTTGGCATCGCTCAATGAAATGCCTGCGGTGCTGTTGTTCACGATGTCAGCGCGTTGCACCAGCAACTGCGCATTGGCGCCGCTCTGCACTTCAACGCCCGTCTGAAAGCCTTGAATCTGGGTGTGCTCAATGACCACCTTGGACGCGCGGCGGACCTGAACCCCGGACTGGCCCGAGCCCGCTCCTTCGACATTCAGATTTCTCAGAACCACAGTGCCATTGGCGTGGACTGCCGGGTCGATATTGATGATGATGGCGTTCGTTCCAGCGGCCAGCACGCCTGCGGTGCCAGACGCTGCTCCATCCAGGGAGATAGGTTTGGTAATGGTGACTGCACCAAACCCACCGGGATCAAGGCTGTTGATCAGACCCCCGGTGGCAGTTTTGGAGATGGCTCCGGCAAAAGTCTTGCAGGGCGCCGTTCTGCTACAGGGATTGGCGTCGTCCCCGACCCCGGACACCCAGGTTCGCGTAGCCTGGGCAAAGGCGGAAGGCGCCGCCATGACGCCTGCAAGGGCCACCAGCGATGCCGCCAGCAGCGGAACCCCGCGAGAATGGATCCGGCTCAGATGGATGCGCATGGCTGCCTCGTTCGCAAATGTGGATTAGTTATCGAAATGTAGCTCTACCCCTTTGTTTCCACCCTCGTGTTTACCCTGGATCGTGCCAGTGAGGCGCTTTATCACGCCGGCACCGGGCAACTGCTGACCCGCCTAAAAGTGACGCAGGTGATAGGCACATCATCAAAATAAATGCACGCACGAAACCGATGCGCCCTTGGGGTAAAGTTGGTTCTTTCAGCGCATCTGCGGTGCTTGCGACGCGCACGGATGGTGGCTGCTGGTTGATCGAGACTGGAAAGTAGACAAGCATGTCCTTATTTGACCTCCATACCATCGCCGATGGTCTGCCCGCTGCGTGGCGTTCCACCGTGTTGGGCAAAGTGGGCGCGTCCAACATCAAGTTGCTGCGCATGGATCAGATGCCCTATGGCGAAGAGGTGCACGACTACGACGAGGCGTTGCTGGTCGTCAGTGGCCAGATGATGCTGGAAGTGGCCGGCCAGGCCCTGTGTGTGGAAGCGGGTCAGATGTACATTGCCGAGGCGGGCGTTCCTCATGCTGTTCTATCCGGCAGCCAGGGCATTCTGGTGATTGTGGACCTCTGACCTGCCGAACCTGGGGTGATGAGCTCGACTGCAAAGCCTGGGTCATCCTTAGCCCTGACCAACGTATCAACGCCACTGCGACGGCGTTTCTAAAAAAGGATGCGCATGAAAGTAGCAGGCCGATGCCTATGCGGCGCCATTGAATTTGAGGCAGAGGTGCAACCAGGCAGCATGACGGTCTGCCATTGCCTCGATTGCCAAACGCACTCGGGCTCAGCGTTCAGAGCCAATATCTCTGCCCCGGCGGCCGGTTTCAAACTGACCAAGGGCGTGCCGCGCACCTTCGCCAAGACGACTGCCAGCGGTACCAAGCGCAATCTGGCGTTCTGCGAGACCTGTGGCAGCCCGCTGTATGCCTGTGCCGTGGAGAATCCGCAGGCCTACTCGCTGCGCACCGGCGTCCTCCAGCAACGCGATGCGCTGGGAACCCCACAGCGGGAGATCTGGACGAAACGGCGCCGGCCCTGGGTGGCCCTTGCAGGGGTGAGCGAGACACACGACGGTCAACCCTGATGCGATGGATTTTTGGCAGCCTGGCAATGGGGAGCCTGTGTGCCGGCCAGATCAGCGGCTTTTGCGGCGGGCAGCCTGCACGGGGGCCGGCTGAAGGCCAGTCCCTGCGAAACCCCGCGTCTGTGGATCCGTCCTGAGCACCTATGAATTTCACCATTCGTCAAGCAACCGCGTTCGATGCAGAAGCGGCCAGCCACCTTGTCACCGGCTTGGCGCATTACTTCCTCGCTGATCCGGCTTCTGCGCAGGCCGCTCCCTTCATGGCAGGACTGAGCCCCTCGGCCTACGCTGAGCGGCTCAGCTCCTCGCCATTCAAGCATTACGTTGCAGAGGACGCAGCCGGATTGTGTGGCATTGTGGCATTGCGCGACGGCTCGCATGTCTACCATCTGTTTGTGCGGGCGGATGCCCAAGGCCGGGGAATCGCTCGCGCCCTTTGGCTGCATGCCATGCATCAGTCAAGCCACGCCACGTTCACGGTCAACGCCTCTCTGCATGCAGTCCCGGTCTATGAACGCTTGGGCTTTGTTGCCGTGGCTGGCCCACAGCGGCTCCATGGTGTGGCCTTCGTGCCGATGGTTTATGCCCATGAGTGAGGACTTGGCCTTGGACAAGAATGCGATGTCTTCGGCCTCTGGCAAGCGCTTGGCGTTGTATATCTGTATGCGATAAAGCCAGTGGTACAGCAGTATGCGCGTGACGTTCCTGAGATGGACTGCGCCGCAAACCTGGTACATCGCTGAAAAGAAGATCCCTACCTCATGCGCTACGAAGTCTTAGGCGGTCACCGCGGGATGCACTGATAGACGGCATCCCGCAACTCCGTCACAAACCGCCCGGACATCCCCTCGTACAAGGTATTCGTCAGCGCCACCACCGTGAGCCCTCGGGGCCGGTCTACCCACCAGGCATGGCCATAGGCGCCGCCCCAGCGCCAGGTGCCGGGCGATTCCGGTGACTGCGCCAGCGCGGGATCGCGCAGCACCGAGAAGCCCAAACCAAACCCCAGTCCCGGGCCAGCGGCCAGTTCGAGCCCCTGGGTTTGGTCACGTGCCATCTCGGCGATCAGGTGCTCGGGCAGCCAGCCGCCCTGGCCGCTGCGCAGCGCTTCCAGCAGGCGCAGCAGATCATCGGCCGTGCCGACCATGCCGGCGCCGCCAGAGGGAAAGGCGCTTGCATCCAAGGCGCGAGACGGGCTGTAGACGATGCCCACCGTGCCTTCGAACGGGGCCACCACCTCGCCCTCTCGAAGGCGATGGGGCACCGGGCCACCGTTGACATAGGGCGTGGCCAGGCGCGCCGCATCCCGGCAGACAAAGCCGGCATCGGCCATGCCCAAGGGGCGCGTCACCAACGCCTCTACCGCCTGCGGCAAGCGGGTGTTGCATACCGCCTCGATCAGCGCACCGAGCACATCCACCGCCAACGAGTAACCCCAACTGGTGCCCGGCGCGTACAGCAGCGGCACCTTGGCGATGCGGCGCAGGTTCTCCTGCAGGTCGATGCCGCTGGCATCCATACCGTCGGATACCCCCGCTTGGGCATAAGGCCCTTGGTCGTCTGTCTCAAAAAAGCGGTAGCCCAGCCCGGCGGTATGGCTCAGCAACTGCCGCACGGAGATGCGCGCTTCGCGCCCGTCCGGCAAGCGGGGGCGAAAGGTCGGCAGCCAGGTGGTGATAGGCTCGTCCAGGTCCACTCGCCCATCGGCTACCAGCCGCATGACCGCCGCACTGACAACGGGCTTGCTGACGGAGGCCCAGCGAAACACCGTATCCTCGGCCATCGCGATGCGGGCCTCCCGGTCCGCCCAGCCAGCTGCGATGCGGCATAGCGCCAGCCCATGCTGGTAGACAAGCACCACGGCCCCCACCAGGCGCTGCTCGGCCAGGGCGGTATTCAATACCTGGGCGACCAGTGCCCACTGCGCCGCCCCGCCAGAAACACCCGGCTGTACACGGCTGTGGTGCATGTCTGAAACTGATAAATCCATCGCATCGCTACCTTGGTTGGAACACAGGCATCAGCTTAGGCAGCCAGCGATCCCAGAAAAACTAGGATAGAGTTCCGCACTTTCAGGACTGCAATGTCCGCAATCATGGGCCGTGACACCGGTCCAGAAACGCAGGTGAAACGCATGGATAGCCTCAACGCATTTACGGTGTTTGTGCAGGTGGCCGAAACCCGCAGCTTTACAGCGGCTGGCCGGCTGCTGGGCATTTCTGCATCCGCCGTGGGCAAGAGCGTGGCGCGGCTGGAGGAAAAGCTCGGTGTGCGCCTGTTCCACCGCAGCACCCGCAGCATCACCCCGACGGCCGAAGGCCTGCTGCTGCTGGAGCGCAGCAGGCGCATCCTGGCAGAGATCGAGGCGGCACAGACGGAGCTGTCACAAGCCTCGTCTGCACCCCGGGGGCGGCTGCGGGTGAGCCTGCCCTTGGTCAGTACCTTGGTGCTGCCGGTGTTGGCCGATTTCATGCGCGACTACCCGGACATCCAGCTGGACCTGGATTTTTCCGACCGCCTGGTGGATGTGGTGGAAGAAGGCTTTGACGCTGTGGTGCGCACCGGCGAGCCGGCCGATTCGCGCCTGGTGGCCCGCAAGCTCGGCCATTTCAAGATGCTGCTGGTGGCGTCGCCGGACTACATCGCCGCCCATGGCATGCCCCGGCAGGTGCAAGACCTGCAAGCCCACCAATGCATGCATTTCCGCTGGCCCCACAGCGGCAAGCTGGAGGCCTGGCCGCTACCGCCGCCCGACAGCGGCGAGCCCGTCAACCTGCCCGTCTCGATGGTCTGCAACAACATCGAAACCCGCGCCTGCTTTGCGCTGCGGGGACGCGGCATCGCCTGCCTGCCTGACTTTGCGATCCGCGATGCGCTGGCCGATGGCAGGCTGTTGCAGGTCATGCCTGGGCTGGCGGAGCGCACCGGGGTGTTCCACATTCTGTGGCCTGCAGGCCGGCATGCAGCGCCCAAAGTCAGGGCGCTGGTGGACTATCTTTGTGCGCGGATGTTTGCCGACCATTGATCGCATTGACAGCTATCTCTCTTGAGAGGACAACGTGGCATGCAGGCAACCCAGCGGTCAAAACAGGCTGCTGAAGACCCAGAATGTTGTCGATCCCTACAAGGCATCGGCATTTCACAGTGTGTGATGAAGGCCATGCGGTCCCGAAAGCAACAACGTTACAGATAGAGATGCTCTTCAACATTGACCTCAAAGCGATCCTGGTCGCGTTTGCCGTGAGCTATGGTGCGATCGCACTCGTACTGCAGAAAATCACGTTTGCGCTGCTAACCGCCTTATTGCCCGATACCCCCTTCTACGGATTTGCGCCCGCTTTTCTGATCCTGTTGTTCCTGTTGTTTCCGCCTGGGCTCTCAGGCTATGTGGTAGCCAAAATGGCGCGTAACCGTCCGCAGCTCCATGTTTTGCTGAGCGCTTTACTGGGTGCAGCGCTTTACGCGATCGTCAGCAAGTCAAACGCGCTCATCTGGTCACTGATCCCCATGGTCTTGACCTGGCTTGGCTTTGCTGTCTTGGTGTGGCAGAACAAGCGACGCTAGCCCCTGACGATCAGACGGTTTTAGCGGATGCCCGGCGTTCCGCATACCCAATAGCCACCCCTATCACCACCACCCCGACCATCTGCCACGCCCCCAGCCGGTGCCCAAAGTACTGCCAATCCACAAGGATGGCGATGGCCGGGTAGACAAACTGCAGTACCGCAATGCGCCCCGTGGGCAGCCTGGCCATGCCGGTGTAGATCAATGCATAGGCGGTGGCGGTATGCACGAGGCCCAACGCAGCCAGCCAGGCCCAGCTGGCACCCCAGGCCGGCCAGCCCTGCATGGCGGGCGCCATCCACAGCACGGCGGTGCCGATGGCGCATTGCCACCAGGCCAGCACGCCGGCAGGCAGCGCGCTCAGGCGGCGCGCCATGACAGTGACAGCCGCGGTCAAGAACGCGCCCAGCAAGCACATGCCCACGCCCCACCAGTACTGCGGCTGTGCGGCATGCGGCGATGCGGCTTGCTGCAAGACCCCGGTGGCCAGCACCAGCCCGAGCATGGCCACCGCCACGGCAACTACCCGTTGGCGGCCTGGCCGCTCCCCCAGGCAGAAGGCACCGAGCACCAGCACCCACATTGGCTGCATATGGAACAGCACCACGGCCACCCCGGCAGAGATGCGTTCCATCGCCGCAAAAAACAGCACCCAGCCCAGCACCATCAGGCCACTGGCCAGCAACACCCATCCCGCGCTGCCCCGGCCCAGACGCAAAAAGCGCAGTTGCCCGCGCCACAGCAGCCAGGCCGTCAAGCCTAGCAGCCCAAAGGCGCAGCGGAACCAGGTTGCCGTCAGCGCACCGGCCTGCGCCATGTGCACAAAAATACCAATACTGCCCAGCAGCGTACTGCCCAGCACAAACGGCAGCACGCCGCCAAAGGCATCGCCCGGGCTACGGGATGCAGCTTGTGAGGGGTGGTCAATGCTTGTAGCGGCCATTTGCGCTGGTTCTGGGTATCGGCTCATGGCTGCCAGTGTGCGGCGCAGGCCATCCATCGAAAAGCGCATAATTCTCGCATCAGCTATTCGATTTTCGAAAACCCATGCCTGCCACCTCGCAAGACCTTCAGATGGATTGGCTCAAGTGCTTTGTCGCAGTGGTCGACACCGGATCGCTGTCGGGCGCGGCGGGCGAGGTGCACCGCTCCCAGTCCGCCGTCAGCATGCAGCTCAAAAAGCTTGAGGCGGCAGTCGGCCATCGCCTGCTGGAGCGCGACAGCCGCAGCCAGCAAATCACGCCAGAGGGCCAGCGCCTGCTGGGCTACGCCCGGCGCATTCTGGATCTGCACAGTGAAGCGCAGTGGGCGCTGCACGGCGAGGAACTCAAAGGCAATGTGCGCCTGGGCGTCCCCGATGACTATGCCGCCAAGTACCTCACTCCCGTTCTCAGGCGCTTTGCGCCTCGCCATAGCGGTGTGGAGATCATCCTCAGCTGCGAGCAATCGACCGCACTGATTCCGCGCGTAGCGGCCGGCGAGCTGGATCTGGCCCTTATCTCGCGCGACCACGCCCGGCGCGGTAGTCTGCTGTTTCACGAGCCGATGGTCTGGGTGGGCTCGGAGCATTTTGAACTCTGGCGGCGCGATCCGCTGCCGATTGCCGTGTACGAAGAGGCCAGCCTGGCCCGGCGCGGCGCGCTGCATGCGCTGGCCCAGCAAGGGCGCCAGCACCGCGTGGTCTACAACAGCTCCAGCCTGGCAGGCCAGATTGCCGCCGTTGAGAGCGGTCTGGCGGTGGCGGCTTTGACCCAGTGCAGTGCCCCGCCGCATTTGCAGGTGCTGGGCAGCAAGCACGGCCTGGGTCCGTTGGCGCCGATGGAGGTGGCCGTGTACCGCAGCAAGGAATCGCGGCGCTCCAAAGCGGTCGATGGTTTGTACAAGCTGCTGGTGAATACCTTGCGCCAGGGACTTGGGATAACGGCGGGCTAGAGGCCGTCGCTCCCGTTATAAGACACGAGATTTCATATTCATATAAAATTCTTGATCTATTCAGCACGCATCTCATGTCTGCCCCCCTCCGATCTCCGATGACCGATCTTCACCAGGCCATTCAACGCGCACTGGCCGGTGGACCGCGCTCGGGCCAGCAGTTGCTGGAGTCGCTGGGCATCAGCCAGCCGACACTGTCTCGAACTATTCGCGAACTATCCGCTGCGGTCAGCATGTTTCGGGAACTGGGGCAGCGCACACCCCAATACGCGTGGTTGCGCAAGCTGCCGCTGGGGCTCAACCCGCGCCAGCGTGTCTATCGCTTTCTGTCGACCGGCCACATCGTTCCGTATGCAGATCTGGAATTTCTCGCCGGCGGAGGGACCCTGGAGCGCCAGGAGGCAGGCGCCATTCGCCTCTACGAGGGCCTGCCGCCCTATATGCTGTTCGCGGCTCCCTCGGGTTTTCTGGGCCGCCAACTGGCCCAGACCGCTGCGCGCAACCAGCCTTTTCCGGCCAGCCTCAACGACTGGAGTGACGACCACCGCATCGCCTTTTTGTTTACCCAGGGGCTGAACCTGCCGGGCAACCTGATCTTTGGCGACCAGCCTCTGCAACGCGAGCTGGATCTGCTGCGCCAGCCACGCCAGCAGCCGCAGGACAAGCTCGGCATCTATGTGAGGCTCGCACAGCAACTCAAGCATGAATCCTATGGGTCGAGCGCCGGCGGCGAGCAGCCCAAGTTCCTCTGGGTGGCCGAGGATTCGGGCTCGGTCATCGTCAAATTCGCACGGCTGGGCAGCCGCATGGCCGAGCTGCTGCCACTGGAGCATTTGGCACTGTCGGCACTGGCCGATGTCGGGGTGCCCGCCGCCAAGACCCAGATTCTCATGGCAGACGAATATGTCTTTCTGGAGGTGCAGCGCTTTGACCGCGTGGGCCAACAAGGACGCTTGGGCATGCTTTCGGCAGGCGCCGTGGATGACGAGTTCTTTGGTGCGCGCGATACGTGGCCGGAGTTCGCTGCACGCTGCGTGCACGCGGACTACTTCAGCGCACAGCACGCCCAGCGTGTGGCCGTGATGGCTGCGTTCAGCGAGTTGATCGGCAATACCGACCGCCATTTTGAAAACATCTCGCTGCTGATCGGCGACGATGGTGAATACCTGGGCATCGCACCGGCCTATGACATTCTGCCGATGCGCTACGCGCCCATTGGCGGAGGACTGGATCCGGCGCTGGTGCCGATCGAGCCCCAGGTCAGCACCATCGGCGCCGTGCCCCAGGTCTGGAGCCTGGCGGCCCGCGCCGCCGATGCGTTTTGGCAGGCTGCCAGCCATGCCCAGCTGGCGGCGCCTATCTCAGAGGCGATGCGCGAGCTGGCGGCGCGCAACCGCGAGGTGGCGCGGGCGTTTGCGGCGCCGCTGCTGCCCGCGCAGTAAGCCAGCTCAACGGTTGGGTGTTATGGCCCGCAGGGCTTACCTGCCCGCCTCCGCCTGCCCAAACCGCTCGTAAATCGACTGCCCACCAGACAGCAAATCCGTCTGAATCGCCACCCGCGCAGCATGCGGATCGTTGCGGCGCAGGGCCTCGACGACAGGGTAATGGTGGTCGATCATGCTGCGGCCGCCTTCGCTGTAGCTCTGTGCTATCAGCGGCCCCATCTTGAGCCACAGCCCGTAGAGGATTTCGGACAGCAACGGCATGCGCGCCAGCTGGCACAGCGTAAAGTGAAAATCCTGGTTCAGCGCAATGGCCTGGGCGATGTCGCCGCGCCGCACGGCCTCTTCGTTGTGCTGCACCTGCTCGGCCAGGCGCTGCACTTCGTCGGCGGTGGCACGCAGGGCCGCCTGGCTGGCGGCCATGCCTTCGAGCTCGACGCGGATATTGCGGATCTCCAGGTACTCGTCCAAGGTCAGGCGCCGCACCCGTATGTCGCGGGGGCTGAGCATCACCAATACCCCATGCTGCACCAGCCGCAGGATGGCATCGCGCACCGGCGTCACGCTGGTGCCCATTTGCGCGGCCAGCTCGCGTATCTTCAGGCGTTCGCCCGGCAGCAGCTGCCCTTTGACCAGCGCCTGCGCCAGCTGGGCGTAGATCTGCTCGCCCTTGCTCTCGGTGTTGACACTCTCAAATCGCTCTGCCATCTGCCATTGCTCCCGCTGGTGTTCTTGTAGGCACTGCAGTCGGCAAAAACGATGCACACCTTGCGCCGACCCACACTGCAAGATGCATCATAAGCAAAAATGCGCGCACTCAGGTTTACCCGGATGCCTACCTTCATGGTTGCTGTTCCAATCAACCCATCCCATTTATGATGCATCAAACATCAAATTAGAACCTTGCCGCTTTGACCCGGCCGCAAGCCATCCGCACCCTCTTTGCCAAAGCCTCCCGCCTCGCACCACCTGCCGCCGCCATGAAACGCCCCCCGCCAGCTACTAATTCCGTCCCGCCTGATGAACCCGATGCATTGGCACAAGCCAGCCAAGCCTTCCTGACGGCGGTGCCCCAAGTCAGCGCAGAACAGGCGACGGCCCTGGCCCATGAGGCCTATGGCATTCAAGGCAAAGCACAAGCCCTGTCCGGTGAGCGGGACCGCAACTTTGTGATCCGCTCGGACAATGGCAGCGCCGTCACCCTCAAATTCATCAGCACGGCCGAATCACTGGCGGAGACGGAGATGCAGATCGCAGTGCTCAAGCACCTGGCAGGCCGCTGCGCCGTGCCGGTGCCCTTGCACTATCCGCTGCGACGCACTGCCACTGCCAGCAGCATCGCCAGCACCGATTGGCTGGACTGGTGCAGCCCCACCGGTGAACTGTTGCGGGTGCGCTGCTACAGCTTTCTCGATGGCAAGGCGGGCAGCGATCTGCGGCGCCATACCAGCGCCTGGCAGGCCTGCGGCAGGGCGATTGCCCAGTTGCATGGAGCCATGGCAGACTTTGCCCACCCTGCTACCGAGCGCCCTTTTTTATGGGATGCACGCCGCGCGCCGCTGCTGCGCCCCTGGCTGGAGGTAGTGGACGATGCACAGCTGCGCGCGCAGATTGCCGCGTTCTGGACGGCCTTTGAGCAGCGGATGGCGCAGCAGGGACCTGCGCTGCCGGTGCAGACCATCCACAACGATCTCTCCCCCAGCAACCTGCTGAGCAGCGACGATGGCCTGGGCATTGCCGGCGTGCTGGATTTTGGCGACATGCTGCTGGCCCCGCGCGTGGCCGATCTGGCCATTGCCGCCTCGTACCAAATGCCGCTGACGGACAGGCCCGAAGCTGCGCTGGCGGCGATGCGGACCGGTTATGAAAGCCTGCTGCCGCTGACGGCTGCCGAGCAAGCGCTGCTGCCCGATCTGATCCTGGCCCGGCTCACACAGCGCATGGTGATCACCGCCTGGCGCGCCCGCCTTTACCCGGACAACCGCGTCTATATCCTGCGCAGCCAGGCCACCGCCACGGCCTTGTTCAGCCACATGATTGGCGACTGGCTGCAGCGCCATGCCGCCCCTGCCGCTGAGCGCGCAGCCAGCAGCGCAACCACCCCGGCCACTGCCTGACCCGACTTTTGGAGCACCACGCCATGCCAACCCTTTCCGCAGACGACCAGCGCCTGCTGGCGCGCCGCCAAAGCGCGCTCGGCCCCTCTTACCGCCTGTTCTACGACGAGCCCCTGCACCCGGTGCGCGGCGAAGGCGTCTGGCTGTTCGATGCTGGGGGCCGCCGCTACCTGGATGCCTACAACAACGTGCCAGTGGTCGGCCATGCCAACGCAGCGGTCAACGCGGCGCTCATCGCCCAAAGCCAGCTGCTCAACACGCATACCCGCTACCTGCATGACAACGTGGTGCAGCTGGCCGAGCGCCTGCGGGCGCTGTTTCCGGCCGAGCTGGACACCAGCGTCTTCACCTGCACCGGCAGCGAAGCCAATGACCTGGCCTTGCGCGTGGCGCAGGAATATACCGGCCGCCAGGGCCTGGTCATCACCCGCCATGCCTACCACGGCGTGACCATGGCGCTGGCGCAGTGCTCGCCGTCGCTGTGCCCGCCGGCAGCGCATGTGGAAGTCATCGACCCGCCCGCCTTCCAGGGCATGGATGCGCAGGCCGCTGCCGCTGCCTTTGCCCAGCGCGTGGATGCTGCCGCCGACGCGCTGCAGGCGCGGGGCACGCCGGTCAGCGCCTTGCTGCTCGACACCGTGTTTGCCAGCGATGGCGTGCATATCGATGCCGCGCCCATCCTGCAAGCCGCTGCCCAGGCGGTGCGCAAGCGCGGCGGTCTTTTCATTGCCGATGAGGTGCAAGGCGGCTTTGCCCGCACAGGCCGCTGGTGGGCCTTTGGCCGCGAATCGGTGGTGCCCGATATGGTGACCATGGGCAAACCGATGGGCAATGGCCACCCGATCGCCGCGCTGGTATTGAAGACACCGCTGATGGAGGTATTTGGCAAGCGCTGCCGCTACTTCAACACCTTTGGCGGCAACACGGTATCGGCCGCAGTAGCGATGGCCGTGCTTGACGAGCTGGAGCGCATGGATGCCCCCGCCCATGTGCGCCGCGTGGGCGGCCATCTGCAGCAGGCACTGCAGTCGCTGGCGGCGCAGCACGCCAGCATTACGCAGATACGTGGCGAAGGCCTGTACTGGGGCGTGCAGCTGCAAAGCGGCAGCCTGGCCAGCGCCGTCGTCAACCACCTGCGCCAGGCGGGCGTGCTGATCAGCACCAGCGGCCCGCTGGGCGATACCCTCAAGATCCGCCCGCCACTGCCCTTTGAGACCGAGCATGCCGATCTGCTGACCTCGGCGCTCGACGAGGCCTTGCGCGCACGGGCCTGAGGGCTGCCCGCCGGAGCGGGCGAGCAGTGGCACCGCCGTCCGGCCACGCTTTGTCAGCGCCGCTGCCACCGCTGGCATGCAGCTTGCGCTACACTCAGCCGCTGCGGAACTTTCCGAACCCTGCGCTGTCTGACCCCACCATGCGTGCCTGTTTGTCCCTGGTGCTGATGCTGATGCTGGCCTTGCGCGGCCTCATGGGCGACGCCATGGCCATGGGCATCGTCGCACCGGTCATGCCTGTGGCGCTGGCCGAACACCACGCCAGCTGCATGCTGGACCATGCCGAGCATGGCACAGCAGATGCCCTCCAAACCCCCAGCCACTGCGTTACCGGGATCGATGCCACGGGCCATGGTGACCACAACAGCCATGGCCAACACAGCGAGCATGACCCGGCCCAACACGGCGCCAGCTGCTCGGCCTGTGGCATCTGCCACTCGGCGGTGGACCTGTTCAACGAAGCGGGCTTTGCTGCCCTTCCCGCCTCTTTGCTGGCCCGCGCCAGCGGCAGCGCGCCCTTTGCCAGCGCGCTGCTCGCCCAAGTCTCCAAACCACCCATTTCCTGATCGCTGACACCCGAGGTGCGTCCGCATGGCAGCTGCCGTGCAGGCGTCTGCTTTGACCACGCTTTCAGGAGAACCCTATGCGCACTGCGCATGTCTTGCGCTGGCTTGCCGGCGCGGGCGGGCTGGCTGTCACCAGCTGGCTATCTGCCCAAACGGTGGCTCCGGCCCCCGCCGACCCCAACGCGCCCACATCGGCGCTCCAGCACCGGCCGCTCGCCAGCGGCGGCAGCATCGTCAATGCGCCCAGTGATTGGCGCCAGGCCAATGCAGCCGTGGGCGCGTTTGCACGCGGCCATGCCGATGTTGTCGCCTGGGAAAAATCCCAGGCCACCCCGGGCGCCGCCCAAGCCGCACCGGCCGGCTCAACGGCACTGCCCGGCCATGGCGCGCATGGCGAACACAGCGCCCATGGCCAGCACGGCGAAGGAGGCCCGCGATGAAGCGCCTGAGCCTTCGCCTTTCCACCCTCGCCGCCGCGCTGCTGCTCGCCGGCTGTGCCAGCGTCTCGCCCGATGGGCTGCGCAGCGATGTTGCCCAGCGGCTGCAAGGGCGCCTGCCCGACCAGGCCCAACTGCCCGCCTCCGATGCACAGGGCCAGCAATCGGCGCAGATGCAGATCGACGCCTGGCTGCAGCAACCGGTCGATGCGGACAACGCCGTGCGCATCGCGCTGCTGAACAATCCCGGTCTGCAGGCACAGCTGGCGCAACTGGGCATTGCCGATGCCCAGCGCGTGCAGGCCATCACCCTGCCCAACCCCAGTCTGACCTTGGGCTGGTTTCGCAATGGCCATGAGCGGGAGCTTGAGCGCAAGCTGGGCTTTGGCCTGGTCGATCTGCTGACCCTGCCCTGGCGCAGCCGCTGGCAAGGCTGGCAGATGGAGCAGGCCACGTTGGAAGCGGCGCAGCAAACCTTGCTGCTTGCGGCCGACACGCGCCGCGCCTGGCTCAACGCCGTGGCCGCCGAGCAGGCTCTGGCTGCCCATACCCGCATGCACGAGGCAGCCGCACTGGGCGGCGAGCTGGCCCGGCGCATGGCGGCGGTGGGCAATTTCAGCAAACTGGACCAGGCACGCGAGCTGTCCCAGCAGCAGCAAGCCGCTGCGCAACTGGCGCGGGCCGCGCTGGCCGCGCAACAGGCGCGTGAGCAACTGGCCCAGCGCATGGGCCTGTGGGGCCCGCAGCTGGATTTTGTGCTGCCCCAGGCGCTGCCACCATTGCCCAAAGCGGCCAGCGAGCTGCGCAGCGGTGACGATGCCGAGGCCAGGGCGCTGCGCGAGCGCCTGGACCTGGGCGCGCTGCGCCGCAACCTGGAGGTCAGCACCGACCGCCAGGGTTGGGCCACCCTCGGCGCGGTGTTTGGCGATATTGGCGCCACCTACAGCCGCACTACCAGCACCGAGCGGGACAGCGGCCACCAGGACCGCACGCGGGGCTGGGAGCTGGATGTGCCGTTGCCGCTGTTCGACTGGGGGTCTGCCGCCAGCAGCATGGCGCGCCATCAGGTGCAGGCCAATGCGGCGCAGCTGCGTGAAAGCGCCATACGGGCGCGCAGCGAGGCCCGCAGCAGCTGGCGCGCCTACCGTACTGCATGGGATCTGGCCCACCAGCAGCAGACCGAAGTGCTGCCCCTGGCCCAGCTGGTGCAGGAAGAAACCATCTACCGCTACAACGGCATGTTTGTCAGCGTCTGGCAGCTGCTGGCCCAGGCCCGCAGCACCACGCAGGCGGTACTGACGGCGAACGAGGCGCAGCGCGACTTCTGGCTCGCCGAGACCGATCTGCAACTGGCGCTCAGCGGTACATCGCCGCAAGCGGCAGGCGCCAATGTGCGCGCTGCCCGCAACACTGCAGCACCTGCCGCTCCCGCAACCGAACCCCAAGGCCACTGATATGCAACGCCGTCAATTCTTCTCCGGCGCCGCCTCGGCCGTGGCGGCTGCCGCCGTCAGCCCGGTAGCCATGGCTGCCCTGCCCGAGCCCGTCATCCAGACCAGCGCCGATACCGCCGCGCCGCTGGCGCCGCCCAATGGCCGGCCTTATCAGCCGGTGGTCACCCTCAACGGCTGGACCCTGCCCTGGCGCATGAACGCTGGTGTCAAGGAGTTCCACCTGGTGGCCGAGGCCGTGGTGCGCGAGGTGGCACCGGGCTTTTTTGTCAACATGTGGGGCTACAACGGCCAGTCACCCGGCCCCACGATCGAGGTGGTGGAAGGTGACCGGGTGCGCATCTTCGTCACCAACCGCCTGCCCGAAGCCACGACCGTGCACTGGCATGGCCAGCGCCTGCCCAATGGCATGGACGGCGTGGGCGGGCTCAACCAGCCCCACATCCCGCCTGGCAAGACCTTTGTCTATGAGTTCGATGCGCGCCGCCCCGGCACCTTCATGTACCACCCGCATTCGGACGAGATGGTGCAGATGGCCATGGGCATGATGGGCCTGTGGATCACCCACCCCAAGGGCCGCCACCCGCAGATTGCCGATGTGGCGCGCGACTACGCCTTCCTGCTCAGCGCCTATGCGGTGGAGCCCGGCGCGATGACACCCCGCGTGGCCGAGATGACGGACTTCAACATCTGGACCTTCAACAGCCGCGCCTTTCCCGCCATCACGCCACTGGTGGCCGGCCTGGGCGAGCGCGTGCGCATCCGCGTGGGCAACCTCACGATGACCAACCACCCGATCCATATCCATGGCCATGAGTTTGAGGTGACCGGCACCGATGGCGGCCCGGTGCCGCGCAGCGCGCGCTGGCCCGAGGTGACCACCGATGTGGCCGTGGGCCAGATGCGCCAGATCGAGCTGATCGCCGACGAGCCCGGCGACTGGGCCTTTCACTGCCACAAGAGCCACCACACCATGGGTGCGATGGGCCACGATGTGCCAACCATGATCGGCGTGGACCACCAAGGCCTGGTCGGCAAGATCCAGAAGATCGTGCCCGACTACATGCTGATGGGCGAGCGCGGCATGGGCGATATGGGGGCCATGCAGATGCCGCTGCCCGACAACACCTTCCCGATGATGACCGGCAAGGGCCCGTTCGGCAATATCGAGATGGGCGGCATGTTCACCACCTTCAAGGTGCGCAAAGGGCTGGCCGCGCAGGACTACCGCGACCCTGGCTGGTATGCGCAGCCTCCAGGCACCGTGGCCTATGAATGGCAAGGCGCGCCGCTGGACGCGCAGGCGCCACGCCAGACCCTTCCCGGCACGGCGCCCGGTGCGCCCAGCGTCCACAAACCGGCCCCTGCCAACGGCCATGCCAACCACTGAACCCCGGAGTGACCCTATGAAAACTATTTCCCACCTGCTGGCATGCACCCTGCTGGCCAGCGCCAGCAACGCCTTTGCACACGGCAATGAAAGCCACGCCACTGCACCCACAGAGGCAGCATCTCGCCCCGCACCCCCAGTGCAAATGGACTGGGGCATTGCCGGCGATGCCAGGCAGGCCAGCCGCAGCATCGACCTGAACATGGGTGATGACATGCGCTTCTCGCCCGCGCACTTCAGCGTCAAAAAGGGCGAAACCCTGCGCCTACGCGTCATCAACAAGGGCCAGGTGATGCACGAAGTGGTGCTGGGCACCAAGGCCTCGCTCGCGCAGCACGCGCAAATGATGCTGAAGTACCCCGGCATGGAGCATGCCGAGCCCTACATGGCCCATGTGGCGCCGCAAAAAAGCGAGGACCTGGTCTGGCACTTCAACCGCGCCGGCAGTTTTGACTTTGCCTGCCTGATCCCCGGCCACTACCAGGCGGGGATGACGGGCACCTTCACGGTAACGGAATGACGATGAACCACAGCCAGGAGCCCACCATGCGCAACCCCCATGCCTATAACCGCCGCCGCACCCTGCAGATGCTGGCAGCCGGTCTGGCCACTGCCGCAGCCACCGGCCAAGCCGCGCTGGCGGCCCAGCCAGCGCCCACCCCCATCGAAGTCTGGAAAGACCCGAACTGCGGCTGTTGCAAGGACTGGATCGCGCTGATGGAGCAAGCCGGCTTTAGCGCCAAGGTCCACGACAGCGGCAACAACGCCGTGCGCGCCCAGCTGGGCCTGCCTGCACGGCTGGGCTCCTGCCATACCGCGCTGGTAGGCGGTTACTTGGTGGAGGGCCATGTACCACCTGCCGATGTGCGCAAGCTGCTGCAGCAAAAGCCCAAGGCGCTGGGCATTGCGGTGCCCGGCATGCCCATCGGCAGCCCCGGCATGGACGGTCCCGCCTACGGCGGCCGCAAAGACCCGTTCGATGTGCTGCTGGTCACCAGGACTGGCGCTGGCAGCGACGTCACCACCCGCGTTTTCAGCGCCTACCGCGACTGAGCGCGCAGATCTTTTTGCATTGACATTTGGAGCATGACATGAACCACACCACCACCACCCTGGCCGCGTTGACCCTGGCTTGCAGCCTGCTGAGCCCGGCACTGGCCCAGAACCACGCCGACCACGCCAGCCATGGCGGGGCCGCACCGGCTGCGGCCGCAGCACCGGCATCCTCGCCCATGGCAGCCACAGCCGCCGATGCGGTGATGAGCGCAGGCGAGATCACCCGCGTGGACAAGCGTGGCAGCAAGCTGACCATTCGCCATGCAGAGATCAAGAACCTGGACATGCCGCCGATGACCATGGTGTTCGGGTTAAAGGACGCCACGCAAATAGCGCAGTTCAACGCGGGCGACAAGGTGCGCTTTCATGTGCAGGATGAAGGCGGCAGCCTGACCATCACCCGCATTGAGCGAACCCAGTAATTGCCGCACCCCCCAAATCAAGCCAGATCTGGGGTTGGCATGCGCTGCCAGCACCTACACTGTGCAGCCATGCAAAGCCTTCAAGCCCTTCAAGAGCAGCTGCACAGCGGTGCGCTGCGCGGCGCCCGCCAGATCAAGCTGGCTGCGGATCTGCGCGAGTTTCCACGCGAGCTTTTTGCGCTCGCAGACACCCTCGAAATGCTCGACCTCAGCGGCAACCAGCTCTCCAGCCTGCCCGATGACCTGACCCGTTTTAGCCAGTTGCGGGTGCTGTTTGCGTCGAACAACCCGTTCACCGAACTGCCGCGCGTGCTGGGCCGCATGCCCCGGCTGGAGATGGTGGGCTTCAAAGCCTGCCAGATCCGCACGGTGACGGCCGACAGCCTGCCGCCGCAGTTGCGCTGGCTGATCCTGACCGACAACCAGATCACGGAGTTGCCCGATACCCTGGGCGAGCGCCCCCGCCTGCAAAAGCTGATGTTGGCCTGCAACCAGCTGCAGAGCCTGCCAAGCGGCCTGGCCCACAGCCCCCGGCTGGAGCTGCTGCGCCTGGCCGGCAACCGCTTTGCCGCACTGCCGCCCGAAGTGCTGGCCATGCCAGCGCTGGCCTGGCTGGCGATGGCCGGCAACCCGATGACCTTGCACAGTGAGCAGCAGGTGCTGCAGGCCAACGCGGCAGCGGCTTGGCGCGGTGACGATCTACAGCGGCAGGAGCTGCTGGGCCAGGGCGCCAGCGGCCACATCTACCGCGCCAGCGCTGTGGATGGTGGGCCCGATGTAGCGCTTAAAGTGTTCAAGGCGGGGCAGACCAGCGACGGCACGCCCCAATCAGAAATGGCGGCGGGTCTGGCAGCGGGACAGCACCCACATTTGCTGACACCGCTGGCGGTTTTGCAGGCGGATGTGCATGCCTGCTCACAAGAACTGGCGATGGTATTGCCATTGCTGCCGCCCGGCCTGCAGCCGCTGGCCGGCCCGCCCAGCCTGGCCAGCTGCACACGTGATGTCTATGCCGATGGTGCCCGGTTTTCCACGGCTGCCGCGCAGCGCCTGCTGGCGCAAGTGCGCAGCGCCGTCGCGCATCTGCATGGCCACGGCATGTTGCATGGGGATCTGTATGCCCACAATATCTTGTGGAACCCAGCCACCGGCGATGCGATGCTGAGCGATTTGGGGGCGGCATCGATGCTGGGCGAGCTGCCGGCGGCACAGCGCCTGCAGCTGCAGCAGATGGAGCTGCGCGCGCTGCAGCATCTGGAAGCCGAGGTGCAGGCGCGGACGCACTGACTGCGCCCGGCGCGCCGGGCGCAACGGGCGCAATGCTTTACTTCAGGAAAGCAGGCTTGGCGTAGCCGGGGAACTGGCTGTCCACCACGGCCTTGAACTCAGGCGAGCGGTAGGCGGCAGCCAGGTCCTGGGCCCAAGCGCTCTTTTCGTTGCCGGTCTTGACGGCGACCACGTTCAGGTACTGGTCGGGCGTGTTCTCCAGCACCACGGCTTCGCTCAGCTTCAGGCCCGAAGAGACGGCAAAGTTGCCGTTGACGACCACGTAATCGGCGTCTTCCAGCACGCGCGGCAATTGGGCCGCATCCAGCGCCAAAAACTTGAGCTTGTGCGGGTTCGCGGCCAGGTCCAGCTCAGAGATGCGGGCCGGGTTCACACCCTCTTTCACCTTGACCAGGCCTGCCTGCTGCAGCACCAGCAGTGCACGCGCCAGGTTGCTCGGGTCATTGGGCAAGGCCACCTTGGCGCCGTTCTGGATATCGGCCAGGGTCTTGTGCTTTTTGCTGTACACGCCCATCGGTGCCACCGGGCCTTGCACGATGGCCGTCAGCGCCAGTTTGCGGTCGGTGGTGAACTGGTCAAAGTAGGCGCGGTGCTGGAAGAAGTTTGCGTCCAGCGAGCCATCGGACAGCGCCAGGTTGGGCTGCACATAGTCGTTGAACTCGATGAGCTTGATCTGGTAGCCCTTTTTCTCCAGCTGCGGCAGGATGCCTTTTTGCAGCAGGTCGTAGTTGGAGCCAGCGGTAGCGCCAATCTTCAGGCTCTTCTTGGCCGCATCCTGTGCCATTGCAGGCAGAGACACAGCAGCGATCAGAGCAAGGGCAGCGCCAGCCATCACGGCACGGCGCCCAGCGGCGAAGGAAAAACGAGCGGACATCAGAAACTCCGAGCAATCTGAAAACAGCTGCTGACCCGACAAAACGTTTCAACGCTTTATCGGAACCGCAGCAAAGCAGCGAGTATGAACCTGCCTACTACCTTTCACTCAGAAATTATCGAAATCAGCTCATTCCAAACGCATATATAGAGCCAGTGTCTCAGAAGCATCCAGCAAAAAGCCGCCTGTCGCGAAAACAGGCGGCTCGTCATGAAATGGCCGGTGCCATCAGGCATCGACCGGAGAGCTTAAGAATTCAGGGGCGGTCCCAGACTTGGATCATGCCTTGCAGCATATGTGCCAGAGAGTCTGCGGCCGCCGCCGTGGTGACGGGCCAGATCGTCAACATGAATGCCAGCAATACGGCCAGCACCAAGGCAATAAAAGAGGCTGCATCTAACCAATGGCTGTGGTGGTGAAACATGGTGAACCTCCTTTCCACCGAGACGGGTACTGCTGAACAGAGGCCTCTGCCACCCCGACATGGGATGGGAACTGTGGAATGTCTCTATTGCACCATGGGGATTCCCCGGTGTCTGTCAGAAAAGTTCTGTGCTTGTACAGCGATTTCTTGAACACGGCGCCTCGGAAACGGGCTGATAACCCCACAAGCAGCTTGGCACTTTTTGGGAGTCGATCTGCGCTCCAGAAGGCAGATCTACACAAGCCCTTTGTCCATCTCATCCGGCGCTATCTTTTTTGATATCGGGCGTCTGCCTGTCGGCATGCATGGTGGTCGCCAGAGCCAGCATGTTGCCGCATGGTTAGGCGAACTTGCCAACATCTTTGCCACAACTTCTGGCAACGGCGTGCAAAACACGGACCCAAACCACGGCAGCGGTCACCGGCTGCGCCCCTCTGCCCCCCTGCACCGGGCCTGCGCTTGGTGCGACAATACGGCACCGCTCTGCAGGACGCCCGCAAGCCGCGTCCGTATGGGCTTTGCTACCCGTGACAGGCAGACCCGCCCACCCGCCGCGCGGCCACCACCGGCACAGGCGATGGGGTACCAAACCTGCCACCCCTACCGCCCCTTGCGAAGGCGAGCACGTGTATTTTTTGAAACCAGCGGCAGCGGCTTGCGCCCTGCCTTGCAATGCTGACATGACACCCTCCTTGGCCCACACCGTTTCCGTGGCAAACATCCGCCTGAGCGATGTGCACCTCAAGCGCGGTGCACAGACGGTGTTTCAGGGCCTCAACCTGCAGGTGACCGAGCGGCGCATCGGGCTGATCGGTGACAACGGTGCTGGCAAGACCAGCCTGTTCCGGCTGCTGTGCGGGCTGGAGCATGCCTACCAGGGCAGCGTGCAGGTCGCAGGATGCGATGTGCAACGCCAGCGCGAGCAACTGCCCGGCGTTGTCGGCCTGATGTTCCAGAACCCCGATGACCAGATCATCTTCCCGACCGTGGAGGAGGAGCTGGGCCTGAGCCTGCAATACCGGGGCGTATCCCGCAAGGCAGCCATCGTGCAGGCACGGGATTTTTTGGCGGCGCGGGGCCTGGCAGACTGGGCGCCGCGCGCCGTCAGTGGCCTGAGCCAGGGCCAGCGCCAGCAGGTTTGTTTTTTGGCCATGCTGATGGCGGCTCCGCAGGTGATGCTGCTCGACGAGCCTTTTGCCAGCCTGGATCTGCCTGGCCAGGCACGCCTGTCGCGTGAGCTGGATGCTGCACCCGCCCAGGTCATCATCTCCACCCATGTGCTGGACCATGTGCGCCACTTTGAGCGCGTGCTGTGGCTGGACCATGGCCAAGTGCGCGGCGATGGCCCGGGGGCCGATGTTTGCGCGGCTTATGAGGCCGACGTGCAGGCACGCATGGGCCAGCCCCTGGATGCAGCAGCAGCAACAGCTGCCGCTGCCCACACCCGACCAGGGGCGCAGTGATGGGCACGCTCTACAGCGACATCCCCAGCTGGATGCACCGGCTGCCTGCCGGGCTCAAGCTCCTGCTGCTGGCCTTGAGCAGCATCGCCCTGTTGGCGCTCAGTGATTTGCGCCTGCAAGCGCTGGCCTTTGCGGCGATTGTCTTGTTGTACGCCAGCCTGGGCGCAGCCTCCCGCCCCACGCGCCGGCTGGTAGTGGTGGCCGTTATGGCGTCCGCGCTGGTGGGCGGCCTGCATGCGGCGACCGGACAGCCCTGGCTGGGCCTGGCCAGCGGCCTGCGCCTGGTCAGCACGACGATGCTGGGCGCGATGCTGACGGCGACCACCCGTTTTGGCGATCTGCTGGGTGTGGCCGAATGGCTGCTGTCGCCGCTCGCCCGCCTGGGCGTACCGGTGGAGCGCCTGGCCTTGCAACTGGGGCTGATGCTGCGCTTTGCCGAGCAGTTTTTTGTGCAGTGGCAGCGCCTGGCCGATGCCTACCGCGTGCGCACCGGCCGCGCGGGCGGCTGGCGTTTGCTGGCACCTCTCACCATTCATATGCTCATCACCGCCCGCAAGGTGGCCGATGCGCTGGCCATTCGTCTCAAGCTCTAGCAGCGCTGCGCCCTCATCCCCTTTTTTGAAAGACACGGACATGCCTATGACCTCCGAGCACCGCCCCGAAACTCGCGCTCAGCGCATAGCCCTGGTGGCGCTGTTTGCCGCGCTGATGGCCGCTTTTGGCCTGATTCCCAAAATCGATCTGCCGTTGGGCGTGCCGATTACCGCGCAGACGATGGGCGTGATGCTGGCTGGCTGCATGCTGGGAGCCGCGATGGGCTTCCAGGCCCTTTTGCTGTTTCTCGCGGCGGTCGCGCTGGGCTTGCCGTTGCTGTCGGGCGGCCGGGGCGGCATGGGCGTGTTTTTCCTGCCTTCTGCAGGCTATCTCCTCTCCTACCCGCTGGCCGCTGCAGTTGCCGGGCTGGTTATGCGCAGCTTGGCCGGCACCGGCCCGTCATCGCCCATGCGGCTGGCCACTTGTGCCTTTGTGGCCTCGGTGCTGGGCGGAATCGTGGTCGTCCATGTGTTCGGGGTGCTGGGCCTGATGCTGCTGGCCAAGCTGAGCTTTGTGCAGGCGGCGGTAGGCACCCTGGTGTTTGTGCCGGGGGATCTGGTCAAGTGCGTGCTGGTGGCACTGATGGTGCACACGGTAGCGCGCGGCCTGCCCGACTGGCGCTTTGGCGGACGCCGCCTGTGAGCGGCTCGCAAGCGCCATCGGCCCCGCTGGCCGGCTGGCAACGCCTGGTGCATGGCCCGCTGGCCCACTGGGCGCAGCAGCGGCCCGATGCTATAGCCATCGATGACGGCCAGCAACGCATTGGCTTTGCCGATCTGCATGCCGCCGTGCAGCAACACGCCCAGGCCCTGGAGGCCCAGAATGCCCCCCACACCCGCTTGCTGGATGCCAGCCAGCCGCCGGCAGCGCTGATCACCGATTTTTTGGCCACCAATGCCAGCGGCCGCTGCGCGGCGCTGGGCGACAGGGCATGGTCACCCGCACAGCAAGCGCAGGCGCAGCAATGGATCGATGCGCTGGCCGCCGCGCCGCGCAGTGACGACCATCGCGATGCCGCGCTGCAGCCGTTCTACATTGGCTTTACCTCGGGCAGCACGGGCCTGCCCAAGGGCTTCAGGCGCCACCACCAGTCCTGGAGCGAGAGCTTTCGCGTCTGCGTGGACAGCTTTGGCCAGGCCGCGAACGGCTGCGTGATGGCGCCAGGCAGCCTGTCGCATTCGCTGTTTTTGTTTGGTGCGCTGCAAGGCATCTGGACGGGTGGCGGCACGCAGCTGCAACCGCGCTTTTCTGCCAGCCAGTGCCTGGCCACGTTGCGCCAGCAGGCGACGCCCTGCCTCGTCGCCGTGCCCAGCCAGTTGCTTGTGATGCTGCAGCTGGCCGAGCGCCGCGCGCTGGCGCCGATCACCTCGCTGGCGCTGCTGATGATCAGCGGTGCGCGCTGGATGCGCCAGCACACGCCGGCGCTGCAGGCGCTGTTCCCGAACGCCCGGATTGTGGAGTTTTATGGCGCCTCCGAGGCGAGCTTTATCGCCTGGATGGACGCCCACGCGGCCACCGCATCGCAAGTGGTGGGCCGGCCCTTCAGCAATGTGCAGTTGCAGATCCGCGATGCCAGGCTGCAGCCGCTGCCCCACGGCGAGGTGGGCACCATCTGGCTGCGCAGCCCCATGCTGTTTACCGACTATGTGGGCGCGCAGGCGGATGCGACGGCTGCACTGCGCGATGGCGAATGGCTCAGCGTACGCGACATGGGCAGCCTCGATGCGCAAGGCATGCTGACCCTGGTGGGGCGCGAGAAGCGCATGATCGTCACCCAGGGAAAGAACCTGTTCCCCGAAGAGGTGGAGGCGGTGCTCTGCGAGCACCCGCGCGTGGCTGCGGCATCGGTGCATGGCGTCGACGATGCGCTGCGCGGCAAGCAGGTTTGGGTGGCGCTGCAATTGCGTGATGGGGCAGACGCTGCCCCTGCCGCGCTGCTGACCGCAGGCTTGCAGCCGCTGGCCGATGCCGCGCTGGCCCGCGAGCTGGCAGATTGGTGCCGCAGCCGGCTGGAAGCGCACAAGTGCCCACGCCGCTGGTTCAGCGCCGCGCCCTGGCCCCAGACGGCCAGCGGAAAGACGGACCACCCCAGGCTCGCACAATGGCTGGCAGCAGCACTGCCCAGTGCGGACAAAACCGCTTGATCGCGCGCGCCACCATGCCCACCCCACCCGTCTTTATCGCCAGCCATGCGCGCAGCGCCGTGGTGCCGGTGGGCGGCGCGTTCAAGCATCTGCATATGCATGAGATTGCCGCGCCGGTGCTGCAAGGACTGCTGCAACGCGCCGGGCTGACGGCAGATGCTGTGGATGCCGTCGTGCTGGGCAACGCCTTGGGTGCTGGTGGCAACCCGGCACGCATGCTGGCGCTGGCGGCCCAGCTGCCGCTGCACTGCGCTGCCTACTCGGTCGATACGCAATGCTGCGCCGGGCTCGACGCCATCGCGCTGGGCGCCAGCCTGGTCGCCAGCGGCCAGGCCGAGGTGGTGGTGGCCGGCGGCGCGGAGGCCTGGAGCCGTGCCCCCATCCGCGCGACCCGCCCCTTGCATACCGGTGACAGCGCCGTGCCTTATGAGCGCCCGCCGTTTGCCCCGCCGCCGCATGACGACCCGGATCTGCTGCTGGCAGCCGCCCGCTATGCGGGCAGCGCCGGGTACGGCCGCGCCGTTCAAGACAGTTATGCGGCTGCCAGCCATGCACGCGCGCTGGCCAGCGCTGCGGTGATGGCGCAAGAGATCATTCCCGTGGCGGGTGTCGTGCAAGACCCCTTTCCGCGCGCCTTGAGCCAGCGCCAGCTGGACCGCATGCCGGTAGTGGCGCAAACCGATGCCGGCATGGCCGATGGGGCACGCTGCGCGCATGCCGTCAGCACGGTCGCCATCTCCCCCAAGGCTGACGCAGCGGCGCTGGTGCTGCTGGTCAGCGAAGCGGCCTGCCGCCGCTGGCGCGTGCAGCCCAGCGCGCAATGGCTGGGCCACCGGTCGCAGGGCGGCTCCCCTGCGATGCCCTTGGTGCTGGCTTTTGACGCTGCGCAGGCCTTGCTGCAGCGCCAGGGAGTGCCCTGGCCGCAGCTGGCTGCCATCGAGTTGCATGACGCCTTTGCGGTACAAGGCCTGCAATGGCAGGCGCTGCTGCAAGACCAGGATGCGGATGCCGGCCTCCTGAACCGCCATGGCGGCGGCATTGCACGCGGCCACCCGATTGGGGCATCGGCCGCTGTCGCGTTGGTCCGCGTATTGGCTGATTTGCAGGCAACGGCGGGCACATCTGCCGCCCTCGGGCTTGCTGCCGCCGCCGGTGCCGGTGGCCTGGGCAGCGCGGCCCTGGTGCGCCAGGCGCCGCTGCTATATTGACCGGATGCTCAGCACCTTAGCCATTGCCAACTACCGCTCCTTGCGCCAACTGCTGGTGCCCCTGGGGCAGATTACCGTCATCACCGGGCCCAATGGCAGCGGCAAAAGCAGCGTCTACAAGGCCCTGCGCCTGCTGGCCGATATCGCCCATGGCGGCGTGGTGCGCTCGCTGGTGCGCGAGGGCGGGCTGGCGTCGACACTGTGGGCCGGGCCGGAAGAAATCACCGCACGCATGCGCCGTGGCGACGTACCGGTGCAAGGCACGGTGCGGCGCAAACCGGTGCAGCTGCAGTTGGGTTTCGCGTCGGATGAAGACGGCTTCGGCTACGCGATCGATATTGGCATGCCCACGCCATCGACGATTCTCAAAGCCTTTGCACATGACCCGGAGATCAAGCACGAAGCGCTCTGGGCTGGGCCGCTGTGGCGCCCGAGCGCCACCTTGGTGGAACGCCAGGCCGCACAACTGCGGTTGCGCGGAGGTGGCCGCAGTGCAGCGAGCTGGTTGCCGGTGGAGCGCCCTATCCCGCGCTGGGCCAGCATGCTGACCGAGTTTGTCGATCCGGTTGCCGCGCCGGAGATGCTGACGGTGCGCGAGCAACTGCGCTCCTGGCGTTTTTACGACCATTTCCGCAGCGATGTGGATGCCCCTGCCCGCCAGCCGCAGCTGGGCACCTACACGCCGGTGCTCAGCAACGATGGCGCGGACCTGGCCGCCGCATGGGAGACCATCACCGCCATTGGCGACCATGAGGCGTTGATGGCGGCAGTGGACGATGCCTTTGCCGGCGCCAAGATCTCCGTGCACCAGGACGGCAGCCGCCTGGCGCTGCTGATGCACCAGCCCGGTCTGCTGCGGCCGCTGCACACCAATGAACTGTCGGACGGCACCTTGCGCTATCTGCTATGGATTGCCGCGCTGCTCACGCCGCGCCCGCCGCAGATGCTGGTGCTCAACGAGCCGGAAACCAGCCTGCACCCCGATCTGCTACCAGCGCTGGGCCGCCTGGTCGCCGTGGCTGCGCGCCAGACCCAGGTGATCGTCGTCACACACGCCAACCGCCTGCTGGCCGCGCTGGAAGACGCCGCCGCCGAGCTGGACTACCAGGCCATCCATTTGGAAAAGAATCTGGGCGAGACCCATATCGCCAATATCCCGGCGAGCGAGCTGCCGCGCTGGCAATGGCATGAGCGCTAGCCAGACGCTCGGCCTCAGTCCAGCCGTTGGAAGTACGCGTCGAGCTCGGCACGGGCCGTCAAGGTCTGGTTCACTGCGGCAGCGGTATCCTCGTAGCCCAGTGCCATGCCGCAGACCACGGTTTGCGTGGCGGGCAGCGCCAGCGCATCGCGGATCAGGCCAGGGTACGAGGCCATGGCCCCAATGGCACAGGTCGCCAAGCCGCGTGACTGGGCCGCCAGCATCAGGCCGTAGATGGCCATGCCCAGATCCATATAGCCGCCCGGCCCAAAGCCGCTGTCGATGGTGATGATGAGGGCCACCGGTGCATCAAAAAAGCGAAAGTTGCGCCCGAACTGCGCGCCCCGCCCCGCTGCATCGCCCCGCTCCACGCCCAGCGCACCATACAAAGCCTGGGCGGCTGCGACCTGGCGCTTGCGCAGCGACAGCGGCAGAGGGTTGGGGAAATAACCGTAATCCTCCGCCTCTTGGGCGCCCGCCTCATAGGCCTGCTGCAGACGGCTGGTGAGCTGTTCGCGCCGCGCGCCGCACACCTGCCAGAAGTAGCCAGGCTGCAAATTGGCGCCACTGGGCGCGCGCCGCGCTTCCTGCAGGCAATCGCGCAGCAACGCATCGGCCACCGGCTGCGAGGTAAAACCGCGCACCGAACGGCGCAGCTGTGCGCTGTTGGCGGCTGGGGTGGCGGTGCTGATAAGCGAGGGAGACAGGGGCTTGTTCATGGCAGTGGCCGCCATTGTAGTGAATGGGCTCCTGAATTTGCCATCCAGCCGCGTTGAGGCGCGCAGGCAGCACCGACTTGCAGCACAATCCATCCACTTCTCCGCCGTGCCGGAGTGTTTTTCCTCGGCGACCGCTATGACGACCTCCTCTCCCTCTTCTGACTCGCCGCAAGACGCCCCCAGCGGCAATATGCTGCTCTGGATTTTGTTGGCCCTGGCGATAGGTTTCGCCGCCTGGCAGCCGCGCAGCCCGCAGGCGACCATGGCGCTGGTCGATTGGCAAACCATTGGTGCGTTGGCGGGCCTGTTGGCGATCACCCAGGCCGTCGAGCGCAGCGGCATGCTGCAAGCCACCGCGCAGCGGCTGCTGACACGGGTATCGACCTTGCGCGGCCTGGCGCTGCTGCTCACCGCAACGGCTGCCCTGCTCTCGGCCTTGGTGACCAACGATGTCAGCCTTTTCCTGCTGGTGCCGCTGACGGCGGTGCTGGCGGCCCAGGCCCATTTGCCATTGGCGCGGCTGGTGGTGCTGCAGGCATTGGCGGTGAATGCCGGCTCTGCCCTCACCCCCATCGGCAACCCGCAAAACCTCTACCTCTGGCACCGCTCGGGCGAGAGCTTTCTGGGCTTTATGGCGATGATGGGCCCGACCGTGGCCATCATGCTGGCCTGGGTCTTTGTGGCAGTGTGGTGGCTGGTGCCACGCACGGCCATCACGCTCAAGCCAGCGGCAGCACCCACCGCTGTGCAGCCCCGTTTGCTGACCATGGCGGTGTTGCTGTTTGTGGCCTTTGTCATTGCGCTGGAGCGCCACTGGACCTTAGCCGGCCTGGGCCTGGTGTTTGGCGTGTTTGCACTGGCAGCACCGCGGGTGCTGCGCGGCGTGGACTGGGCCTTGCTGGCCACCATTGCGCTGATGTTTGTGGTGCTGCGCCAGGTGGCAGACTTGCCCGCCATGCAAACGCTGCTGCTGCAGTGGCCGATTGCCGAGGGCTGGCGCGCCTACCTGGCCGCCATTGTGGCCTCACAAGTCATCAGCAATGTGCCAGCCACCATCTTGCTGGACGGCACCGTACGCGACCTGCCCGCCCTGGCCGCTGGCGTCAGCGTCGGCGGCTTTGGCTGCGTGCTGGGCTCGCTGGCCAACCTGATCGCGCTGCGCCTGGCCCGGCTGCCCAATGGTTTGTGGGAGTTTCATCGCATCAGCATTCCGTTTTTGCTAGTGTGCGCGGCCTCGGCGGCGTTGCTGCGTTTGGGGTGAGGTCGCAGCACGTCATATCAAAAGCTTCTTCCTATCAACGATTGGCAACGACAAGCTGAACAGGAAAAAGCGAGCTGGCCACCGGCCTAGGGTATTGCCAGATCTGAGAGACTGAGCGCGCCCCAAATCAATGAGATAGGAATGAAATGACAATGAGGCACTTGCATCTACTGATCTCTTGTTTGGTTTTTCTTGGACTTCCCCCAGCTGAGAGCCGCGATCTGCGCCCCAAACCATCTGCAGCAGCCCAATCTCAAACTGCAGTACTTGCGGGCTATTTCTGGGACATGGATGCTGCTTTTGACAAATCAGGCGCTGCACAGCCTTTTTGGTTCTCGAAGGATTTGCCGCCCGTGCGCTTAACTTTCAGCCCAAATGGACATGCATTTGCAGAAAATGCTTGCAACAGTTTGAACTGGAAATTCAAAGTTAGTGGGACCGAGACGATCGCTTTTACCCCGACCGCAGCAACTCTCATTGGTTGCAATGAAGAGCTCACCCAACGGCAAAACCTTGTAGGCATGGGTATTCCACAAACTCACAGATATACGCTGAAAGCAACATCCGCCACCGAACCGGAACGCCTGACGTTGTACTTGGCTGACGGCAGCCGCTGGGAGTTCAAGCCCACTCCGACACCAGAGACCCGATATGGCGGACCAGGCAAGCAAATCGAACTTGAGATCGCCATGGACACCGTGCCCTGCGGGCCCGGCTCTACACAGCAATGCCTCAATGCTCGGCAGGTCCGATGGGAGAGGAACACTAGCAAGGTCTGCCTGAGTGACTGGGAGGTTCTGAAATTGGGCATTGAGGGCTATCAACCCACCCCAGGGCGGCACGAGATTATTTGGGTCAAGGCCTATCCCCTCAACCGGGTCTCCAGCAAAACATCCGGATCTGCCTATGTTTTTCTAGGTGTGCATGTATCCGTGATACCGAGCCTGAAGAAACTTCCAGACTGCTCGCCGTCTGCAACCAAATGACCCTGGCAATGCTGCAACTGCTCAAAATCGGCGAAAGAGCCAGCGAATCCGCCGCAGCCCCCATCGAGAAGCATCCGACCGCCAGCATGCAGCAAAATGGAGCCTATCGAGAATACCGATGGTGCAAAGGACCAGTAGCGGGGATGGTAGCCAAAGCTTTCTGCACCCCCAACGCTCCTGCACATCATTGATTAATAGAAAGATATTGTTATGCGCATAGCCACCTGGAACATCAACTCCCTCTCCGTCCGTCTGCCGCAGGTGCTGGAATGGCTGGCCGCCAACCCCGTCGATGTGCTGGGCCTGCAGGAACTCAAGCTCACCGACGACAAATTTCCGCATGAGGCTTTGGCGGAGGCTGGCTACCAGGCGGTGGCGTTTGGCCAGAAGACCTATAACGGCGTGGCCCTGCTCAGCCGGGGCGAGCTCAAGGATGTGGTGCGCGCCAACCCGCAGTTTGCCGATGAGCAGTCGCGCATCATTGCCGGCACGGTGGCCAGCCCGGCTGGTGATATCCGCGTGATCAACTGCTATTTCGTCAACGGCCAGGAGCCGGGCTCGGACAAGTTTGCCTACAAGCTGCGTTGGCTCACAGGACTGGAAGCCTATGTGAAGGCCGAGATGGCCTTGCACCCGCGCCTGGTGCTGGTGGGCGACTTCAACGTCGCGCCGGAAGACCGCGACAGCTATGACCCCGATGGTCTGCGCGATACCATCCACCACACCAAGGAAGAGCGCGATGCCTTCCAGGGACTGTTGGCGCTGGGTCTGACCGACGCCTACCGCCTGTTCGAGCAGCCCGAGAAAAGCTACAGCTGGTGGGACTACCGCATGCTGGGCTTTCAGAAGAACCGGGGCCTGCGCATTGACCATATCCTGGTGAGCGAAGCACTCAAGGGCTCGGTGAGCGCCTGCACGATCGACCGCGCACCGCGCAAGAACAAGCAGCCCAGCGACCATGCACCGGTGGTGGTGACCTTGGGCTGATCCGGTCTTCAACCCATGCAAAAAACGGGCCGCAGCCCGTTTTTTTGTGTTTGTCCTACGCTGAGCGCAGCATCCAGATCAAGCCTTGCTGTCGGTCTCCGGCAGCGCATGCATCGCCAGCGCAGCCTCGGCATCGAGCTTGCGGCTCAGCGCTTCGGCGTCTTCTTCAGACAGCAGTTCGCCCTCCCACTTCGCAACCACGGCAGAGGCCAGCGAGTTGCCGACGGCATTGGTCGCAGAGCGGCCCATGTCCAGGAAGGTGTCGATGCCCAGGATCAGCAGCAGGCCGGCTTCAGGGATGTTGAAGTGGCTCAAGGTGGCAGCAATCACCACCAGCGAGGCGCGCGGCACGCCGGCAATGCCTTTGGAGGTGAGCATCAGCACCAGCAGCATGGTGATCTGCGTGCCCAAGGACAGCTCGATGCCATAAGCCTGTGCGATGAACAAGGTCGCAAAGGTGCAGTACATCATCGAGCCATCGAGGTTGAAGGAGTAGCCCATGGGCATGACAAAGCTCGAGATCTTGCGCTTGACGCCAAAGCGGTCGAGCGCGTCGAGGATCTTGGGATAGGCGGCCTCGGAGCTGGCGGTGGCAAAGGAGACCATGAAGGCTTCCTTGATCAAGGTCAGCAGCTTGAACACGCGCTTGCCCAGGAAGGCCATACCTGCCAGCACCAGCAGCGACCACAGGATGAACAGGCCCAGGTAGAACTCACCCATGAACACGGCGAACTTCAGCAGAATGCCCAGGCCATTGATGGCCACGGTCGAAGCCATGGCCGACAGCACTGCCAGTGGCGCGAGCTTCATCACATAGCCGGTGATCTTGAGCATCACATGCGAGAGCTCATCGATGGCGGCCAGCAAGGTCTTGGCCTTGTCGCCCAGCGCAGCCATGGCCACGCCGAAGAACATCGAGAACACGACAATCTGCAGAATCTCGTTGTTTGCCATGGCTTCGGCAAACGATTTGGGCACCGTGTGGTTGATGAACTCGCGCAACGTGAACTTGCCGGTGGCGAGGTTGGTGGCCGCGCTCACGTCCGGCAGCGGCAGGCCGAGGTTGGCGCCGGGCTGCAGCACATTGGCCAGCACCATGCCCAACAGCAGCGACACCAAGGATGCGGTGAGGAACCACATCATCGCCTTGAAAAACACCCGGCCCACCGATGCGGCATCGCCCATGTGCGCAATGCCCACGACCAGGGTCGAGAACACCAGCGGCCCGATCAGCATCTTGATCAGCCGCAGGAACACATCGGAGACGATGGAGATGTAGCCAGCAATATCCTTGGCGGCGGCTGCATCACCGGCGCTTGCGTTGACTGCGTAGCCCAGCGCAATGCCAGCCAGCATCGCCGCCAAAATCCACAGCGCGGACGAAGAGCCCTTTTTGCCCGTGAGAGCCATAACCAATACCTTTGATGTGTGTGATTTATGGTGCTGTCCAGGGCGCTGCGGGCCTCTTGTGGGGCACACCAGCACGGGGGCCATGCTGGAGGGAGTGCGCCATAACCAGCCCGGGCAGGCTGGCTGCCGGGTGAAGGTGGTAAATCCGCTGCACAAGGAAAGAGCGATGAGGCTGCCTTGGACGGCAGGATTGCAGGTTCTGCGGGCCCGATTGTAGCCGCAAGTTTTTGCGGCTGAGCGCGCCCAACCCGAGAAAGTGGGCGCCTACATGGAGTTTTTTTCCCAATTCACGGGAATTTTGCGCGGTTACCCAGCCACTTTCAGTGGGCCGCAGGCGGGTGCGTTGCCGACCTTCTCCACTCTGGATTGACGCTTTGTACGAGCCTATCCAGAGACAACCTTGCTAGCGGGCGCGTGCGTCCTGCATGTGCTGCAGCTCATCGGTATAGCGGCGCAGCTGCTGCGCCTGCGCTTGCAGCAGCGGACGCACTTCCAGTGGCAAGGCCGATTCCAGCACGCGCTGGTAGCGCTCGGCCACCAGCACCAGGCACAGATTGCATTCGGCGATCAGGTCACGGTCGCTGTGAAGGTTGGCCCGCTGCTTGAATTCGGTCCAGCGGCGGTGCATACGGCCTGCCGCGCTGAGCCCGGGCCGCTCCACCAGCGGGCTGGGCTCGGCCAGTTGCAACTGCACATCCTGCAGCTGCCAGTCCATCGCACGGAAGTGCTCGGCCAGCGCATACAAGTGGCTGCGCAACGCAATGGCTCGCGCTTGCTCGCTGCCTGCTACCAGACACTCCTCACAATCAGCCAGGCCTTGCTGCAGCACGCGTACCGCATGCTGCACCTCCGCGCCAGACAACTGCTCGCCCTCCAGACCGCTGATCGCATGCTCATAGGCGGCGCGGGCGATGGCGCTCGCCTCGGGCCAATCCATGGGGTTGCTGCCGCGCACGTGCTGCCACTGCACTTCGAGCTGGTTGACCAACGCGTCAAAGCCTGAAGGGTTGCGCTGTGCTGCATACCAGCCCAGTGCCAGCGCCGGGCGGTAGGCCTCGAAGGGCTGACCCGCCACATAAAAATCCATGCTCTGGTAGTGGCTGCGCCAGTAGCTGTCTTCCCGCGCCGGATTGCCCCACAAGGCCTTGGCCTTGGGTGGCAGGCCACCGGCCATTGCGCCGTGCAGTGCATCGCCCGCCAGATGGGCCATGCCACTGGCGGTGGACGCTGCCAGCCGCAAGGTATTGAACAGCGCCGAGCGCTGGCGGCCAATGCGTTCAGGCGAATTGCGGTACGCCTGGGCCGAAAACACCGAAGTCATCTTTTGCATGGAGAGCACTACCGGGCAGACAGGGAATCACCCATTGTGGCACGGTTCAAACCGCAGCCATGGCAGGTGTCTGTAAGCCAAACCGCCGCCTGGGGAGGCGGCGGTTTAACGGGGGGTCCCAGGTGCCCTGCCTCAATCGTCACTGGCCGACAGCCCCAGCTCCTGGATCTTGCGGGTGATGGTGTTGCGGCCAATGCCCAGACGCTGGGCTGCCTCCATGCGCCGGCCATGGGTTGCAGCCAGCGCGCTTTTGATCAGCTGCGATTCGAAGCGGCGGCTGAGCACATCCCAGACCTCGGTGCTGCCGGACTGCAGCAGCGCATCGGCCTCGCGCGCCAGATCGCCCTCCCAATCACCGGCCGCAGCTGCGCCGTGGATGGCACCGCTCGCGCTGCCGTGGACGGGCATGGACAGGGCTGCGGGCTGGGCAGGCGGCTCAACGGCGGCGGGCCGGTAGCTGTATTCCTGCGCGGGGGCCTGCACCGCAGGTGCCAGGCCAGGCATGCCCGCAGGGGCCAGCGCCGCCGCCGGTGTGGCCTGCAGCACTTCCGGCGGCAGATCCTGTGCGGAGACCCACTGTGCGGGCGCCATCACGGTGATCCAGTGGCAGATGTTCTCCAGCTGCCGCACATTGCCCGGAAAGGCGAACTGGGCCAGCTGGGTCAGTGCAGCTTCGGACAGCTGCTTGGGCTCTACCCCCAGTTGCTTGGCGCTGGCCGCCAGAAAGTGGCGCGCCAGCATTGGAATGTCCTCCTTGCGCTCACGCAGAGGCGGCAGGCGCAAGCGGATGACATTGAGGCGGTGGAACAAGTCTTCGCGGAACACGCCCTTGTGCACCCGGTCCTCCAGATTCTGGTGGGTCGCGGCAATCACGCGCACGTGGGACTTGACGGGCACATGGCCCCCCACGCGGTAGAAATGCCCATCAGACAGCACGCGCAGCAGGCGGGTCTGCAGGTCAAACGGCATGTCACCGATTTCATCAAGGAACAGGGTGCCGCCCTCGGCCTGCTCAAAGCGGCCTCGGCGCTGGGTCTGGGCGCCAGTGAAGGCCCCACGCTCATGGCCAAACAGCTCGCTCTCGAGCAAATCCTTGGGGATGGCGGCCGTGTTGATGGCCACAAACGGGCCGCCCGCCACCGGCGAATGCTTGTGCAGCGCGCGTGCGACCAGCTCCTTGCCCGAGCCCGATTCGCCGGTCACCATGACCGTGACATTGCTTTGCGACAGCCGGCCGATGGCACGAAACACATCCTGCATCGCCGGGGCCTGGCCCAGCATTTCACCATTGCCGGCGGACTGCGACAGCTCAGGCGCCTGGCTCTCGCTTTGCTGCACGGCACGCTTGATCAGCTCCACCGCCTTGGGCAGGTCAAAGGGCTTGGGCAGGTATTCAAATGCGCCGCGCTGGAAGGCCGAGACGGCGCTGTCCAGATCCGAGTAGGCGGTCATGATGATGACCGGCAGCTGCGGGTGGTCCTCATGCACTTGTTCCAGCAGTTGCAGGCCATTGCCGCCTGGCATGCGGATGTCGCTGACCAACACCGACGGGGCCAGTGCCTGGTCGCTCACGCTTTCAAAAGCTTCCAGTACTTCCTTGGGATGCACAAAGCTGCGCGTGGGCAGCTGCTCGCGGGCGAGTGCCTTTTCCAGTACGAATCGGATCGACGGGTCATCATCCACTATCCAGATTGGTTTCATTGTCGCTATCACCCTACCCTTACAGTTCTACATACCGTGGTCCTGCAGCAAGGGATGCGATCTGCACCCTAGTCTGTCAACGGCAGCATGATGCGGAAATCCGTGCGCCCAGGCTCGCTCTCGCATTCAATAAGGCCTTCGTGCCGCTGCACAAAGGTCTGCGCCAAAGGCAAACCCAGGCCCGTGCCGCCATCACGTCCGGTCACCAAGGGGTAGAAGATCCGCTCCTTGATGTCCGGCTCGATGCCAGGACCGTTGTCAATGACATGCAATTCCAGTGCCAACTTGTGCCGCTTGCGGCCCAGGGTCAACTGCCGGGCAATGCGTGTACGCAAGGTGATGCGTGCATTGTCCTGCGCCATCTGCGGCACCAGCACCTGTGCTGCATTCTGCACAATGTTCAGCAATGCCTGAATCAACTGCTCCCGATCACCCCGGATTTCGGGCAGCGAGGTGTCGTAATCACGCTCAATGCGCAGGCCTTGCGGGTACTCCAGCAACACCAACTGGCAGACGCGCTCGCAGACCTCGTGGATGTTGACATCGCCGACCGTGTGCGGATGGCGGTGTGGCGCAAGCAAACGGTCGACCAGCGCCTGCAGGCGGTCGGCCTCATGGATGATGACGTCGGTGTATTCCTTGAGCTGGGCATCGGGCAGCTCCAGCTCCAGCAGCTGGGCAGCACCGCGTATGCCACCTAGCGGGTTCTTTATCTCATGGGCGAGGTTGCGTATCAGCTCCTTGTTGGCCAACGCCTGCTCGCGCACGCGCTCCTCGCGGTCCTGGCGCACCTGCTGCTCCAGCGGCCACAGCTCCACCAGAATGCTCTCCTCCTCTTCCCACCACGAGAGGTTGGCATGCACCGGAAAGGAGTCCTGCAAGCTGCGCCGCAACTGCGCCTCGAAGCGCAGCGACGAGAAGCGCTGCGCCCGCGCATCGACCAGGGCCTTGTGGACCAGTTCGTCATCCTGAAAAAAACCGCCGAAGTAATGCCCCAGGATGCTTTTGCGCGAGACGCCCAGCGCGTTCTCCAGGGCTGCATTGACCCGTTCAGCGGCGCCGTCGAGACGAATCACGGCGACCAGGGTGGCGATATGTTCCAGCGCCTGCCATTCACGATCGATGGCACGGAGGTCAGACATGGGGTGTGCCCAGAAAGGTAGAAGCCCTGATTATGGGGCCGGCAAGCGCTGGAGCTCGCGCTGAATGCCAGCGATATCGCTGTCGTTGCGCGCGATTTCCTGTTTCAGATCTTCCACGCGCTTGGTGTAGAAGGCGGGGTTGCGCATCTCCAAGGCGTTTTTCTCAGGCTCGCCATTGTTGTACTCGCGCGCCAACGCGGTCTTCTTGTCCTGGGCTTTTTTCAGCTCGGTCTCCAGGATGAGGCGGGCGTCGGAATCGCGGGCGCGGCCCTCGGCCGTGGTAGAGCGTGGCGCGGGTGTGGCGGCAGCGGGTGCACGCGCCGGGCGTGGCGCAGCGGCCGGGGCATTTGGTGCGGGTGCCGGGCTGGCAGCGGGCGTGTGCGGGCGTGTGCCTTGCACGACGGTGACGTTGGCGCCTTCCACCACGGCACAGCCTTTTTGCCGTGCCTTGGCCACATCGTTGGTGTATTCATTGCCACAGCGGTAAATGCGATCCTGCGCCACCGCGCCTTGCGCACATGCCACTGCCACCATCAAAAACAACAACTTTGTATGCATAACCCCGTTTCGCCCGTTCGCCCCGCCTTGCCATTTCCGTGAGAGCCCTCAAGGAGCCTCTGCAAAACTCCCTGCCATGGTCTGAACGCGGACTCGGGCGATCCGCTGCGTTGTCTTCCTTGTCAATAGCTGGCTATTGACTGCAAAAGACGCCTTGCGTCTCATCCCGGTCCGCGTCCATCCCATTGGGCGAGGGTTTTGCAGACGATCCTGAGCGGCTTTGCACGATGACCCCTCTGCAACCCGCAGTGTAGCTACAAAGGAGGTCGATCACGCCGAACAGTTCCTGCTGTTACAGATTCGCCGCAAGCCGCCAATGCCAGCGCGGTGGGCACCCGATAAAAAAACGACCTGCCACCTTGGAAGGTTGACAGGTCGCTTTGTCCAGACTGACCAGGCCAAAAAGCCTGGCGGGAACGGCTTTACAGCGAGTAGTACATATCGTATTCGACAGGGTGCACCGCTTGGCGGAAGCGGGTCACTTCGCCCATCTTCAGCTCAATGTAGGCATCCAGCATGCTGTCGCTGAACACACCGCCCTTGGTCAGGAAGGCGCGGTCGGCATCCAGTGCTTCCAGGGCCTGGTCCAGACTGTGGCACACGGTGGGGACCAGCTTGTCTTCTTCCGGAGGCAGATGGTACAGGTCCTTGGTGGCAGCTTCGCCTGGATGGATCTTGTTTTCCACGCCATCCAGACCGGCCATCAGCAACGCTGCGAAGCCCAGGTAGGGGTTCATCAGTGGATCGGGGAAACGTGCTTCCACGCGGCGGCCCTTGGGGTTGCTCACGTAAGGAATACGGATCGATGCCGAGCGGTTTTTGGCCGAGTAAGCCAGCTTCACAGGCGCCTCGAAACCAGGAACCAGGCGCTTGTAGCTGTTGGTGCCAGGGTTGGTGATGGCGTTCAGTGCACGGGCGTGCTTGATGATGCCGCCGATGTAGTACAGCGCGAAATCGGACAGACCGGCATAGCCGTCACCGGCGAACAGGTTCTTGCCGTCTTTCCACACGGACTGGTGCACGTGCATGCCCGAGCCGTTGTCGCCCGAATAGGGCTTGGGCATGAAGGTTGCGGTCTTGCCGTAGGTGTCCGCCACGTTCCAGATCACGTACTTCTGCACCTGGGTCCAGTCTGCACGCTCCACCAGCGTGGAGAAGCGGGTGCCCAGTTCGTTCTGGCCAGCGCCGGCCACTTCGTGGTGGAACACTTCGACGGGGATGCCCAGCGACTCGAGCAGCAGGGACATTTCAGCGCGCATGTCCTGGGTGCTGTCCACGGGAGGCACGGGGAAGTAGCCACCCTTGACGCGTGGACGGTGACCACGGTTGCCATTGTCGAACTTGGCGCCGCTGTTCCAGGGTGCTTCGTATTCTTCGATGTCGAAGAACGGGTTGTTGGGTTCGGTGCTCCAACGCACGCCGTCGAAGATGAAGAATTCTGGCTCTGGACCGAAATAGGCGGTATCGCCCAGGCCCGATGCCTTCAGGTAGGCTTCAGCGCGCTTGGCCACCGAACGTGGATCGCGGTCATAGGCCTTGCCGTCACCGGGCTCGATCACGTCGCACTGCAGGAACATCGTGGTTTCGTCAAAGAACGGGTCGATGTTGGCCGTGTTGGGATCGGGCATCAGCAGCATGTCGGAGGCTTCAATACCCTTCCAGCCAGCGATGGAGGAGCCATCAAACGCGTGGCCCGAGGTGAACTTGTCTTCGTCAAAGTGCGAGATAGGCACCGTGACGTGCTGTTCCTTGCCACGGGTGTCGGTGAAACGCAGATCAACGAACTTGACCTCGTTCTCGTCCAACATGCTCATCACATCTGCAACGCTCTTGGCCATCTAATGCTCCAAAGAAAATCGTGAATAAAAAGGGCTGTGCCAAGACTAAAGCAGTTTACGTGCCAGTTTTGTGACATGCCCATGCCGACCGGAAAAAGCGGGCTTGGCGAATGCCCCTGCATCCGTACTGTGCCCAAAGCCAGACTGTACCGCGCTTTTGGCCTACCCCCAGAGGGGCGCTGAGGATTTTGCAGCCGGCGGCCCAGATCCGTGCAGCGCGAGGGGTAGGATGCGGCAACGGCACCAAAATGGTGCAAAGCAGGGGTGGCGTAACTTGAGAAGCGTTAGCGCACCAAAATGGGTATTAGCGCACTGCATTGGTGCACTGCCTGCAGGAATATAGGCTGTGAGCCTGCCGATCTCCGCGCCCTGCCCCGCCCAGACCCCTAAATCGCATCTCCGGAGTCTGGCACTCGCACACCATCGGTTTTGCCGCGCAGCGCGGGCTCCGTCACCGGCAGCTGTGCGCCGGGATCTCCATTGGCAATCCGCAGCTGCTGCAGCGCAGCCAGGCAGAAATGGATGAACCACAGCGAGGAAAACGCAAAGGTGATCGCATAGATCCATACGGCGATCGGAATCAGCACCACAAAGCCAATCGTGAAGACCATGCCCGAGGCCCAGACGATGCTGGGCGCGATGCCGATATAGCCGGAGATGATGCCCATCAGCAGCAGCGGCCAGCGGTGGCGCTGCAGAAGGGTGTCGCGTTCGGCCTTGCTGGCATGGTCAGCCAGCGCATCCACACTCATCACGCGGTAGGTGAGCCAGCCCCAGATGACGGGAGGCACAATCAGCACCAAAGGGGGGATCAGCCACAGCGGCATCGTCACGACAAAGGCCACGACGGCCACTGCCGAGGTGCTCAGGGCCCAGAGCACACTGGTCACCAGGCCCATGCCTTTTTTCTTCTCCAAAAGAGGGAAGCGCTGCTCGGTCACCATATTGACCAGCGCGGGCGTCATCAGCAGTGCAATCACCAGCAGCGCAACCACCGCTGCCACGGGCGTGATCAGGATCAGCACCACAAAGGGCGCGATGCCCGCTGCAAAACCCTCGGTGCCGCTGCTGCCAAACCAGCTGAACACCGTGCGCAGCCAGCCAATGGTCTCCACCCAGTGCTGCATGGTTGCGACCGCGCCCGACCAGAAGAAATAGCTCCAGCCCCCCAGAGCCACCAACATCACCACCAGCGGCAAAATGGACAGCAGCATCACACGCGGACGGAAGCAATAGGCGGCAGCGCGCCAGAAAGCATCAAACATCAGGCTGGAGCCGGCAGACGCTGAGGGCATGGGGTGAACTCCTTGTAGGTTTCAGCGGCACCGCAGGACAGGGAATCGCCCTCTGCGGCAGCGGATGGCAGGCATGGACTTCGCTTCAGGCACGGCCCAGCAACCGCAACAGACCACGCCACTGCTGGCTCCAAAAACCGCGCCCGTAATCGCGCAACTGCCCGTGGCGGTTGGGCTGCACCTGGTCACGGATACCGGTGGGGTCATAGCGTAGCTCAAAGTTGGCGGTGCCAAAAAGCATATCCCACCATGGCAGCAGTACACCAAAATTACAGCCCCCCAATCGCGTACGGGGCACGGCCTCTCCGGCCTGGACGGCGGGGCTGGGCGCCGCAGAAGACGTGGGTGACTCGTGGCCAATGCCGATGGCATGGTGGCGGCGGTGAAAGCGCGGGCTGATCCACAGGCGCTCGCCCAGGCGGCCAAACCACAGGCGCAGATTGGCGTGCTGCAGGCTTTCGCTCAATTGGGTGATGGCGACAATCGCGACGAACTGGCTGGGCGCCACACCGATCAAGACGGCGACGAACACCAAAATACTGTCATGCACCAGGTCATCGAGCAGGTGGTTGCGGTTGTCGCTCCACATCGTCATCTGCCGCTGGGAATGGTGCAAGGCATGCAGCCGCCACCACCAGACAAACTGGTGCTGGCCCCGGTGGATCCAGTACGCGACGAAGTCGAACACCACCAGGTAGATCAGCAGGCTTACCCAGCCCAGGTCCGTGACACCAGGCCAGAGTGCATCCAGATGCCAGGTCTCAAAACCACGCACGCGCAGCGCGCCCACCACCATGTCCCACAGCGGATCGATGGTGAAGAACAAGGCCAGACGGAACAGACCCAGGCGATGGATAAAGGTGTAGAGCATGTCCACACGGATCGCATGCCGGTCGGTCACCGCCTCGACGGGCCGCCAGCGCTGCAGCGGCGCGATGACCAGGACCATGATGACGATCTGCAGGCAACCGACCAAGAACCAGCCCGCTGCCGTGTAGCCATCTTCCAGGTAGCTGGCAAGGCCCAGGTTGAACAGCAGCGGCTGCAGCAGCTGCTCGAACAGCCACTGCTGCGCGTTATCAAAAAGCGTGCTGAGAAATTCCATGGCAAACCATTAGTGCGAATCGGGCTTCCAGCGCTGCAGCCAGTGTGCGCTACCGCGCGCGCTTTCAGCCACCATGCTGACGAATCCAATCCTTGTATTGCGGATGCTCACGCAAGGTGGCAAAACAAAATCCCTTGGCCTGCAGACCTTCGATCAGCGGCTGCAGTACGGCCGGCGCCCAAGGGTCCTTGCGGTCCCAGATGCCCAGGTGGGCCAGCAGGATATCGCCGGGGCGGATGTCGCGGAGCGCCTTGTTCAGCAGCTGCTGGTTGGGGTATTGGTCGCTGGGCAGTTCATCACCCAGAAAGCCCGCCGGCGACCAACCCACATGCGCATAGCCGCAGCCCTTGGCGGCGGCTATCAGGCTGGGTGAGGTCTTGCCACCCGGCGCGCGAAACAGCGGCAAGGGCTTGACGCCGGTGATCTTGGTCAGACGGTCCTCGGATTGTTGAATCTGCGCGCAGTACTGCGCGGCCGTCCATTCAAAGCGTTGCCCGGCCTGCGGGCCTTGTGACGGCTGCACTTTGAACCGGGGCGCAGCGCCTGCCGGCACTTTGACATCGCCACGCCAGTAGGTGTGGTCCCAGGTGTGGGAGGCAAAGGCATGGCCTTCTGCGGCGCGCGCACGCCACCAGGGCGCCCAGTGGTCACCCAGGCTGCCATCGCCCTCCTTGGTGCGTTCATTGGCCGCAAAGAAGGTGACCTTGACCTGCGTCTTGTGCAGAACCTCGGCGATCTGGTTGGCTACCCCCATGTGGCCAGTGTCCAAGGTCAGATAGACGGGCTTGCTGCAACGCGCTCCCGCAGCGACCGCTGCAACGGGCGCTGAAGCAGCAGGCTGGGCAAAGGCAACGGCGCTGCCCAAATGGGCGGCCAGAAGCCAGAAAAATGTGCTGCGCATAGCGTGGCTATTCCCTCTGCGGCTGACTCAACGATGCACTAGCGCGGTGCGTGGTCCAGCACCCAGATGCCGTGCGGCGATTTGCCTACCTTGACCTGGTTGACCACCTTGCGCTCAACCGTGTCGATCACACTCATCTTGCCTGCCCAGCGCGAACTGAGGTAGATATAGCGGCCGTCCGGGCTCACATCCATGCAATCGGGACCGCTGGGTCCAGGGTAGCGGTCGACCACCTTCTGGCTCACCATGTCGAGCTTGCTGATGGTATTGGCCACCCGGTTGCTGACGAAAAGATGGCGGCCATCGCCGGTCGCGCGGAAGGCGTGCGCACCCTTGTCGGTCTTGATCGTATTGACCAGCCGGGGCTCGGCGCCACTGACGTCGAACACCTGAACGCCGTCACTGCCGGTGAGCGCAATGAACACGAATTTATCGTCCGGGCTCCCATACAGATCGGCCGGCATCTGCCCCGTCTTGGTGCGCCACTTGAGGGTCTGTGTGGCTATGTCGATCGCCACCAGCTCGTCGCTGTCCTGCATCGTCGAGTAGATCGTTGTGCTCTTGCTGTCAATCCACAGGTGGCTCGGGGTTTTGCCTGTCGCTATGCGCTTGGCCAGCTTGGGTTCCTGCCCATCCCAACGGTAGATGTCGATATGGTTGAGACGATTGGCGGCGGTAACGAACCACTTCATGTCCGGCGAAAAACGCAGGTGGTAGGGATCGGAAATACCCTGGATCACGCGCTGCACCTCCGCTGTCTTGGGATCGACAAAGGTCAGCGAATCGCCGGTGGCATTGGCCACGATCACTGACTTGCTGTCCGGCGTTAGGTACAGGTGATGCGGCTCTTTGCCGGTGGGAATGCGCTTGACCTCTTTCCAGGTCGCCGGATCGATGACGCTGATGCTGGCATCGAGGGAATTGAGCACAAGGATCGGGTTGGCAGCATGCACCGCAGTGGCTGCAAGGGCCATCACCGCGACCAGAGAACGGACAAAAACGAGGGGCTTCACAAGCGATTCCTACTAGTAACGCAGCGAGTGTAGCTGCCTGCGATAAATGGCAGCACCGCTTGGGGGCGATTGGCGATGTAAATAATCGTTGAACTTGCGCCAAAGCCACACAAGGTCAAAAACCGTCAGGGCTTGAGCAGTGCCAGCTCTTCGGCAGTGAGCCAGCGCCACTGACCCGGCTTGAGCTCGTCCGTCAGCACCAGACCGCCAATCTGGGCCCGGTGCAGCCCTTCCACACGGTTGCCCACCGCAGCCAACATGCGTTTGACCTGGTGGTACTTGCCTTCGGTCAGGGTCAGATCCAAGGTATTGTCGCCCGTCTTCACGCAGGCAGCAGCCTTCACGGGCTTGGGGTCGTCATCCAGCACCACGCCTGCCAACAGACGCTCGACCTGCTGCTCGGTCACCGCATGCTTGGCCGTCACCTGGTAGCGCTTGGGAACATGCTTTTTGGGCGAGCTCATGCGATGGATAAACTGGCCATCATCGCTGAGCAGCAGCATGCCGGTGGTGTCCTGGTCCAACCGACCCACCGCCTGCAGACCCTGAATGGCATTCTTGTTGGGCCTGGTGCGCAATGGCACCGGCAGCAGGCTGTAGATACTGGGGTAGGCCGATGGCTTTTGCGAGCATTCGGTACCCGCAGGCTTGTTCAGCAGTACATAGCCAAGTGCATGGTATTCCCACTCCACACCCTGAACCTTGAAGCGCAGGCCATCCGGATCCACCTCGGCGGTCGAGTCGGTGACGGACAGCCATTCATTCGCCTGCGCATCCCACAACTGCACCCAGCCTTGCTGCACCAAGCCGGAGCACACGCGGCGTACACCAAAACCCTGCGAATACAACATATCCTGCAACTGCATCACAACCTCTACAAGCGAGCTGCAGACCGCTGCTGCAGCGAGATAAAAAGAAAAACCCCTCTACTCGGTAGAGCAGAGGGGTTGATCAGTATAAAAGCCTGACGATGACCTACTTTCACACGGG